>JBCKKZ010000023.1:0-34133 GCA_038904015.1 Burkholderiales bacterium | reverse complement strand
ATTTCCCCGCCGGTCGAGTGCGAGCCAGCCGTAGACATCGGGAACGTCCGGCCATTTCGCCATGCTGCGCGCAACTATCTCGTCCATAGCGCGGCCCATACTACACTCTGAAAATATGACGAAGGCCGATCTGCTCTATTGGGAAGATTTCCCCGTGGGCGACACCATGGAGATGGGCAGCTACACCTTCACCGAGGCGGCGATCATGGATTTCGCGCGCCAGTTCGACCCTCAGCCCTTCCACATCGATCCGGCGGCGGCGAAGAATTCCTTCTTCAAGGGCCTGATCGCGAGCGGCTGGCACACCTGCGCGGTCGCAATGCGGCTGAGTGTGGACAAGTACGTCGCGCGTTCAGCGAGCCTGGGTTCGCCGGGCCTCGATAACATCCGCTGGCTCGCGCCGGTACGCGCCGGCGACACCATCAGCTACCGGCGCAAGATTACCGCGGCGCGCGCCTCCGAAAGCAAACCCGGCGTCGGCCTGGTGCATTCGCGCTGGGAAGCCAGCAACCAGCGCGGCGAAACCGTGATGACGATGGAAGGCTGGGGCATGTTCCGGCGGCGAAACAGGGCGACGCCCCCGTCAGGCTAGCGCAAGCGGTCGAAGCCGTAGATCGTCATCAGCAGCCGCGCGAAGCGGTAGCTCAACCAGATCCGCGCCTTGAGCCCGAAAGACAGGCGCTTCCAGTAGTTCAGCGGCACCGCCCGAGCGCGATTCTCGATCGCCTCGTACAGGCTGGCCCGCAATTCGGCGGCAAACGGCCGGTCGTCCACGAACACGTTCGCCTCCCGCGCCATGCCGAGGCTGAGCGGATCGATATTCGACGAGCCGACGGTCGCGACGCGACCGTCGAACACCGCCACCTTGGCATGCAGAAAACTTGGGTGGTGCTCGTGGATCCGGATCCCCGCGGCAAGCAGCGACCGGTACAGTGCCCGGGATGCGTAGTGCTGCAGCGGGTGGTCGGCCTTGCCTCGCAACAGCAGCGTGACGGTCACTTTGCGCAGCGCTGCCTGGAGCAGCGCGCGCCGGAATTTTCGCGTCGGGAAAAAATATGCGTTCGCGATCACCACCTCTGAATGCGACGCCTCGATCAGCTCGATATAGGCGTCCTCGATGTCGCGGCGGTGCCGCACGCTGTCCCGCACCACGAGCGCCGCGCTCTGTGCGCCGGGCGCGGGGCCGCGCGCCGGCCGAGCGCTGCTCTGCGTGCGGCCGCTCAGCACCGCGAAACCCGGCCAGCGCCGGCCGAAGGTAGCCCAGGAAACGCGCGACCAGAGCTTCGAGGCCGCCTCGTGCACGCGCGCCGCGAGCGGGCCTTCGATGCGCACCGCGTAGTCGTAGCGCGGCGGCGTCTGATGCGGCGTGTCGTAATCGTCGATGATGTTGATGCCGCCGACAAACGCGACCGCGCCATCGATGCTCGCCAGCTTGCGATGCATGCGGCGCAGGCGGCCGCGCTGCTTCCAGAAAGGCCAGGGGCTCACCTGCGGGCGGAACACCAGCACATCGGCGCCCGCGCCGGCAAGCATCTGCCGGAAGCGCGGCGCGAAGTCCCTGGCTCCGTAGCCGTCGATCAACAGGTGCGTCGCGACGCCGCGGGACGCGGCGCGAGAGAGCGCGTCGGCGACCAGGCTGCCGGTCTGGTCGTCGGCGTAGATGTAGCTCTCGAGGAAGACTTCCGCCGTCGCCGCGTCGATCGCCGCAACCAGCGCCGGAAAATACTGCTCCCCGTTCTTCAGCAGCGTGAGGCGGTTGCCGCCCACGTAGTTATTCACGCTCGCGCCCGCCCTCGAAGGCACGTTCCAGTTCCGCGCTCACCGCCAGGTGATCCGATAGCAGGCTCCAGGGCGGGCCGCGATGCACCTGCGTACTCAGCACCTTGAAGCCGCGCACGTAGATGCGGTCCAGGCGGAACATCGGCAGCAGACTCGGAAATGTACGGCCGTGCCGGCCGTCCGCGGCCACCGACACCTCGGTCATGCCGAGGCTTTTCTCGAGGATGCTGCTGGCGCGCTGGCGCCAGTCGTTGAAGTCGCCGGCGACGATGATCGGCAGACGCTTGTCGGCGAGATTCTCCAGGCGCGCGGCGATCGCATCGAACTGCCGGCGGCGGCCGCGCTCGTGCAGCGAAAGGTGCACGCAAACGCAGTGCAGGTTGCGCCGCCAGCCCGGCACATTGACCACAGTGTGCAGCAGACCCCTGCGCTCGTAGCGGTGGTCGGAAACGTCCTCGTTCTCGGAGGACAGGATCGGATGGCGCGACAGCAGCGCGTTGCCGTAGTGCCCATGCTGGTGCACGCGGTTGCGGCCGTAGACGTGCTGCAGCTCCTCGCCGGCGAGGAATTCGTGCTGCGCTTCTCCCGGCCACGCGGCAAAGCGCAGCGCGTGGCGCTGGTTCAGGCCCGCCACCTCCTGCAGGAACACCAGGTCCGGCTTGAGCAGGCGCAAACCTTCCCGCAGTTCGTGAATCACCACGCGGCGATTGAACTGCGACAGCCCCTTGTGGATGTTGAGCGTGACGACACGCAGCTTCGTGGTCATCTGAGATCGAACCGGAAGCGCTTCTCGAACAGGTCGGCGTCGTCGAAGTGTCTCCGTCCCACGAACGCGGTGGCGTGCCGCCCCCATTGGCGCATCGCACCCGCGGAGGCGATGCCCATCGGCCAGAATGCGAAGCGCTCGGCGCGCTCGGTGCCGCCCACCAGCCCGTCAGCACCGAACACACCGGCGCGTCCGCCGTCCAGGCGCTGCATCGAGCGCAGCTCGGCGTAGGGCCGGATCTCGTAGCGCGCCAGGCTGTCGCTGCCGCGCACCACCGAGATCCTCTCGATCTGGTGGCTGCCGGTCGAAATGCGCAGCCGCGGCCGCTCGCCCGCGGCGATGCGTGGCAGCGACTGCGGCGAGAACATCCACTCTTCGAGGCCCTCGGGCGCGGGGAGCGCCTCGGCCCTCGGCGTCGGGAAGAACATGTGGTAGCAGCCGCATGGGTGCATGGCATCGTAGATCAGGGGCTCACCGTCGGGTGCGAGCGTCACGCGCCAGGTGATGCCGTCCAGTTTGCCTGCCAGAATATCGCCCTCCGCCTGCGGCGGCCGTTCCGGGAACCAGATCGTGTAGACCAGTTGCAGCAGCGGCCTGCCCAGGTAGAGCGTGGCCGCCGCATGTGCGTACACCGCAAGTTGGGACCCATCCACCGACGGCAGCTTCGCACCGCGCAGCCAGCGCAGCGCGCCGAAGCGGTCGTAGTCCGCGGCGATTTCGATCTCGAAGCTGGGCGCGTACGCCACCAGCAGGTCCTGCAGGTCCGTATCGTCGGGTATCGGGATGCCGAGCGGGTTGGCGGCGGCGCGCTGCAGCATCATCGCCGCCTGCGCCCGCTGCAGCGGCGGGCCCGGGGCCGGCGCATAGCGCACCAGGTTCGCTCCCGCCGCGAGCACAGGCTCGCGACGGAACGCGGCCAGCCGTTCACCCTCGTAGCGCCGCACGCCGGCGGCGAAAGAGACCCGCGTCAGCAGGTATAGCCCGAGGACCCTGTTGAAGACCGAGTAATCGTCGGGCACCTCCGCGTTGCGCAGCAATGCATCGCGCGATTCAGGCCTGGCGAGGTCGATCCCGCGCAACAGTCTGCCGCACTCCTGCGTGCGCTGCAGTGCGACGCGTAACTCGGGAAGCTGTCCGGCCGGCAGGTTCATGATTTCATGGCGCCGCGCCTCCTGGTCGAGCGCGAGCATACGCTCGGCAAGTGTTTGCAGCGCCTGCTCGTTCGAGCGCGCCGCAGGCCGCAGCGCCGCCAGCAGCCGGCTGACGCGCAGATACGGAAATCCGGGCACGCTCGCGTCCTGCGCATCGCGCACGCCGGCCGCCGCCACGCGCTCGTCCAGCAAGCGGTACCACTCAGCGCACTCGCGCACCTGCGGTGCCTCGGAGACGAGGTGGGCGCGAAACGGCGCGTCCAGCGTGACGCAACCCGCGGCAAGGAAAGCGCAGAAACACGCAGCGAGAGCAGCGGCCGCAGGCACCGGCATGGGCGGCCTCATCGCTTCGTTTCTCCTTCCCGCTCGCGCACCATGCCGTGGACTCAGTGCGCGCATTGGCCCAAGATCCTGATCACGTCGCGGTTCGACCACGAAAAGCACCTGGCGGCCGCTTCCCGCCACGGCAGCCACAGGCAGGCGACGTGCTCATCGCTCGCCAGCGCCACCGGCACACGCCCCGGCAGTTCAAGACTGAAGACATGTTCGGTATTGTGCGTCGTTCCCGGCACGAACCGGTGCCGCCACTGTGTGAAGATCTCGAAGGTGTAGATGAGGTCCCAGCGCCTGAGATCCGCCGGCCGTGCATCGATTCCCGTTTCCTCGCGCAGTTCGCGCCGCGCCGCCTGGAGCGGCGGCTCATCGGGACGGTCGAGCGATCCGGTCACCGACTGCCAGAATCCGGACTGCCCCGCGCGCTCCAGCAGCAGCACCTCGCGCGCCGCGGTATGCACCGCGACCAGCACCGAAACCGGCAGCTTCGGCGTCATCGCCGCCGGTTCACTGCCGGCTCTTGTAGAGCTCGGGCAGTTGCGGGACACCACCCACGAAGACGGCGAAGAACGGGCGCTTGCGATCCACCCACCAGGCAGCCGCCGATGCGAGGACGTCGAGCAGTATGCCGCGCTCGTCGGCGGGCAATTCCCCGGCGCCCTCGATCAGCAGCACGTGGCCGGCGGCGCCCGACCAGGAAAGGTCGATCAGGCAGTCTTCGAGCGCATCCCAGTTGGCGCCGAACCAGCGCGGGAAATCCATGGCGCGCGCGATGCGCTCCATCAGCGCCTCTTTTCCGGCCGCTCCGGCGAGGCCGATGCGCGCGACCTGCAGCGCGCTGCCCTGCGTCGCATCGATAACGTCGTCCGTGCGCGATGCGCGATACACGCCGGATTTGGAAGCGTCGCTCAAGCGCTGCAGGAGTTTGCTCACAGGAGCCTGCTCATGTCCTTCATAGCCTATTCCAGGATCCGCTTGAAGCTGCGGTAGTGGTCGTCGGTGTAGTAAAGCGTACCATCCCGGCCGGCGACGATGCGGCGCGCCCCGCGATCCTTCGCGCCCGGCGTTTTCACCGTGTACTCGCGGTACCAGCCGCGCTCGCGCGGCGGCAGGATCTTCTCCCGGTTGCCGAAGGCGGCGCCGTCGCGCTGGTACGGAAACGGTCCGCCCTGCCTAATCAGGGTAACGGTTTCGAGCGCTTCTTTTGGAAGCTGTTTTTTCTCTATTCCACCTTCGGAAAAGCAAAAAGCGCCGAAGGAAAAAACCAGCGCCAAGATCCCGGCGAACAGCCTCACGGGCGTGGCGCCTCTAATTCGAGCTTCGCAAACGGATGTGCAGTTCGCGCAGCTGGCGCTCCGTGACCGGCGAAGGCGCGCCGGTGACGAGGTCCTGGCCGCGCTGCGTTTTCGGGAACGCGATCACGTCGCGGATCGCCTCCGCGCCCACCATCAGCGCCACCAGCCGGTCGAAACCGAAGGCGATGCCGCCGTGCGGCGGCGCGCCGTACTGCAGCGCGTCCAACAGGAAGCCGAATTTCGCGCGCTGTTGCTCTTTTGTGATTTTCAAAGAATTAAATACTTTTTCTTGAATTTCCTGGCGGTGGATGCGCACGGAGCCGCCGGCGATTTCCCAGCCGTTCAGCACCATGTCATAGGCCTGGGCGTAGGCCTTGCCGGGATCCGCTTCGATGAACGCCTCGTGCCCGTCCTTCGGGCTGGTGAAGGGATGGTGGCGCGCCTTCCAAAGCCTGGCTTCCTCGTCGTACTCGAACATCGGGAAATCCACCACCCACAGCGGCCGCCAGCCCTTCTCGGCGAGGCCGCGGTCGTGGCCGACTTTCTGCCGCAAGGCGCCGAGACAGGCGTTGCAGGTCTCGGCCTTGTCGGCACCGAAGAAGATAAGGTCGCCGTCTTTCGCCTTTGTTCTGGCAAGGATTTCATTGAGTACGGGCAAGGGGAAAAACTTGACGATCGGCGATTGCAGTCCATCGGCGCCCTTGGCGATATCGTTCACCTTGATCCAGGCGAGGCCCTTGGCGCCCAGGCCGCGCAGGTACTCCGTGTAGGCGACGATCTCGCTGCGCGAAATCGTCGCGCCGCCCGGCACGCACAGCGCCACGACACGGCCGCCTGCGGCGTTGGCCGGGCCGGAGAACACCTTGAAATCGACATCCTTCATGATGTCGGTCAGCTCGGCGAGCTTCAATGGCACGCGCAGGTCCGGCTTGTCGACGCCGTAGTCGCGCATCACCTGCTCGTACGTCAGCACGGGAAACGGGTCCTGCAAGCCGACGCCCAGCACCTCCTTGAACAGGTGGCGCGCGAGCGCTTCCATCAGCGCGCGGATCGCCTCTTCCCCCAGAAACGAGGTCTCGATGTCGATTTGCGTGAACTCGGGCTGGCGGTCGGCGCGCAGATCCTCGTCGCGGAAGCACTTCACGATCTGGTAATAGCGGTCGAAGCCCGCGATCATCAGCATCTGCTTGAACAGCTGCGGGCTCTGCGGCAGCGCGTAGAAATGCCCGGCGCTCATGCGCGATGGCACCAGGAACTCGCGCGCGCCCTCCGGGGTCGACTTGTAGAGCACCGGCGTCTCGATGTCGATGAAGCCGTGGTCATCCAGAAAGGCGCGCGCCGCCCTCGCGGTCCGGTGGCGCAGGCGCAGGTTCTTCTGCATCGCGTCGCGCCGCAGGTCGAGGATGCGGTGCTCGAGGCGCACCGTCTCCGAAAGGTTTTCGTCATCGAGCTGGAACGGCGGCGTCAGCGAAGGGTTGAGGATCTCCACCTCGTGCGCCAGCACCTCTACCTCGCCCGAGCGCAGGTTCGTGTTGACGGTCCCCGCAGGCCGCGCACGCACCATGCCCGTGATCCGCAGGACGAACTCGCCGCGCACCTTGTCGGCCAGCGCGAACGCCGCGGCGCGGTCCGGGTCGCACACCACCTGCGCCAGGCCCTCGCGGTCGCGCAGGTCGATGAAAATCACCCCGCCATGGTCGCGGCGGCGGTGCGCCCAGCCGGCGATGCTCACGCGCTGGCCGATCAGCGCCGCGCCGAGTTCCCCGCAATAGTGGCTTCTCATGCTCATCGGTGCGTCCGCATGCTCATTTTCCGCCCACACCGTTCACATTTCTTCCGGGCGGCACCACGCCCATCGAGATGACGTACTTGAGCGCCTCGTCCACGCTCATGTCGAGCTCGATCACGTCCTTGCGCGCGACGATCACGAAGTAGCCGCCGGTCGGATTGGGCGTGGTCGGCACGTAGACACTGACATAGTCGCCCGCGAGATGGTTGACCACGTCGCCGCCGGGCCTGCCGGTCAGAAAGGCGATGGTCCACATGCCCGGGCGCGGCCACTCCACCAGCAGCGCCTTCCTGAAGGCCTGGCCGTTCGAGGAAAACAGGGTATCGGAGATCTGCTTGACGCTCGAATAGATCGAGTTGACCACCGGGATGCGGTGCAGGATCTCGTGCCAGAAGTGCACCAGCCGTGCGCCGAGCAGGTTGGTCGCGAACGCACCGGTGAGAAAGACGATCACCACCGTCATCACCGCCCCCATGCCCGGCACGTGAAAACCGAGCCAATTCTCGGTGCGGAACTCCGGCGGCAGCAGGTGCAGCGTCTGGTCGAGCGCATCCACGATGAACTTCAGCACCCACAGCGTGATGACGAGCGGGATCCAGATGAGGAGTCCGGTGATGAGATATTTTTTCATTGGTCGGAAACAAAAAAGCCCGGCAAGCTGCCGGGCCCCTGTACTGGCCCCTTGAGAATCAGTTCGTAGTCGCGGCCGGCGTCTTCCTCTCCGGCTTGGTTTCAGTTTTTGTCTCTGTTTTTGTCTCTGTTTTTGTTTCAGCCTTTGTTTCAGCCTTTGTTTCAGTCTTTGTTTCAGCCTTTGCTTCGGCCTTGGTCTCAGCCTTGGTCTCAGCCTTGGTTTCGGCCTTGGCTTCCGGCGTCGCTTCTTCGGTTTTCTTGCCGCCCTTGAAATCGGTCGCGTACCAGCCCGAACCCTTCAACTGGAAGCCGGCCGCCGTCAGCTGCTTCTGGTACTTTTTCCTGCCGCACGCCGGGCACTTGGTCAGTGGCGCCTCGGACACCTTGCACAGGTGGTCCTCCTGGTGGCCGCAGGCCGAACACCGGTATTCGTAAATCGGCATGGCGCTGTCTCAAGTTCCTGAATTGGCTTGGATTATACCGCCAACGAGCGCTCGGAACATGCGGCTCAGAACGGAATGTCGTCTTCCATGTCGTCGAACTTGCCGGCCGGCTTCTTGGCGGCGCCGCCCGGTTTTGCCGGCGCGTCGCCTTTCGGAGCCGCGTCGCCATGCGCTTCGTCATGGGTATCAATTCGTGGCTCTCCCGCTCCAGCCCGCGAACCGAGCATCTGCATGCGATCGGCGATGATCTCGGTGCTGTAGCGGTCCTTGCCGGTTTCCTTGTCCTGGTACTTGCGCGTGCGCAACCGCCCCTCCACGTAGACCTGGGAGCCCTTCTTCAGGTACTCACCCGCGATCTCGGCGAGCCGTCCGAAGAACGACACGCGATGCCACTCGGTGGCTTCCTTCTTCTCGCCGCTCGCCTTGTCTTTCCACGTGTCGGTGGTGGCGACACTGATATTGGTGACCGCCTCGCCGCTCGGCAGATAGCGAGTTTCCGGGTCCCGCCCGAGATTGCCAACGATGATCACTTTGTTTACCGATGCCATGACTGCCCCTTTGCGCGAATGGGTTGCTTGATCGTGCTACTGTATGAATATACAACGCTTGGCCGTCAGCCCGGTTGACTGCGCGGGTTGACCGCGTCGATGCGCCGCGGCGCCTGCATCGCCGCCGCCACCGCCAGCCATGCCAGGGTCAGCAACGCGCAGGCGCCGAACACCCCGCCGGCGCCATACCGGGCGCCGATCCAGCCGCCCGCCACGCCGCCAAAAAACAGTCCCAGCGTCTGGGCAGTGTTATACACGCCGATCGCCGCGCCGCGCGCGTGCGCCGGCGCGACGCGGGAAACCAGGGAGGGCAGCAAGGCTTCCAGCACGTTGAAAGCAACGAAAAAACCGAGCAACAGGCATCCCAGCGCCACGACCCCGGCGCTCGCGCCGGCGGCCGCGAATGCCGCCAGCACCGCGGCAAGCAGCGCCACGCAGCCGATCATCACCGGCTTGGCCTGGTTGCGGCGGTCGGCATAAAGAATCGGCGGCAGCATCAGCGCGAACGAAACCAGCACCACCGGCAGGTACAGCTTCCAGTGCGCGGAGAGTTCGAGGCCGGCATGGATGATCATCGCCGGGACGACGAGAAACACGGCGTAGAGCACGAAATGCAGCACGAAGATGCCGGCGTTCAGGCGCAGCAGTTCGCGGTCCGCGAAGACCCTGCCGCCGCCGGCCGCCGCCAGCGCGCTTGCCGGGCGCCTGCCTGCATCCGGCACCAGGTATTTCACCACCCAGATCGCGCCGAGCGCGAGCGTGCCCGTGATCGCGAACAGGCCGGCCATGCCAATGGACCGGTAGAGCACCGGCGCCGCCACCAGCGAGAGCGCGAAGGTGAAGCCGATGGTGGAGCCGATCATCGCCATCACCTTGGTACGGTGCTGCTCGCGCGTCAGGTCCGCGGCCAGTGCCATCACCACGGAGGAGATTGCGCCGGCACCTTGCAGCGCACGGCCCGCGATTGCGGTCCAGATGTCACCGGCGGAAGCGGCGAGAAAACTGCCCGCGGCGAACACCACCAGGCCGGCATAGATCACGGGCTTGCGGCCCCAGCGGTCGGAGGCGACGCCGAAAGGAATCTGCAATATGCCCTGCGTGAGCCCGTATATGCCCAGAGCCACGCCCACCAACGTCAGATCGGCCCCGCCCGCAAGCTGCGGCGCATGCACAGCGAACACCGGAAGAATCAGGAACAGGCCAAGCATGCGCAGCCCGAAGACGCCTGCGAGGCTGGCGCCCGCGCGAATTTCGGACGGCGTCATCCGTTCGGACTGCATATAAGGGTGGAGTGAGGCGGGGTGAAAGGGCTATAGTAGCAAGTTTCCCTTCTCGAAAATCGCACTTGGAAACTGGCCCCACAGGCCCCACAGGCCCCACAGGCCCCACAGGTCCCACCATCCGCATCCGCGGCGCACGTACGCACAATCTCAAGAACATCAACCTTGAGTTGCCGCGCGAAAAACTGGTGGTGATCACCGGGCTGTCGGGTTCCGGCAAGTCTTCGCTCGCCTTCGACACACTCTACGCCGAAGGCCAGCGCCGCTACGTCGAATCGCTGTCGACGTATGCGCGCCAGTTCCTGGAACTGATGGAAAAGCCCGACGTCGACCTGATCGAGGGCTTGTCGCCCGCGATCGCGATCGAGCAAAAGGCCTCCAGCCACAATCCGCGCTCGACGGTGGGCACGGTCACCGAGATCCACGACTACCTGCGCCTGCTCTACGCGCGCGTCGGCACGCCGTACTGTCCCGAGCACGAACTCGCGCTCGAGGCGCACACGGTGGCGCAGATGGTGGACCAGGTCCTTGCGCTGCCCGAGGACGCAAAGCTCATGATGCTCGCGCCGGTGGTCGCCGGCCGGAAGGGGGAACAGGCCGGGTTGTTCGAGGAACTACGCGCGCAGGGCTTCACGCGCGTGCGCGTGGACGGCAAGGTGCACGAGCTGGAGGCCCTGGATCGCGCGCCGCGGCTGACGAAGAACGCGAAACACACGGTGGAAGTGGTGATCGACCGGTTGCGGGCCAAAGCGGAATTCAAGCAGCGCCTTGCCGAGTCCTTCGAAACTGCGCTGCGCCATGCCGATGGCCGCGCGCTGGTGGTCGAAACGGACACCGGGAAAGAGCATCTGTTCTCGGCGCGCTTCGCCTGCCCCAGGTGCGATTACGCGCTCGCCGAACTCGAGCCGCGCCTGTTTTCCTTCAACAATCCGATGGGCGCCTGCCCGCGTTGCGACGGCCTAGGCGCGGTGGATTTCTTCGATTCGCGCCGCGTGGTCGCGCACCCGAACCTGAGCCTGGCCAGCGGGGCGATCAGGGGCTGGGACCGGCGCAACCATTTCTACTACTCGATGCTGACATCGCTCTCACGGCACTACGGTTTCGACGTCGAGGCGCCCTGGGAGATGCTGGAGGACAAGACGCAGGATGTGATCCTGAACGGCTCGGGCAAGGAAAAGATCGCGTTTCACTACATCACCGAGCGCGCGCGCAACCAGGTGCGCGAGCACGCCTTCGAGGGCGTGCTGCCGAACCTTGAGCGGCGCTACCGCGAGACCGATTCGGCGGTGGTGCGCGAGGAACTCGCCAAGTTGCGCAACACGCAGACCTGCATGGACTGCCATGGCACCCGCTTGCGGCGCGAAGCGCGCCACGTCAAGGTGGCGGAAAGGACGATTTATGAAATTTCTTCTTTTCCCCTGAGAACAACCTTTGAATTTTTCAAGACCCTGAAGCTGCCCGGTGCGAGGGGGCAGATCGCCGAGCGCATCGTGCGCGAGATCGCGAACCGGCTTGAATTTCTCGTCAACGTGGGCCTTGACTATCTGGCGCTGGGGCGCGCCGCGGGGTCGCTGTCGGGCGGCGAGGCGCAGCGCATCCGGCTCGCTTCGCAGATCGGCTCCGGGCTCACCGGCGTCATGTATGTATTGGACGAACCGTCCATCGGCCTGCACCAGCGCGACAACGCGCGCCTGATCGAAACCCTCAGGCGCCTGAGGGATCTGGGCAACAGCGTGATCGTGGTGGAGCACGACGAGGAGGCGATCCGCTCGGCCGATTACGTCGTCGACATGGGGCCCGGCGCGGGGCACGCCGGCGGGCGCGTCGTCGCCGAAGGTACGCCCGCGCAGATCATCGCCTCCGCGGAATCGCTGACCGGCAAATACCTCGCCCGCACGCTGTCCATCGGCGTGCCGCGGCTGCGCAACCGCCCCGGTGCGAAGCGCCTCGTGGTGCGCGGGGCGAGCGGCAACAACCTGAAGCAGGTGACGCTCGATCTGCCGGTGGGCCTGTTCGTCTGCGTCACCGGCGTCTCCGGCTCGGGCAAGTCCACGCTCGTCAACGACACCATGTATGCCGCCGTGGCGCGCCACCTGTACGGCTCGCAGGCCGAGCCCGCGCCGCACGAATCGATCTCGGGCCTGGAGCATTTCGACAAGGTGGTGAGCGTCGACCAGAGTCCGATCGGCCGCACGCCGCGCTCGAATCCCGCCACCTACACGGGTCTCTTCACACCGATCCGCGAGTTGTTCGCCGGTGTGCCGGAAGCGCGCACGCGCGGCTACGATCCCGGGCGCTTTTCATTCAACGTCAAGGGCGGGCGCTGCGAAGCCTGCCAGGGCGACGGCGTGACGAAGGTGGCAATGCACTTCCTGCCCGACATCTACGTTGCCTGCGACGTCTGCCACGGCAAGCGCTACAACCGCGAGACCCTGGAAATCCGCTACAAGGGCAAGAGCATCCACGAAGTGCTGCAGTTGAACGTCAGCGAAGCGCTGGATTTCTTTTCCGCGGTGCCCGCGATCCGCAGGAAACTGGACACGCTGTCCGACGTCGGCCTGGGTTACATCCAGCTTGGACAGAGCGCGGTCACGCTCTCCGGCGGAGAAGCGCAGCGCGTCAAGCTGTCGCTGGAGCTCTCCAAGCGCGACACCGGCCGCACGCTCTACATACTGGATGAGCCCACCACCGGCCTGCATTTCCACGACATCGGGCTGCTGCTGCACGTGCTGCACCGCCTGAGGGACGCGGGAAACACGGTGGTCGTAATTGAACATAACCTCGATGTGATCAAGACCGCGGACTGGGTGATCGACCTCGGGCCGGAAGGCGGCGACGGCGGCGGGCACATCGTCGCCGCCGGCACGCCGGAGCAGGTAGCGGCTAACCCGGAGAGCCACACCGGTCAGTACCTTCAGCGCGTACTGACAGATACGGAGAAAAAGGGGGTCAGAGTAACAATTCCACGCAAGACCGCCAAAGCCATCAGTGCCTGACGGAAAATGTTGCTCTGACCCCTTTTTTCAAACGCAATGACTCGCTCGCTGACCGTATCCTGGGACGATCCGCTCGCCGCGCACGCCGCGGGGCGCACGCTTAGCGGCCTCGCTTACATGCACGAGATGATCGCGGGCCACATTCCGGTGCCGCCGATCATGCGGCTGCTCGGCTACCGGCTCACGCAAGCGGACGAAGGGCTCGCGGTGTTCGAGTGCGAGCCGGGCGAGCAGCATTACAACCCGATCGGCGTGGTGCATGGCGGGCTCGCGATGACGCTGCTCGACTCGGCGATGGGTTGCTGCGTGCACACGCGCCTGCCGGCGGGCACCGGCTACACGACGCTGGAGGTTAAGGTGAACCTGGTGCGCGCGATCACGGCAAAGACCGGGCTGATCCGCGCCACGGGCCGGGTGATTCACCTCGGAGGGAAAACCGCGACTGCCGAGGCCAAGCTCGAGGACGCCGCAGGCAAACTCTACGCCCACGGCACCACCACCTGCATCATCCTCGGCTAAAGCTCTCCCAGGCGATGCGGCGCGGATGGAATTCCGCGAGCCCCTCGCGGTGGCCGATCGACACCAGCGTCGTTGCGGGCAGCTTCTCCTTCAGCAGCCGGTAGAGCGCGGCCTGCGCGTCATCGGGCAGTGACGCCGTCGGCTCATCGAGGAACAGCCAATCCGGGCGATTCAGCAACGCACGCGCGATGGCGAGCCGCTGCTGTTCGCCGCCCGAGAGCAGCTGCGCCCAGTTCTC
Organism: Burkholderiales bacterium; assembly: GCA_038904015.1. Taxonomy (GTDB): domain Bacteria; phylum Pseudomonadota; class Gammaproteobacteria; order Burkholderiales; family SG8-39; genus RBG-16-66-20. The sequence goes on along the minus strand of JBCKKZ010000023.1, from coordinate 20,366 downwards.
GTCGCGCGCGAGATCGGCTGCGAGCTGCGCGAGGCCGACCGCGGCGAGCGCCTCGCGCACCGCGTCGTCTGCAATGCCCGTCTCGAGCGCGGGATAGCAGGTGGCGTGCTTGAGCGTGCCGATCGGCAGGTAAGGCCGCTGCGGCAGGAACAGCAGCCTCGCACCCTTCGGCAGCGAGATCTTTCCTTTCCAGTAAGGCCAGATGCCCGCGATGGCGCGGAACAGCGTCGACTTGCCCGCACCCGAGGGCCCGGTGACGAGTACCGACTCGCCCTGCTTGAGCATCAGCGTAGTCGGCGCGAGCAGCGCTTTGCCCTGCGGCAACACCAGCTCCAGCCCCTCCAGCGCGAGTACCGCCGGCGCGCCCTCCACGCGGTCGCCGTCCAGCCGGCCGGCCTCCTCGCGCGCGTGCTCGAGCGCCTCGGTGAATCCGGTCAGCCTGTCCACGGTCGCTTTCCAGTTGGCGAAGGCGCCGTAGGCGTTGATGAACCACGAGAGCGCACCCTGCACCTGGCCGAAAGCGGAAGCGATCTGGAAAATGCCGCCGAGCGGCATGCTGCCTGAGAAAAAGCGCGGCGAGGCGACCACGAATGGAAAAATGATCGCCATCTGGCCGTAGAACGACTGGAACCAGCCCAGCTGCTTTTGCTTCAGCATCTTGGTCCACCAGATCGCGATGACGTCGGCGAAACGCACGCGGAAATTCGCCAGCTCGCCCGCCTCGCCGCGGTACAGCGCCACGCCCTCGGCGTTCTCGCGCAGGCGCACCAGCGAGAAGCGGAAATTTGCTTCATAGCGCTGCTGATCGAAACCAATCCTGATCAGCGGCCGGCCGATGAGATGCGTGAGCCAGGTGCCCGCGATCGCGTAGACCAGCGCCACCCACACCATGTAGCCCGGAATCTCGATGCCCAGCAGCGTCGCCGCGCCCGAGATCGACCACAGGATGCCGATGAAGGACACCAGCGTCACCACCGCGGAGAGCAGTCCGAGCGCGAGCGTGAGCGTCAGGTCGACGAAAATGTTCAGGTCGTCGGCGATCCGCTGGTCGGGGTTGTCCGTGCCCCTGTCGAGCAACTGCAGGCGGTAGTAGGCGCGGTCGCGCAACCAATCGGCGAGGTAGCGCTCGGTCATCCAGCTGCGCCACTCGATCATCAGCATCTGCTGGAAATAGGTGCGGTAGACAGCGTTGACGATATAGACCACCGCAAGCAGCGTGAAGGTGCCGAGCTGGCGGAAGAACTCCGCCTGATCCTTCGATTCGAAAGTGTTGTAGAAATCGCGGTTCCAGGTGTTGAACTGCACCTCCAGCCATACCCCCATCAGCGCGAGGCTGACCACGGTGGCGAGCAGAACGAGGCCGGTGCCGCGCTTTTCCGACACCCAGTAGGGCCGGGTCAGGGCCCATAGCGTTGCAAAGAAGCGCTTTTTTTGCATGGAGTTACCTCGGAATATTCAGCTATTGCCCCGCGGGCAGTTTACAGAACGGCCGCGGCTCGCTGCGTCTTTTGCAGGGCATCTACGAGCGACGCCGCGCGACGCTGCACTAACCTAGTTGGCTACCAAGACCTGGGGTTGCTTTTCGCGCACGCGTTGGCGCGCGTCTCAAGCGGCGCGAGCGTGCGGCCCACGGATCTGGGCTTTCAGACGCCCGGCAAGCCTCGGCAGACTCCGTATCGTCGCCCCCGCCTTTTGTTCGGCGATTCGAAGTTCGTACAATTTCTGCAGACTGAGCCAGAACTCGGGGCTGGTGCCGAAGAAATGCGCCAGCCGCAGAGCGCTGTCGCCGGTAATCTCCCGCTGGCCATTCAGGATTCCGGTGATCCTGTTGGTCGGGACCTTGAGTCGCCGGCCGAGCTCGGCCGCGCTCATGCCAAGTTCCCTGAGCTGCTCGGCGAGCTGTTCGCCAGGATGGATAGCGGTGCGTGCCATGATCAGGACGCCAGCGCGGCAATGTTCCTGAACAGGTTCAGCGCCTCAGGGTTGGCGAGCGCGTCGGTATTGCCGACCGGCATGCCGTGCACGGCCGCCTTCACGGCGAGCTCCACGACTTTGCCGTTCTTGGTGCGCGGGATGTCGGGCACCTGGATGATCTTCGCCGGCACGTGGCGAGGCGTGGTGTTTTTTTGAATTCTTTCTTTTATTTTTTCCGTCAAAAGATCATTCAGGGTAAAACCCGGCCGCAATCGCACGAACAGCACGACGCGGGTGTCGGTGGGATTGTCGGGCGGCCAGAGTTGGCCGATGGCGACCGATTCCTCCACTTCGTCGATCTTCTCCACCTGGCGGTAGATCTCGGCGGTGCCGATGCGCACGCCGCCGGGGTTGAGGGTGGCGTCCGACCTGCCGTAGATGATCATGGTGCCGCGCCCGGTGAGCTCGCACCAGTCGCCGTGGGTCCAGACGCCGGGAAACTTCTCGTAGTAGGCGGCGCGGTATTTTTCGCCGCCGCGGTCGTTCCAGAAACCGAGCGGCATCGAGGGAAACGGCTTGGTGCAGACGAGTTCGCCTTTCTGCCCGAGCACCGGGTTGCCCGCCTCGTCGTACACCTCGACCGCCATGCCGAGCGACCTGCATTGCAGTTCGCCGCGGTAGACCGGCAGGATCGGATTGGCGTCGGCGAACGCCGCCATGATGTCGGTGCCGCCCGAGATGGAGGCGAGGCACACATCCTGCTTCACTTTCGAGTAAACGTAGTCGTAGCTCTCGGCCACCAGCGGCGAGCCGGTGGAGAGGATCATGCGCAATTCGGGGAGCTTGTGGGTTTCGATCGGCGCGAGACCGCGCTTTTCCAGCGAGTCGATGAACTTCGCCGAGGTGCCGAAGTGGCTGAAGCGCTCCTCTTCGGCGTAATCGAACAGGATCTGGCCGCCGCGCTCGAAGGGCGAGCCGTCGTAGAGCATCACCGTGGCCTCGGCGCACAGCGCCTGGAAAAGCAGGTTCCACACCACCCAGTTGGTGGTGCAGAAATAGAACATCCGGTCGCCCGGCCGCACGTCGAATTGCAGCTTGAGCATCTTCAGGGCCTGCAGCAGCGAGCCGCCGACGCCGTGCACGATGCACTTGGGCGTGCCGGTGGTGCCCGAACTGAACAGGATGTACGCCGGGTGGTCGAACGGCAGCTGCGCGTACTCGATCTCCTGCGGCGAAAACTTCCGCAGCCATTCGTCCAGCAGCACGGCCTTCGGGATGTCGGCGACATGGGCAAGGTCGCGCTTGGACCGCAAGTGCGGCACCACCACGATTTTGCGCAGGCTGGGCAGCCCTGCGGCGATCTCGGCGACGCGCTCGAGCACGTCGTACTCGCGCCCGCCATAGCGGTAGCCGTCGGCGACGAACAGGATCTTCGGCTCGATCTGGCCAAAGCGGTCCAGCACGCCGCTGGTGCCGAAGTCAGGCGAGCAGGACGACCATACGATGCCGTTCGACAGTGCGGCCAGCGCAAGCATCCCGGCCTCCGGGATGTTCGGGATGAACGCGGCCGCGCGGTCGCCCGGGCGCAGGCCAAGCTGCGCCATCGCCTGCGCCGCGCGCGACACGTCGCTCGTGAGATTCGAATAGCTGACGCGCCGCTGAAAGCCGCGCTCGTCCCAGAACACGAAGGCGTCGCCCTGGTCGCCGCGCCTGAGCAGGTTCTCGGCGAAATTGAGGCGCGCGTCGGGAAACCATTTCGCGCCCGGCATCTTGCCGCCGTCCACCAGCACCGTGGAGCCTTTCCTGGAGGCGATGACGCCGCAGAAATCCCAGATTTCGCTCCAGAACTCCTCGGGATGATCCACCGTCCACTGGTAGAAAGCCGGGTAGCCGTGGTCCTCGAGGTGGTACTTGCGCACGATGCCGCGCGCGAACTGCGTCATCTGCGCGCTCTCGACGGCCTGCGCCGAGGGCCTCCAGATGGGCTTGATCGCCGCGGCCCGCTTGGGAACTTTGGCCTTTTCCTTTGCTCTTGCCTTTTTCATGGCGCCATTATCACCGGCGCCAGACGCTCGCCAGCCAGGGTTGCTGTTCGCGCGGCAGGCCCTCGGGCCGATAGTAGTGGTCCAGCTCCGAATATCCCGCGGCCGTCAGGTGGCCGCGCCAGGTCTCGAGGTCGTGGTAGACCCCGTAGCGCCCCTTGTTCCAGCCCTCCTCGTTCCCGCCGCGCGGATTGGAGCTGAACAGCACACCGCGCGGCTTGAGCGCCGCGCGCAGCTCGCCCAGCACGCGCGGCAAGTCTGCGCTCGGCACATGAAACAACGCGGCGTTGGCGAAGATGCCATCGAATCGGCCCCGAGGAAGCTCGAGCTGGAGGAAGTCCTGCTCCAGCACCTCGCAGCCGCTGTACTCGCGCGCCATCGCCGCGAAACGCGCGGCGCCTTCCAGGCCCACCGCGACGTGGCCCAGATCGGTGAACACCTTGAGGTCGCGCCCCGGGCCGCAGCCGAAATCCAGGATCGTGAAAGGCGGCGCGCCCTCGATCCGGCCGAGCAGCGCCTCGATGTTCTGGCGCACGTCATGCCCGCGTGTCCCACGCCAGAAATCCTCCGCGCGCTGGTCGTAGTGCGCAAGCGTCTTGAGCGAAACGTCAGGGGAAACGTCAGGGCTGACCTGGTCCACGCGCTTCATGAGCTTTCCATCTTGAACAGGCTGTGCGCGATGCGAAATGACTGGGTCATACTGTCTCCTGTGCGGATTCTATTCCTGCTCTCGCTCCTGCTTGCCCTGCCATCGGCCGCAAGTCAATTCATGGTCGCGACGGCCAACCCGCACGCCTCCCGGGCTGGCGTCGAGATGCTGCGCTCGGGCGGCAGCGCACTGGATGCGGCGATCGCCGCGCAGATGGTGCTCAACCTGGTCGAGCCCCAGTCCTCGGGGATCGGCGGCGGTGCGTTCTTGCTGCACTGGGACGCTGCGCATAAGAAGATTTCCGCCTACGACGGGCGTGAAACCGCACCGGCGGCGGCGCGCCCGGATCGCTTCCTCAGTCCCGACGGTACGCCGCTGACGATCTTCGAGGCGATCGACTCGGGCCGCTCGGTCGGTGTTCCCGGCGTACTACGCGTGCTCGAGCTCGCGCACGCAAGGCACGGCCGCCTGCCCTGGCGGCGGCTGTTCGAGCCGGCGATCCGCCTCGCCGAAGAGGGGTTCGCGGTTTCGCCGCGCCTGCACCGGCTGATCGCGGCCGACCCGCTGCTGCGCCGGCATCGCGCGTCGCGCGCCTACTTTTACCTTCCCGAGGGCGGCGCAATGCCCGTCGGCCACAGGCTGAAGAATCCCGAATTCGCCGCGCTGTTGCGCCGCGTGGCACAGGAAGGGCCGGATGCGTTTTACCGGGGCAACGTCGCGCGCGACATCGTGGCGGCGATCGCGACTCATCCACAGCCGGGCGATCTCACCGAGCAGGATCTCGCCGCGTACCGCGCGGTGGAGCGCGAGACGGTCTGCGGCAGCTACCGCGCGCACCGCGTCTGCGGCATGCCGCCGCCGAGTTCCGGCGGCATCGCGGTGCTGGCTATCCTCGGCCTGCTCGAGCGCTTTCCGATGGCCGCGATGCGGCCCGGCTCCAGCGGCGCGGTGCATCTGTTCGCCGAAGCGGGGCGCCTCGCCTACGCCGACCGCGACCACTATGTCGGCGATCCGGATTTCGTGCCGGTGCCGGCGGCAGGGCTGGTCGATCCCGCCTACCTGCGCGAACGCTCGAAGCTGATCCGGCCCGCGCGCAGCATGGGCCGCGCGCTGCCGGGCACGCCTGCGGACGCGCGCGTTTCGCTCGGCGCGGATGCGACCGTCGAAGCGGGAGGGACAAGCCACCTGTCGATCATCGACGCCGACAGCAACGCCGTGGCAATGACCAGCAGCATCGAATCGGCCTTCGGCAGCCGTGTTCTTGTCCACGGGTTCCTGCTCAACAACGAGCTCACCGATTTTTCGTTCGTGCCCGAGGAAGGCGGCCGCGCGCTCGCCAACCGCGTCGAACCCGGCAAGCGCCCGCGCAGCGCGATGGCGCCGACCTTCGTGTTCGCGCCCGACGGCCGCCTGCGGATCACGCTCGGCGCCGCCGGCGGCCCCGCGATCATCAACTACACCGCGCGCACGCTGGTCGGCGTGCTCGACTGGAAGCTCGACATCCAGCAGGCGATATCCGCACCGAACATGGGCAGCCGCAACCGCGCAACGGAGATCGAGCGCGGCAGCGCCCTGGAAAGGATCGCCACCGCCCTGCGGGCTCTCGGCCACCCGGTGGAAGCGGTCCCGATGGTTAGCGGCCTGCATGGCATCGAGCGGACCCGGCGCGGCCTTGCCGGGGGCGCCGACCCCCGACGGGAGGGCGTTGCCCTGGGTGAGTAGCTAGGCAATCCCCTATGCAGGATGCTGGTCAAGCCAGCATGGGGTCATTAGAATTATCGCCTGTTCACCCGGGAGGTTTCAATGAAACGCCTTGCACTTTGCACCATTTCGCTCGCCGCGCTGGTCAGCTTCGGCGCTAGCGCGCAGGACGGCACCCTCAAGAAAATCAAGGATAGCGGCTCGATCACCATCGGCCACCGCGACGCCTCGCTGCCGTTCTCCTATTACGACGACAAGCAGCAGCCCATCGGCTATGCGATGGACCTGTGCATGAAGATCGTCGACGCGGTGAAGTTGGAACTCAAGATGCCGGGGCTGAAGGTCAACTACCAGCTCGTCACCTCGGCCAACCGCATCCCGCTGATGGGCAACGGCACCATTGATCTCGAGTGCGGCTCGACCACCAACAACATCCCGCGCCAGGAGCAGGTCTGGTTCACGATGACGCATTTCGTCACCGCCAACCGCTGGGTGGCGAAGAAGTCCGCCAACGTCAAGTCGCTCGCCGACCTCAAGGGCAAGACCATCGTCTCGACTGCCGGCACGACGAACATCAAGCAGATCACCGAGATCAACGCGGCGCAGAACCTGGGCATGAACATCATCTCGGCCAATGGACACTCGGAAGCGTTCCAGATGGTGGAGACCGGCCGCGCGGTGGCCTTCGTGATGGACGACATCCTGCTGGCCGGGCTGGCGGCGCAGTCGCGCACGCCGGGGGACTACGAGATCTCCAGCGTCGCCCTGTCGGTGGAACCCTACGGCATCATGGTGAGGAAGGACGACAAGGCCTTCAAGGCGGTCGCCGACAAGGCGATGTCCGAGGTCTACAAGTCGGGTCAGATCAACGCCATCTACACCAAGTGGTTCGAGCAGCCGGTGCCGCCCAAGAGCGTCAACCTGCGGTTGCCCATGACCGCGGCGTTCAAGAAGGTGGTCGCCAAGCCCACCGATTCGGGCGACCCGAAGGCCTACGAATAGCCGGGGAGCGAGCCGGGGGGACCTGATCAAGGTCCCCTTTTTCATTTCAGGGCCGTCATGAACTACAACTGGGAATGGGGCATCTTCCTTGCCGCCGAGCCCGGCGGTACGGGGACGTACCTGGTCTACCTGATCGTCGGCCTGGGTTGGACGCTGGCCACCGCGCTCGCGGCCTGGGTGATGGCGCTGGCGATCGGCACGGTGATCGGCACGCTGCGCACCACGCCATTCCGATGGGTGGTGCGGCTGGGCGATGCCTACGTCGAGATTTTCAGGAACGTGCCGTTGATCGTGCAGATGTTCCTGTGGTTTTTCGTCATGCCGGAACTGCTGCCGAAGGGCCTTGGCGACTGGGTCAAGCAGATGCCGCCGCCCTGGGGCTCGTATCTGCCCGCGGTGATGTGCCTTGGCCTGTACACCTCTGTGCGCATCGCCGAACAGGTGAAATCGGGCATCCAGTCGCTGTCGCGCGGCCAGGGCATGGCCGGCACCGCGCTTGGCCTGACGCTTGGGCAGACCTACCGCTTCGTGCTGCTGCCGATGGCGTTGCGCATCGTGCTGCCGCCGCTCACCTCGGAGTTCATGAACGTGATCAAGAACTCCTCGGTCGCGCTCACCATCGGCCTGCTGGAGCTGACCGGCCGGGCGCGTGCGATGCAGGAGTTCAGCTTCAAGGTGTTCGAAGCGTTCGCCGCGGCGACCCTGATCTACCTGCTCACCAACCTGGTGGTGGTCCTCGCGATGCGCGCGCTGGAGAAAAAGGTGCGCGTGCCGGGCTTCATCGGCCAGGCGCCGGCGGCCGGGGCGCATTGAAGCGTGGCGGCTGAGCGATGAGCGGCTTCGACTTCGACGTCATCCAGCGCTCCTGGATCTATCTGTTCCGGGACGGCATGACCTTCACGCTGACGCTGACGGCGCTGGCGATGGTGGGCGGCATCTTCTTCGGCACGCTGCTGGCGATGATGCGGCTCTCCTCGTTCAGGCCGCTGTCGCTGCTGGCCGGCGGTTACGTCAACCTGATGCGCTCGCTGCCGCTGGTGCTGGTGATTTTCTGGTTCTTCTTCCTGGTGCCCTACATCGGCGCCTGGCTGATCGGCGCGAAGGACCCCGTCAAGGTCGGCTCGTTCCTCTCCTGCCTCATCACCTTCACCATGTTCGAGGCGGCGTACTACTGCGAGATCATGCGCGCCGGCATCCAGTCCATTCCGCGCGGCCAGGCCTCCGCCGGCTACGCCCTCGGCCTCAACTACTGGCACAACATGGGACGCATCGTGCTGCCGCAGGCGTTCCGCAACATGCTGCCGGTGCTGCTGACGCAGACCATCATCCTGTTCCAGGATACTTCGCTCGTCTACGTGATCTCGGCCACCGACTTCCTCGGCGCGGCGTCGAAAGTCGCCAACCGCGACTACCGCCTGGTCGAGATGTACACCTTCGTGGCGGTGGTCTACTTCATCATGTCTTTCGGCTTGTCCAGCATGGTAAAGAGCTTGCAGGCACGCATCGCCATCATCCGTTAGGACCATAGGGAAACTCGTCCATGATCTCAATTAAAAACATCAGTAAATGGTACGGATCGTTCCAGGTCCTGACCGATTGTTCCACCGAGGTGAAAAAGGGCGAAGTCGTCGTGGTCTGCGGCCCCTCGGGCAGCGGCAAGTCCACCATCATCAAGTGCGTGAACGCCCTGGAGCCTTTCCAGAAGGGCGAAATCACCGTGGACGGCATCTCGGTGGGCGACCCGAAGACGGACCTCCCCAAGCTGCGCTCGCGCATCGGCATGGTGTTCCAGAACTTCGAGCTGTTCCCGCACCTCTCGGTGACTGAGAACCTGACCCTCGCCCAGATCAAGGTGCTCGGCCGCACACCCGAAGCGGCAATGGAAAAGGGCCTCAAGCTCCTCGACCGGGTCGACCTGATGGCGCACAAGGACAAGTTTCCGGGGCAGCTCTCCGGCGGCCAGCAGCAGCGCGTCGCCATCGCGCGCGCCCTCTGCATGGACCCGATCGCGATGCTGTTCGATGAGCCGACTTCGGCGCTCGACCCCGAGATGATCAACGAGGTGCTGGATGTGATGGTCCAGCTCGCCCAGGAAGGCATGACCATGATGGTGGTCACGCACGAGATGGGATTCGCGAAGAAGGTCGCGCACCGCGTCATCTTCATGGACGCCGGCAAGATCATCGAGGACTGCACCAAGGACGACTTCTTCGGCACCCAGCGCTCCGAGCGCGCGCAGCTGTTCCTCTCGAAGATCCTGCATCATTAGAAAAGAGGGCCTGCCCCCTCTGCCATGGAAATGAACAAGAACTCGCTGTTCGCGGTCCTGCTGCGCTCGCCGTGGTGGATCAGCTTCGCCGTCGCCGCGGGCACCGCCGTGCTGGCGCGCTTCGCGTTCGCAAAGTTCTCGATGCCAGAGATCTATGCGGTTTTCGTGCCGCTGCCGTTTTTCGTGATCGGCAGCTATGCCGCCTGGCAGCAGCTACGGGCGCCGAGTGCCGCGCAGATCGCCGATACGCTGGCCTCGCTCCTTGCCCTGTCCTGGGATCAATTTTCCGCCACTCTGGAAGATGCTTTCCGGCGCGAAGGCTACGCCGTGAGCCGGCCGGGCATTGCCGGAGCCGATCTCGAATTGACCAAGGCAGGACGGGTATCACTGGTGGGCTGCAAGCGGTGGAAGGTCGCGCGCACCGGTGTCGAGCCATTGCGCGAGCTCGACGCCGCGAGGCGCGCGCGCGACGCGCACGAGGGCATCTACATCGGCGCGGGCGAGATCACCGACCAAGCGCGCGCCTTCGCGGCCGAAAAGAACATCCGCCTGCTGCACGGCGCCGAACTGGCGAAACTCCTCCCGATGGAGCGAAAACGCCTATGAAAGCGAGCACCGAACGCATTCTCACCACGCACGTCGGCAGCCTGCCGCGTTCGCCGGCGGTAGAGGACTGCCTGGTGCGCAAGGAGCGCGGCGAGGCGTTCGATGGCGCCGAGTTCGCGCGCATCCTGCCTACCGTTCTGAAGCTGAAGGCGCGCGCCATCCTGTTCGAAGCGGCCAACCCGCGCCACGAGCACGAATGGACCGTGTGGCGCGATGCGCGCGTGCCCGAGGACCTGCTGCTCGTCCCCGGCGTGCTCGATTCGTGCTCGAACTACGTCGAACACCCGGAGCTCGTCGCGCAGCGCATCGAGCGCTTCGCGCAGATTGTCGGGCACGAGCGCGCGCTCGCCGAAGGCGCCGCGCTCGCCTCCAAGCGGCTCTGGCCCTGATGGGTGTTACCTATCTCCCCGGCCGCACGGTCTGAGCACTCGATGCGCCTCCGAAAACGCTTTGGACTTTTCGGGGAAGAACATGACGCCGAACTGGCACACAACGGCGTCAAACGTTCCATCTCAATGGTGCTCTGATGTCCGCGTTGAAGGGCGTACGGCTTTATGCACGTCCCTTCGAACGCGCGGTTAGATGGCTTATTTGTACACATCTTTTCGATGCCCGACCTTGAAGATGGTTACCTCGTGACGCCCATCATCGATGAGAAAAATGATCCGGTATTGGCCCTGTCGTATGCGGTAGCGGTCTGCGTAGCCGGCGAGCTTCTCTGAGCCAGGTGCCCTGGGGTCGGCGGCGAGCGCCCGAATTCGCCCGACGACACGCTGACGGTCAGCTTTTGTACCTACCGCCTCGATTTCCTTTGCAGCTGAGGCCTTGATCAAAATCCTATATTCGGCCACGCCGCTTTAGGCCCTGGACGAACGTGTCGAAAGAAAGGCTCTTGTGGTCCTTTCTTTCGGAGAAGGCCGCAAGGTCTTCGGCATCCTCGGCAAGGATGACTTTCACGGCATCATTGACCATATCGGAGATTGACCGATCCGATGCCGCAGCCCTCATGCGAAGAGCACGATGGACGTCGGCCTCGAAATAGACAGTAGCGCGTTTTTGCGTATCCATAGATCGAATTATGTCGCCACAACGTCACAACGTCAAGACGCCAATTGAGCCATCTAACGTAATATCAACGGCATGCGCCGCATGCTAGAAGCATCTATCGGTAGAAGCAAGTTGCTATAGGTAGATGTCGGCTTATGCCGGTAGGTGTCCATTTGTAGATCGGGTTGGGTGGCGGACAGCCAGATCAATCGGGCGGGACTCGGCCGGCGATGAATCGTTTCGACTGCGGTTGACGATGCCGTGCAAGAATCGGGCTTTCAGGAACCGGACCGGAGGAAGTGGAATCATGAGCACCGTGGCATTCATAGGGTTGGGCGCGATGGGTTCGCGCATGGCGATGAACCTGCACGCGGCGGGGCACAAGCTGCGGGTCTATAACCGCGACAAAGCGAAGACCAAGGCGTTCGCCGATAAGGGAATCGAGGTGTGCGATTCGCCGGCGGCGGCGGCGACGGGCGCGGAATTCGTGTGCTCGATCGTTTCGGACGATGTAGCGACGCGCGAAGTGATGCTGGGCGCCTCAGGCGTGATTGGCGCCGCGTCAGCCGGCACGATCATCCTGGATTCGAGCACCAACACGCCCGCGATGTCGAGGGAAGTCGCCAAGGCCGCGGCGGCGAAGGGGGTTGTCTACCTCGATGCCCCGGTGTCCGGCTCGCTCGTCCAGGCACAAGGCAAGGAGCTGGTGATCCTGGTGGGCGGCGACAAGGCCGCGTTCGACAAGGCGCAGCCGGTGCTGCTGGCGATGGGCCGCATGGTGCGGCGGATTGGCGATGTCGGCGCGGGCGCGACGCTGAAGCTGATCAACAACATGCTTTCGGCCACGCTCACGGCGGCGATCGCCGAGGGCGCGCAGATGGCGGAGGCGGCAAATCTGGACCGCGACGCGGCCATGGAAGTCCTGGGCGAGGGCGCGGCCGGCTCGCGGCTGATGAAAACCAAGCTGCCGAAGATGTTCAAGCGCGACTTCTCGCCGCAGTTCCAGCTCGAACTCATGGACAAGGACCTGCGCTACTTCCTCGCGCTCGCACAGGAACTGGACCGCCCGGCGCCGATCGCCTCCCTCGTGCGCAGCCAGTACCAGGCGGCCCGGCGCGCGCAGCTCGGCAAGCTCGATTCCTGCGCCGTGTTTCTGCAGGCGGCGGGGGAAAGACCGAAAAGCTAGCGGCGCGCGAAGGGCCGCCGGCCGATTGGCGTAGAATGCGCGCCTTTCGCGAACCAGCCACCCTCCATGACAAACGACAATTCCTACGATTGCAGCAAATGTCCCGGCTACTGCTGCAGCTATCCCCTGATCGAAGTCTCGAAAGCCGACATTGCCCGGCTCGCGAAGCACTTCGACCTCGCCTTTGAGACCGCCGAGGAGCGTTTTACGCTCTACGACAAGGAAGAAAAAGTGCGCGGCCTGCGCAAGCAGAAAGACGAATTTTTCGGCACCGTGTGCCGGTTTTTCGACATCAAGAAACGGCGCTGCACGGTCTACGAAGCGCGGCCGGCCACCTGCCGCAGCTATCCGTATGCGAAGACCTGCGGCTACTGGGAATTCCTGAAATTCGAGCGCGACCTGCAGGACGACAAGAAATTCGTCGCCATGACGCGGTGACTATTTTTTCGCCAGCGCGGCCGCGCGCAGGCCGGAGAGCGTGGCCGAGGGCGTGATCGCCTCGGGGTCGATCCTGAGTTCGAGGATCGCGGGCTTGCCCGAGGCCGCGGCGCGCTGGAAGGCGGGCGCGAAATCGGCGCTGCGCTCGACCGTTTCGCCATGGCCGCCGAAAGCGCGCGCATAGGCGGCGAAATCGGGATTCGAAAGTTCGGTGCCTGACACGCGCCCCGGGTACTCGCGCTCCTGGTGCATCCGGATGGTGCCGTACATGCCGTTGTTCACCACCAGCACGATGATCGCCGCGCCGTACTGCATGGCGGTGGCGAACTCCTGCCCGTTCATCAGGAACTCGCCGTCGCCCGCGATCGCGACCACGGTACGCCCGGGTGCCGCGATCTTCGCCGCCACCGCGGCGGGCACGCTGTAGCCCATCGACCCGCTGGTGGGCGCAAGCTGCGTGCGCCAGCCCTTATATTTAAAATGCCGGTGCAGCCAGCTCGCGAAATTGCCCGCGCCGTTGGTGACGATGGCGTCCTCAGGCAGGTTCTGCGACAGCCAGGCGATCACCTCGCCGTAGTGCAGCGCGCCCGGCATCGCTATGGGTTTGTTCCACTCCAGATAGTCCTTATGTATTTCCGTTGTAATTTCTTTCCAATCTGATTTAAATTTCAAAGAACGAAGAGCAAAGACAAACTCCTCGTAATTCGAGTTGATCGGCAGCGTCGCCTGGTAGACCTTGCCCAGTTCCTCCGCCCCGGCGTGCACGTGCACCAGCTTCTGCTTCGGCACCGGCACCTCGAGCAGCGTGTAGGCGCTGGTCGTGATTTCCCCCAGCCGTTCGCCGATCACGAGCAGCAGGTCCGCGTCCTTCACGCGCTGCGCGAGCTTAGGATTGATGCCGATGCCGACGTCACCGGCGTAGTTCGGATGCCGGTTGTCGAAGTAGTCCTGGCAGCGAAAGCCGCAGCCCACCGGGATGCCGGTGGCCTGCGCCCAGTCGCGCAAGCCCTCCGTCGCCTGCTTCGTCCAACCGCCGCCGCCGATCAGCACGAACGGCCGTTTCGCATCCGAGAGCAGGCGCTCCAGTTCCTGCATGTCCGCGGGCGAAGGCGCGGCGCGGGCGGTACGAAAACACGGCGCATCCGCCACCGCCGCCTCCGAAAACAGCATGTCCTCGGGCAGCGCGAGCAGCACCGGGCCCGGCCGTCCCGCGGTGGCGGTGTGGAATGCGTGGCTCACGTACTCCGGAATACGCTCGGCGCGGTCGATCTGCGCCACCCATTTGGTGAGCGGCCCGTACATGCGCCGGAAATCCACCTCCTGAAAGGCTTCGCGCTCGACGAAGTCGTTGCCGACCTGGCCGACGAACACGATCATTGGCGTCGAATCCTGGAACGCGGTGTGCACCCCGACCGCGCCGTTGGTCGCGCCCGGACCGCGCGTCACGAACAGCACGCCCGGCTCGCCGGTGAGCTTCGCCCAGGCGTCCGCCATGTAGGACGCGCCGCCTTCCTGGCGGCAGATGATGAACTTAAGCTTCTCCTTCAGGTCGTGCAAACCGTCCAGCACCGGGAGAAAGCTCTCGCCCGGCACGCCGAACGCGGCGCGCACGCCGTGGCCCGCGAGCGCATCGGCGAGGATGCGGCCGCCGTGCCTGGTTTTCAGGTCGGATTTCAAATTCTTTCGAGCAGCGCCGAGATCCGCGGATGAAGCATCACCTGGATTATAGTATTCGCCATGAGCGCTTCACGCGAATCCTTCGAGGACGACATCAACACACTGCGCCGCATCCTGAAGGAGAGCCGCGTCCTCGCGATCGTCGGCCTGTCGGCAAGCTGGCACCGGCCGAGCTACTTTGCCGCCAAATACATGCTTGAGCACGGTTACCGCGTGATCCCGGTCAATCCGCGGTACCAGGAGGTACTCGGGCAGAAGTGCTACGCCTCGCTGCGCGAGATCCCGGAAAAAGTGGACCTGGTGGATGTATTCCGCAAGGCCGCGGACGTGATGCCGGTAGCCGAGGACGCCATCGCCATCGGCGCCAGGGTCCTGTGGCAGCAGCTCGGGGTGAAGAACGAGGCGGCCGCGGCCCGGGCCCGCGCCGCCGGGCTGGAGAGCGTCATGGACCGCTGCGTCAAGATCGAGCATGGGCGGCTCTTCGGGGGGCTGAACTGGGTGGGGGTCAACACGCGGGTGATCTCGGCCAAAAGGCCGCGCTGGCTGCCCTACTAGCCGTGTTTCAAATTTGCCAGCCCCAGTGAGATCGGAACCTGAGTGTCCGACAAGGAAGCCACCGCCCGCATCAAGATCAACAAGCTGCTCGAAGCCGGTGGCTGGCGCTTCTTCGCTGAGGGGAACGCCCCCGCCAACATCCGCCTTGAACCCGGCGTCACGATCAAGACAACCGATCTCGACGCGCTGGGCGACAACTTCGAGAAGACGGCCAAAGGCTTTATCGACTTCCTGCTTCTCGACGCCAGAGGCTTCCCTCTAATCGTCCTTGAGGCCAAGGCGGAGGACAAGAACCCGCTCGTCGGCAAGGAGCAGGCCCGAAAGTACGCCCGCTCGCAGAACTGCCGCTTCGTCATTCTCTCGAACGGCAATCTGCACTACTTCTGGGATCTCGAACGCGGCAACCCCTACGTCATCACTTCGTTTCCGACGCCGGATTCGGTGATCGGATATCAGAAAGTCACGCCCAATCCGCAGCGCCTTATCGACGAGCAAATCCACGACGACTACATCGTCCTGACTCAGCGGCCGGGCTACGCGTCCGAAGCGGCGTGGAAAGACGAAGCCGAGCGCCCCGGCTACATCCAGACCAACAAGCTGCGCTTTCTGCGCCCATATCAGTTGAAAGCCATCGGCGCCCTGCAACGGGCAGTCAAGGACGGGAAGGATCGCTTCCTCTTCGAAATGGCCACTGGTACCGGGAAGACGCTTGTCGCGGCTGCCGTCATTAAACTTTTTCTGCGATCCGGCAACGCGCAGCGCGTCCTGTTCTTGGTAGATCGTCTGGAACTCGAAGACCAGGCTGGAAAGAAGGCCTCCTCACCGCTGCTCTCGCTGAGCGCAGACTTCAAGACGGTCATCTACAAGGAGAACCGCGACGACTGGCGGCGGGCAGAGATCGTGGTCACGACTGTGCAGTCGCTGCTCTTCAACAACAAGTACCAGAAACTCTTTTCGCCCACCGACTTCGACCTGGTGATTTCCGACGAAGCGCACCGCTCCATCGGCGGCAATGCCCGCGCCGTGTTCGACTACTTCATCGGCTACAAGCTCGGGCTCACGGCGACGCCCCGCGACTATCTCAAGCGCTTCGAGAAGGCCAAGTCCACCACGCGCGATCCCCGCGAGGCCGAGCGGCGTCTGCTGCTCGACACCTACCGCACCTTCGGCTGCGAAAACAGCCAGCCGACCGTGCGCTACTCCCTGCTGGACGGCGTGAAGGAAGGCTTCCTCATCAATCCGATAGTGGTGGATGCCCGCACCGAGGTAACCACCGAACTGCTTTCCGAACAGGGCTTCGTTGTCTCCTTTACCGATGACACTGGCGAGGATCAACAGGAAGCGTACAAGCAGCGCGAATTCGAGAAGCGCTTCTTCTCCGACGCCACCAACCAGCTTTTCTGCAAGATATTCCTGGAGAATGCCCTGCGCGATCCGGTCAGCAGCGAGATCGGCAAGTCCATCATCTTTGCCGTCAGTCAGAACCATGCGGCCAAGCTGGCACAGGTTCTCAATCAGATGGCCGACCGCATGTTCCCGGGCAAATACCAATCCGACTTCGCGGTGCAGGTCACGTCGCAGATACCGGACGCCCAGCAGTTCGCCATCAACTTCAGCAACAACAACCTGCTCGGCTCGGGCAACTTCCTGCCCGCCTACAAGACCAGCAAGGCGCGCGTCTGCGTGACGGTCGGCATGATGACGACCGGCTACGACTGCACTGACATTCTCAACCTCGGCCTGTTCCGACCCATCTTCTCACCCACCGACTTCATCCAGATCAAGGGACGTGGCACCCGCAAGCACGACTTTCTCGAACAGCTTTTCGACGACAACCTCAGGGAAGGTGTGGCGCGGCCACAGAAGACTGCCTACAAGCTTTTCGACTTCTTCGCCAACTGTGAGTATTTCGAGACCGAGTTCAACTACGACGAAGTGCTCAAGCTCCCACGGCCGCAGAGCAAGGGCCGGGACGACGGCGGTGGCACAGGGCCCGTCGTGATTGGCGGCAGTTACGAACACCTTGGCGGCGACATCCTTGCCTCAATCCGCGTTGAGCAGATCACTGCTGAAGGCATGAAGATCGATCGCATGTTCTTCGAGAGGTTCGAGGACGCCGTGCGCGAGAACGAGACCATCGCAAAGGCCGTCGAGGCCGGGCAGTGGGACCGCGTCATCGATTACGTCAACCGCGAGGTCTTCGACAAGCCCGAGGAGTACTACACCCTCGACAAGCTGCGCAAAGCCGCCGCCTTGGACCGCCGGCTGACCCTGCGTGAGATCCTCGAAAAGATTTTCGGCCTCATCCCGCGTTTCAAGTCCAAGGACGAACTGCTGGAAGAGGAGTTCGCCAAGTTCGTCGCCGACCGCAAGCCCGAGGAGGCCACGGCTATCCCGGCCATCAAGACCTACTTCAAGGCCTACGTCACCAGCGGCCGCGTGCGCGATATCATCGAGAGCAGGCAGTTCACCGATTTTGCGACCAATCCGGCGTTTTCCACTCGTGACTTCAAAGCCGTGCCGAAGAAGTATCGCGCGCTCGTCCCCGAATATGTCAAGGATTACGTTCCGCTGAATCAGTTTGCGCCCTAAGCCATGAGCAAAGCAAAAATAAGCCGCATCGACGTTCAAGGAACGTCCATCAGCATCCTCTCGCAGCCGACCGGAGACTATATTTCGCTCACCGACATGGTGCGAAACTTCGATGGGGCGGGCGCGCTGATTGAACAGTGGCTCAAGAATAAAGACACCGTCCTGTTCCTCGGGGTATGGGAGCGGATAAATAACCCCGGTTTTAATTCCCTCGAATTCGAGGGAATTAAAAATGAAGCAGGCCGCAACAGCTTTTTCCTGTCGGCCAAAAAATGGATCGGGCTGACCGGAGCCAAAGGGCTGATCGCGAGTGCGGGCCGCTACGGCGGCACCTACGCCCACAAGGACATCGCCTTCGAGTTTGGCTCATGGCTCAGCCCGGAATTCAAGCTCTACCTCATCAAGGAGTTCCAGCGCCTCAAGGATGACGAAAACGACCGGCTCAAGCTCGGGTGGAATCTCCAGCGCACCCTGGCCAAGATCAATTACCGTATCCACACCGACGCCATCAAGGAAACGCTGCTCCCCTCTGTCGTCACCAAGACGCAAGCGTCAGTTGTCTATGCAAGCGAAGCCGACATGCGGTTGACATAATGCTCGACACCGACACCAAACGCCGCATCGACACCGCCCGCGACATCCTCGTGGGCAAGGTGCCCGACCCCAAGAGCCAGGTCGAGCAGATCACCATCGCCCTGATCTACAAGTTCATGGACGACATGGATGCCGAGGCAGAGGAACTGGGCGGCAAGCGCAAGTTCTTCGCCGGCGACTTCGCCCGCTACGGCTGGGCCAAGCTGATGCGCTCCGGCCTGGGCGGCCACGAAATCCTGAACCTCTATGCCGAGGCCATCGACAAAATGCCGGAGAACCCCGGCATCCCGCCGCTTTTCCGCGACATCTTCAAGAACGCCTACCTGCCGTATCGCGATCCGGAGACCCTGCGCGCCTTCCTCAAGATCATCGACGAGTTCACCTACGACCACTCGGAGCGGCTGGGCGACGCATTCGAGTATCTGCTCTCAGTCCTCGGCTCCCAAGGCGACGCCGGGCAGTTCCGTACCCCGCGCCACATCATCGACTTCATCGTCGCGGTCATCGACCCGAAGAAGAGCGACACCGTGCTCGACCCCGCCTGCGGCACCGCCGGGTTCCTGATCTCGTCCTACAAGCACATCCTCAAGTCCAATACCGACGCAAAGGGCCAGAGCACTCTCACGCCCGACGACAAGGGCCGCCTGGCCCAGAACTTCAAGGGCTACGACATCTCGCCCGACATGGTGCGCCTGTCGCTGGTGAACCTGTACCTGCACGGCTTCACCGACCCCCACATCTACGAGTACGACACCCTCACCAGCCAGGATCGCTGGAATGACTACGCCGACGTGATCCTCGCCAATCCGCCCTTCATGTCGCCGAAAGGCGGCATCAAGCCGCACAACCGCTTCTCGGTCCAATCCAAACGCAGCGAAGTGCTGTTTGTGGACTACATGGCTGAGCACCTCACGCCCCGCGGCCGCGCCGGCATCATCGTGCCAGAGGGCATTATTTTCCAGAGCCAGACCGCCTACACCCAACTGCGCAAGGTGTTGGTGGAGGAGTACCTGGTCGCCGTAGTCTCCCTGCCCGCCGGGGTGTTCAATCCGTATTCCGGCGTGAAGACTTCCATCCTCATACTGGACAAGTCGCTTGCCCGGTCGGCGCAGACCATCGCCTTCTTCAAGGTCGGGAACGACGGTTTTGGCCTCGGTGCCCAGCGGCGCGCCATCGAGAAGAACGACCTCCCGCAAGTGCAGGCCGAACTCGCCGCCTATCTGCAAGCGCTGCGCAGCGGCCAGCCCACCGACGAACTCCGGCCGACCTGTGGCTTGATCGTCGGGAAATCGAAGATCGCGGCAAACGGTGACTACAACCTGAGCGGGGAGCGGTATCGGGACGTGGCTGCCAACACTGGTTTGAAATGGCCGCTCGTCCCAATCGGGGAGCTTTGCGTGGTGGAAAGAGGCGCGTCGCCCAGGCCAATCCACGACTTCATTACCGATGCGCCCGATGGCGTGAACTGGATCAAGATAGGCGACGCAGAAATCGGTTCGAAGTACATCACCGCCACCAAAGAGCGCGTCACGCCAGAGGGCGCCGCGAAGTCGCGCCGCGTGAAGCCAGGCGATTTCGTTCTCTCCAATTCAATGAGCTTTGGTCGACCCTACGTCATGGCGACCGAAGGGTGCATTCATGACGGTTGGCTACTTCTTCGCGACCAGTCGGAACGCTTGGACCAAGACTTCCTCTACAACATCCTTGGTTCGAAGCTCGTCTTCGCACAATTCGAGCGAGCTGCAACCGGTGGAGTCGTCAACAACCTCAACAGCGAGATCGTGCGTGGAGTGAAAATCCCCCTACCACCGCTGGACGTGCAGAAGGAGATCGTGGCGGAGATCGAGGGCTACCAGAAAGTCATCAACGGCGCCCGCGCCGTTCTCGACAACTACCGCCCCTACATCCCTATCCACCCCGACTGGCCAATGGCGACCATTGGAGAGTTGTGTGTCGTGGAGCGGGGTGCATCACCGCGTCCGATTCATGCCTTCGTAACCGAAGCACCGGACGGCGTGAACTGGATCAAGATTGGCGACGCGGAGGTTGGAGGAAAGTACATCACGAAAACCAAAGAGCGAATCACGCCGGAGG
>JBCKKZ010000022.1:0-34677 GCA_038904015.1 Burkholderiales bacterium | reverse complement strand
TGTTTCATCGAGGCGGTTTCTTTCTCCAGAATCGATTTCGCCGAGGCGAGCACCCGCTCGGCGATGTCCTGCGGGACGGCGACGAGGCCATCGGCGTCGCCGACGATGACGTCGCCCGGCTGCGCGGTATCGAGCGCCTTGTGCACGAGCAGGTTGTCGCCGGCGGCGGTCTTCAGCGTGAACGCCGGACCGGCGAGCTTGCCTTCCTTGTGCATCGGCCGCAGCTGCGGCCCGCCCGCGTAGAGCCGCTCCATGCTGTCGGACAGATGGGGCGTAACCATTTTCGCGAATTCCGCCACGAGGCGCGGGTGGGGACGTTGCGGAATATCTAGGATGCGCATGCTCGCGCTCATCTTCTTTACTTTCTCCTGTTGAGCAGCGCGTCCAGCCGCGGATAGACGCGGCGCGCGTTGCCCTCGAAGATCCTGGCCCGGTCCGCGTCGCTCAGGCCCGCGGCCTGGTCGATGTAGCGCTTGGTGTCGTCGTAGTGGTGGCCGGTCTGCGGATCGATGCCCTTCACCGCGCCGCCGCCGTGCGGGATGACCAATCTCAGCGTCGGGAAATCCTTGAACAGATCGCCCTGGAGGAGCTGCATGAAGGCGGTGGTGTCGGCGTTGATGTAATGCGCTCCCGTGTGGTGGAAGTTCGGATTGCACGACGACGACACGTGGACCATCGCCGGCACGTCCAGCTCGCACAGCTTCTCGTAGAGCGGGTACCAGTGCCTGTCCGTGAGCGGCGGATCGGTCCAATAGCCGCCCGAGGGGTCGGGATTGAGGTTCACGCCGACGAAGCCGAGCTCCTTCACGATGCGCTCGAGCTCGGGAATGCAGTTCTTAATGGCCGTGGATGTCGATGATCATGGGATGAGGGGTTATTTGGTTTTGGCAGTGTGCTGTGCAAAGATGCGTCCCGGCCATGCTGGGCCCGGAAAGGAAGAAATGGATAGGGTAACCATTGCCGCGCTTCAGCAGATGAAACGCGACGGGCGCAAGATCGTCGGGGTCGTGGCCTGGGACTACCAGATGGCGCAGATCGCCGAGCGCGCCGGCGTGGAGATGGTATCCATCGGAGACTCGGTGGGCATGAATCTGTGGGGTCACGCCACGGAAACGGAAGTCACGGTTGAAGAGATCCTCATCGTGTGCAAGGCGGTGCGCCGCGGCGCAAAGCGCGCGCTCGTCAGCTGCGACGTCCCTTTCGGTCCGGTGCAAGAGAGCACCGCGGCCGCGGTGCGCGCCGCCATGCGCCTCGTCAAAGAGGGGGGCGCCGACATGGTGAAG
This sequence comes from Burkholderiales bacterium, assembly GCA_038904015.1. Taxonomy (GTDB): domain Bacteria; phylum Pseudomonadota; class Gammaproteobacteria; order Burkholderiales; family SG8-39; genus RBG-16-66-20. The sequence goes on along the minus strand of JBCKKZ010000022.1, from coordinate 33,394 downwards.
GTCAACGGCGTCCCCGAGACGGTTCGCGCCATGGTTCTCGCCGGAATTCCCGTGTTCGCCGAATTCCATGGCGGACGGCCGATAGCGGAGCTGGTGGAGGAGGCAAAACGCCTGCAGGACGCGGGCGCCGCGCTGCTCGATTTCAGGCACTCCGGGCCCGAGGCCGGCGCCGCCGTGGCGAAAGCGGTGTCCATCCCCGTGATCGGCGGCCTCGGCGGCGGCCCCTGGCTCGACGGGCGCATGCGCATGGCGCACGCCGCCATCGGCTACGCGGCGAGCTGCCTCGACTCCAGGGACGAAACCTACGCCAACGTCGCCAAGATCGCGCTGCAGGCCATTGGCGCCTACGCCGAAGACGTGCGCGCCGGACGCCATCTCAAAGGACAGCGCCCTGCCTAGCGCGATGGAAAAGACGGCGGTCATCGATGGCATCAAGACTCGCTACGAGGTGATCGGCGACGGTCCGCCGTTGCTCATGTACTCGCCCGGCGGCTTCGACGCCACCATCGAGAAGTGGAGCACACAGGGTGTTTACGCGCGCATCAAGCTGCTCGATCATCTGCCGAAGAAATACCGCTGCATCGTCTTCGACCGGCGCGAGACCGGCCAGTCGGGGGGCCGTGTCGAGCCCATCACCTGGGCGCGCTACGTCGCGCAGGGCAAGGGGTTGCTCGAGCACCTCGGCATCAAGCGCGCACACATCATGGGCGCGTGCATGGGCTGCTGCCCCGTCGCTGCCTTTGCGGTTGCCCATCCCGAAGCGACGCTCGGCATGATCCTCTACTGGCCGGTGGGCGGCGCCAAATACCGCATCAACAGCCACCAGCGTTTCGCCGAACACCTTGCCTTCGTCCAGCAGCTCGGGCTGGGAGAGGTGGTCGCGCTGGTGACGAAAGAAGGCAAGCCCTTCAATGCGGACCCGCGCGGCGGTCCCTGGGCTTCGGTGATCAAGAACGACCGCGCCTTCGCCGGGTCCTACGCGAAGCTCGAGGTCGAGAAGTACAAGCAGCTCGTCGCAGGCATGTGCCGCGCCCTCTTCGACCGCGACACCGCCCCCGGCGCCGAGCCCGAGGACTTGCTGCGCCTCGACATCCCCGCCCTCATCATCCCCGGCCGCGACGCCTCGCACGCGACCTCCGCCGCGCGCTACCTCGAAGAATGCCTGCCGCGCTCGGAGTACTGGGACGTGCCTGTCGCCGGTCAAACCGAAGAAACCGCGCCGGCGCGCCTGCTGCAGTTCCTGGATAGCGCTGGTACCGGCTAACTCGGCAAGCCGAGCGCATCGAGCGCGGCCTGCGCCACGATGACGTCCTGTTCGATCTTCGCGCCGCCGGCGGCGACCCCGCCGATGACCTGGCCGGCGACGGTGATCGGAAAGCCGCCGGGCACGTTGGTGAAGTCGCCGTCCATGCGGATCTGCATGCTGACGACCTGCTCCTCGGGCGCGTAGCCCGTCGGCAGGCGCTGTGACGCGGAGGTGATCGCCTTCTTGATGGTGGTGCGGCCGGAGAAGAAGCGCGCGCCGTCCATCATCAGGAAGGCGATGAGCTGACAGCTCTGGTCGACTACCGCGAGGCTCACCTTGCAGCCGATCTCGTTTGCCTTCGCCACGCCGGCTTGGAGCATCTTGAGGCTTGCCTCGTGGGTGAGCCGATGGGTTGGAACGAAATCTGCCATGACGTCAAGCCGTCAGGGCATGGGTGTTACGGGGGAAGAGCTCTTCCACCGTGACCGGGCGGGTGATGATGCCCTGCTTCAGGCTGTGCTGGATCAACTCCTCGAGGACCCGCCGGTTCGGCGCGATGCCGTAGGGCAGCGGGTCGCCGGTGATCTCCATCACCCGCCGGTGCATCTCGTCGACTTGGGTCGGGTTCTCGATGCGGCCGCTTTTCAGGTCCTCGAGGTAGCGGCGCTTGGCCTCCGCGAATGCGTCGAAGATGTCCGGGGCGAGATCGGGGTGGGCGTCAAGGAGCTCGTCCCTTACCACCACCGTGTGGTTGATGGGGTAATGGCCGCGCTCGCGCAGCGCCGTCAAGCCCGCTTCCAGGGCGTTGGGAATGAGAGGTTTCACATGCGGTGCGTCGGCCTCGATTCCGATAGCCGCGGCGAGTTCCCCCGAAGCCACCAGGTCGGCCATCTTCTTGCCCTTCTCCATAGGCACCACATTCGCGGGCGGCCGGTACTCGGCGACATGCTCGTCGCCCGAGAGCACCCAGGTGATCTTGCCGAGGTCCACGCCGTTCTCCTGCGCGAGCACGCTTCGCGCCCACACGCCCGTGGTCACGGTGTAGCCGCGGTTGACGCCCACCTTCTTGCCTTCCAAATCCTTGGGGCTGCGGATGCCGAGCTTCGTGTTGTAGACGATGGCGCCGTGGTGGAAGGCCCGCACCAGAAAGATGGGCAGGGCGGTGAAGCGTTTGCCGTGGGCACGCGCGCAGACGTAGGTCGTGATCGCCATCTCGCTGATGTCGAACTCCAGCCCCCGTACCATGCGGCGAAACGCGTCGATCAGCGGGTCGATCTCGACGAAGTCGAACGAGAAGGTCCGCGGCTTCACGCTGCCGTCCTTGAGCGCCCAGTTGTTTCCCTGGGTGCGGGTTACCGTCCTGAGCCTGAGTTCGGCCACGGCGGTTCTTACTTGACGAAGTGCGAGGTGGTGACCTGCGCCATGCCCGGCGTGGTCACGAACTCGAGGTCCAGGCCCTCGTCCTTGAAGAAGCCTTTGTCGCGGGCGACCAGCACCGGCAGGTCGTGCACGGCGTTCATGGTCGCTACCTGCGGCTTGGTTTTGGTCGCTACGGTCATGGCGCACCTCCTCGTTTCAGCAGCAGCCGTAGTCTAATCCATCCGCGACGGCGAGCGCATCCCTCAACCAGGCGGGCGGCAGGTCCTCGGGTGAGACGCCCTCGAGCGGCTTGAAGATCTTGAAGTGGTGGCGCCGTTCCGCGATCCAGAACACGACCACCGTCTCGAGCGGCGCGCAGCCGGGCAGGCTGCAGGCGAGCTGCGAAACCGAGATCGTGGCCTCCGGCGGCAGACCGAAGCGGCTGCGCGTCCAGTCCTTGACGCGCGCCGCCGCATGGAGGCGCTCGGGACTTTTCTGTGGAGGCGTAAACATGAGAAACTGCGCGTCATTATCGGAGGAATGCAACCGTGGGGAAAGTACTGGCAGCTGTGAGAGTAGGCCCGAGCAAGACCGACATCCGGGAATTTCCGATGCCGGAGATCCCGGAGGACAGCGCGCTTTTGAAGATGGAGGTCGCCGGGATCTGCGGCACCGACGTCAAGCTGTACAAGACGCCGCCGTCGAACGCCCCCGTGATCATGGGCCACGAGAACATCGGCACGATCGCAAAGGCCGGCCGCGAGTTCACCCGGCGCAAAGGCTTCAAGGAGGGCGACCTCGTGTTCGTGGAGCACTACGTCATGTGCGGCAAGTGCGAGTGGTGCCACCTGGGGCAGTACCGCCACTGTGAAAACACCGACTGGCGCTACAACCCCGACGCCATCCGCTACGGCTACACCTCGGCCGAGAAGCCGCCCCATTTGTGGGGCGGCTTTGCCCAATACCTGTACCTGCCGTGGAACGCGGTCGTGCACCACGTGCCGAAGGGCGTGAGCCCGGAACTGGCCGGACTGGTCACCCCCATGGCGAACGGCGTCGAGTGGTCGCTGTTCGACGGCGGCGTCGGCTATGACTCCACGGTGCTGATCCAGGGCCCGGGCCAGCAGGGCCTGTCGCAGACCGTGATCTGCAAGCAGGCAGGCGCCTCGCTCATCATCGTCACCGGTACCTCGAAGGACGGCGCACGCATGGAGGTCGCCAAGGCGCTGGGCGCCGACTACGTGATCGACGTGCAGAAGGAGGACCCGCTCGCGCGCATCAAGGAGATCACCGGCGGCAAGGGCGTGGACGTCGCCCTCGACTGCACCGCGGGCGCCGGGACTATTCCGATCCTGCTCGGCGTGGAAGCGCTCAAGCGCAAGGGCGGGACGATCGTGGCGCAGGGTGAGATGAAGGAATTCCCGAACTTCCCGCTCGAACGGGTCACGGTGAAATTCATCACCATCAAAAGCGCGCGCGGCCACAGCTACAAGGCCTGCGAGCTCGCGCTGCAGCAGCTCGCGTCGCACCGCTTTGCGCTCGAGAAGGTCACCACCCACAAATTCGGACTGAAGGATGTGGATCTTGCGATCAGGTCGGTCGGCGGTCAGGGCGTGCCGGACGTGATCCACGCTTCACTCATGCCCTGGAAATGATGGCCGAACGCCTCACATGAAGGTTCGACAGCTGTTCGACGTCTCCGGCCGCGTGGTCATCGTCACGGGCGGCGGCCGTGGCATCGGCCGCGTCTACTGCGAAGCCTTCGCCCAGGCCGGAATGCGCGTGGTGCTTGCCGACATCTACCTCGACGAAGCCGAGCGCGTGGCAGCGGCGATCCGCGCCGCCGGCGGCGCGGCGCTCGCGGTGCGCGCCGACATATCGCGCCCGGAGGACACGCAGGCGATGGCCGAAGCGGCGGCGCGCGAATTCGGAGGCATCGACGCCCTGGTGAACAATGCGTCGCTGATGAGCTCGCTGCCGCGGCGGCCGTGGACCGAGATTCCGCTCGAGGAATGGGACCGCGTGATGGCGGTCGACCTGCGCGGGCTCTTTCTTTGCTGCCGCGCGGTGTATCCGTACCTGAAGAGCCGCGGCAAGGGGAAGATCGTGAACGTGTCTTCGGGCCGGGTGCTCGAAGGCTCGCCGAACCGCCTGCACTACACCACCGCCAAGGCCGGCGTCATCGGCTTCACCCGCGCGCTTGCGCGCGAGGTAGGCGGCGACAACATCAACGTCAACGTGGTGCTGCCGGGACTGACGCGCAGCGACACGCAGATCGCCTCATCGCAGGCGGGCTATCTCAACGACGAGTACGATCAGCGCCGCGCGCTCAAGCGCGCGCAGTACCCGGAAGATCTGGTCGGAACCGTGCTTTACCTGCTTTCCGAGGCCAGCGATTTCGTCACTGGCCAGAGCTTCAACGTCGACGGCGGCAAAGTCATGCACTGAGGATGAGCCCAATGCACGTGATCCAGTTGCAGGTGGTTCCCCTTTTCCCCGCGCTCGGCGCCGAGATCCGCGGCGTCGACGCGAGCCGCCCCATCGACGGCGAGACCTTTGCCGCGATCGAGAAGGCCTGGCATGAGCACCTCGTTATCGTGCTGCGCGGCCAGACGCTCGACGAGGACGCGCAGGTGCGCTTCGCCGAGCGCTTCGGCGAGCTCTCGCCGATCCATACCGATCACTACTCGGCGACCAACAAGGCCGTCATGTACATCGGCAACCGCAAGAAGGACGGCAAGATCATCGGCGCGCTGCCGCTCGGGGAGATGCAGTTTCACACCGACCAGTGCTACCAGGAACGCCCGGCCATGGGCACCATGCTCTACGCGATCGAGATCCCGACGGCCGGCGGCGACACGCTGTTCGCCAACGGCTACCAGGCCTTCGAGGCGCTTCCACCCGATGTGCGGCAGAAGGTGGAGGGCCTGAAGGCGGTGAACGTCTACGATTACGGCGGCGGCGTGCTCGAGCGCAAGTTCATGGTGAAGCCTGAGGCGGGCATTTCCCATGCCCACCCGGTGGCACGCACTCATCCGGCGACCGGACGCAAGAGCCTTTACGTCAATCGCCTGATGACCCACCACATCGAGGGTCTGCCTGCGGAGGAGAGCGAGCGCATCCTGGAGCTCATGTTCCAGACCCTAGAGCGGCCGGAGTTCATCTATGAGCACCGCTGGCGCGTCGGCGACCTCCTGCTATGGGACAACCGCTGCACGCTGCATGCCCGCCGCGACTTCGATCCGAACGAGAATCGCTGGATGCGGCGCGTGACCATCAAGGGCGACAGGCCGCGCTGATCTCTCGTTCTCTTCGTGTCTAATCGCTTTTTGCGCCGGAGGCGCGTACCGCCGGCGCCCAGTGCTTGATTTCCGCGGCGACGAACGCGGTGAATGCCTTGGCGTCGAGATCGTTGGGCGAGGCGCCGTCCTGCTGCAGTCGCAGGCGCATATCGGGCAGCTGGAGCGCGCGGCGCACCTCGGCGTTCAGTCGATTGACAATATCTGCCGGCATGTTGGCCGGGCCCGAGAGCGAGAACCAAACCGTTGCGACCAGATCCGGATAGCCCAGCTCCGCGAAGGTGGGAATATCCGGATAGTCCGGCAAGCGCGCAGATGAGCTGAGCGCGAGCGCGCGGGCGCGCCCGGCCTTGATCTGGCCCGCGGCAGTGGACAGCGTGGTTGACACCGCGGCGATGTGCCCGGCGATCAGATCCTGAACGGCTCCCGAGGCGCCTTTGTAGGGAACATGCTGGATGTCGATTCCCGCGAGCCGCTTGAAGATCTCGGCAACCAGGTGCCCCTGGGTTCCGTTGCCCGGCGAGCCGTAAGAAAGCTTGCCCGGCTGCGCTTTGGCGAGTGCGACGAATTCCCTCAAGTCCTTCGCCGCCACCGCAGGATTCACCGCCAACACTGCGGGCGGTCCGCCGAACAATGCGATGTGCGTGAAATCCTTCAGCGGATCGTACGGAGTGCCCTGCGGAAGCGAGGGCGCCAGAACGTGCGAAGCGACGCCCGAAACGACCAGGGTATAGCCGTCCGCGGGCGCCCTGGCGACGAGCTCGGAGCCGAGCACGCCTCCCGCGCCAGGCCGGTTATCGACGATGAAACTCTCTTTCAGGCTCTCGGAGAGCTTCTGGGCCACGAGCCGTCCGAGCGTGTCGGCGGTGCCGCCTGGAGCGAACGGGGCGATGATCCTGACCGGCCTGACCGGCCAGGACTGCGCCGAGGCCGCGGCGAAACCGAACGACAGGAGGAAAGCGAACGCGATTCTGAGCATGAGCACGATTCTACAACCTCATGCCGTGGACCACATCATACCGTCGCGTGAGCCGAGCCGGGCTGCGGCGCGAGCGCATCCTCGGCCGCCTCGCTGAACGCCACGCCTTGCGGCAGGATGATCGACACCGGCCGCACGCGCTGCTGGCGCGGATCGATTCCGGGCGGCGCGATGCCCTGGTCCAGCTCCTGGGCCGCCTTCACCAGGCGGCGCCGCGCCATGACGACCCCCTGGTCGGTCGGAACGAGGTTTTCCTTGGCGCGGTCCTGGATCGGCCCCATGCTTTCCTGCACCGACGCGTCCTGCATCGCGAAGCCCTCGACCCCGGAGAAGTTGCGGCCTTCTTTCTGCGCCCGGCGGTCCATCAGGTAATCGTTGTCCTTGTTGGCGACGGGGCGGAACGTGCCCGGGATCAGCAGCACGTGGATGCCCTTTCCGGCCTCGAACGCGACGCCCTCCTCGGCGCTGAGCGGCCGCGCCGCGTGGTGGTTGGTGCTCCAGGCCCAGCAGTTCTCGTCGTCCATCGGCACCCAGCAATGGCCCCCGATCGGGTGATCGCCGCGGGGCGGGATGAGCGTGAAACTCGGCATCAACCACTGCGTGATGCGCCAGTAGTGCTTGCCGTCGCCGGTGTCGCGCCGCGCGCCGATGTACAGCCCGCCCGGCGACTCGACCACCTCGAAATGCGGCTTCAGGTCTTTCAGGTTGTATTCGTTTCCCTTCGCGCCCCTGAAAAGCGGGTCGACCGTCATCGTGTGGCGATGCAGGAACGAGACGTGGCTCGAGTCGATGCCGCCTTCCATTGCCTGCAGGTAGTTGCACTCCTGCCAGCGCTTGGAGATGAAGCGGTGAGACTCGGGCACCATCGCCCACTCGTGCTCGGGAAGCGGCGGCTGGTGCTCGCGCGGCCCCATGTAGGTCCAGAGCACCCCGCCGCGCTCGACCAGCGGGTAGGACTTGAGCTTCATGCGCTGGCACAGCTTCGCGTTGTCGGGCTCGGAGGGGATCTCGATGCACTGGCCCGTGACGTCGTACTTCCAGCCGTGGTAGGCGCAGCGCAGCCCGCCTTCCTCGTTGCGGCCGAACCACAGCGACACGCCGCGATGCGCGCAGAACTCGTCCACCAGCCCGAGCCGGTCGTGCGTATCGCGAAAGGCGATGAGGCGCTCGGACAGCAGCTTCACCCGCACCGGCGGGCAGTCGGGTTCGGGCAGCTCCGAGGCATGCAGGGCCGGCAGCCAGTAGCGCCTGAAAAGCGCGCCCATCGGCGTCCCCTGCCCGGTCCTCGTCAGCAGTTCGTTCTGTTCCGCTCTCATGAACAAGGTTCTTCCCTATGGATGGAGTTTAGAATATTTCGCGCGATCTGGGAAGGCAGCCATGGAACGGCGCGTCGAGTTCGCCGATGCGGTCGGAAATCCTGCCGGCATGCACCGCGAGCAGGACGATCACGTAGACGGCCATCTGAGCGCGCGTTCCCGTATGCAGGACGTAATTCTGAGGGACGGTACGAGTGTACTATGAGCGGGCCGGGGAGCGGTTCGGCTTCGGGCCGGCGGAGTTTCAGCAAGACATGTTGAGGAAGCTCGAGAGCGGCGAAAGGTTGTGGTGATGAATACCGAAGTAAAAGCGAAGGCGGCAGGCACGGAGTCCCACTACCATAGCAAGAAGGATCGCGTCTTCGTGCGCGCGATCCAGGGCGAGTACAGCTTGAAGGAAGAGCTCGCGCGGCTGCGCGCCATGCCGCGGGTTCGCAAGGGGAAAGAGCTCAAGTTCGTCGACGGCCCGCAGACCACCAGGACTGCGACGTGGAGATCACCGACACCTACCACTGGAAGCCGCAGGCGCAGGTGCAGCGCTACGAATGGGAGGCGGGCGACGTGATCTACATCCCGCCCAACACCATCCACCAGCATTTCAACGCGAGCCGCGACCAGCCCATGCGGCTGATCTCCGCGACCAACCGGATCTACAAGGCCTGCGGGCTGAACGACCTCGAGCAGCTGGAGGACGCGCCGGAATACGATCCAGCGCTGGTGCTTACCGCTGAGCTGGCCGAGCAGTATCTGAAGCGCTCGCTCAGCAAGGAGCCGGCTTGAGCAGCATTGCCGCGGCGCAGCCGGCGCCGCGGCATCCATGGCGGGAGCTGTGGCTGATCACCGTCGGCCACGGCCTCACCCACTGGTATCCCGCGACGTTCTATATCCTGCTGCCGCTCATCGGAGCCGAGCTCGGTCTTTCGTACAGCCAGATCGGGCTCATCATGAGCTGCCAGTACGTCGCCGCGGCGATCGCCAGCGTGCCCGGCGGCGTGCTGGTGGACACCGTCGGTCGCAAGGGTCTGCTGATGGCGGTGTCGCTCTTCTGGGTCGGGTTCCCCTATCTGCTCATCGGCTTCACGCACAGCTACCCGATGCTTCTCGTCTGCATCGCGCTGGTCGGCTTCGGCAACAGCCTCTGGCATCCGACCGCGATCCCGACCCTCGGGGGGCGCTATCCCGAGCGCAAGGGCCTGGTGCTGTCGCTGCACGGCATGGGCGGCAACGTCGGCGATGCGATTGCGCCGGTGGTGATCGGCGCCGCGCTCGCCGTGTTCACGTGGCGGCAGGTGGTGGTGATGAACGTGCTGCCGGGGCTCGCCATCGCGCTTCTCATCTTCGCGTTCCTCGGCACGCTGCAGATCTCGGGCCAGAAGACGCACGGCGAGGGCCAATCGCTGCGCCAGTACCTGAGCGGCCTGCGGCTGCTCCTTCGCAATCGCGCCCTGGTACTGCTTTCGACCGGCTCGTCCTTCCGCACCATGACGCAGGCCACGCTCCTCACCTTCCTGCCGGTTTTTCTCGCCCACGAGATGGGCTACTCGCCGGTCTGGGTTGGCGCCTGCCTGTTCGCGCTGCAGGCAGCGGGCTTCGCCGCCGCTCCGCTCGCGGGCCACCTCTCTGATCGCATGGGGCGCAAGAGCATCCTCATGGGCAGCATGCTCGCGAGCGCGCTGGTGCTCGCGGCGATGGCATTCAGCGGCGGCTCACCGCTCTTCATCGCGCTCATCGCGGTGCTCGGATTCTTCCTCTATGCGACGCGCCCGGTGATCCAGGCGTGGCTGCTTGAGACCACGCCGAAGAACATGGGCGGCTCGAGCATCGGAGTCCTCTTCGGCGCGCAAGCTGTCGGCGGCTCGATCGGCCCGCTGCTGGGCGGCATTGTCGCCGACCGCTACGGCCTGCTCGCGACGTTCTACTTCCTCGCTGCGACGATCCTGATCGCCAATCTATTCGTGCTTTGGGTGCCGCGGTCGGCATCGACATCGGCAGCTCCACCTCGCCATTGAGGAGAATCGAGCAATGAATGCAGACATGGCGCCCCGCATCGGGGTGGATCCCTATCTCGACTGGCTGAAGAACGAGGCCATCCCGGTGGTCGAGGACTTCGGCGTCGACCTGCTCGCAGTCGAGACGCGCCCGTGGGCGCGCTACGGCGTCAACGGCGCGGCGGTGCACTTGAAGGGCCGCGGCGACTTCGTGTCGATGTTCGTGCTCGATCTCGCACCCGGCGCGGCGAGCGCGCCGCAATGTCATCTGTACGAGGAGGTGCTGTACGTGCTTTCCGGGCGCGGCAGCACCACGATCGAGACCGCGGAGGGCAGGACGCACAGCTTCGAATGGGGTCCAAGGAGCCTGTTCGCCATCCCGCTCAACACCAGGTACCGTCACTTCAACGGCAGCGGCTCGGAGCGCTCGCGCCTTGCGACGACCACCAACCTGCCGGCGGTGCTCAACATGTTCCACAACGAGCAATTCGTGTTCGACAACCCCTTCCGCTTCGACGAGCGCCTGGGCCAGTCGAAGTATTTCAGCGGCGAGGGCGACTTCGTCCCGGTGCGCCCCGGCCAGCACATGTGGCAGACCAATTTCGTGCCCGATCTTGCCGCGATCGAACTGAAGAGCTGGGACCAGCGCGGCAAGGGCAGCAAGAACATCATGTTCATCCTCGCCGACGGCACCATGCACGCGCACATCTCGGAGATGCAGGCCGGCACCTACAAGAAGGCGCACCGCCACGGGCCCGATTTCCACGTCATGTGCGTCGCCGGCCACGGCTACTCGCTGCTGTGGTACGAAGGCGAGCCGGACTTCCATCGCGTCGACTGGAAGCACGGCACGGTGTTCGCGCCGCCCGACCGCATATTCCACCAGCACTTCAACACCAGCGCGGCGCCCGCGCGCTACCTCGCCACCGCGTTCGGCAGCCTGCGCTATCCTTTCACCGAAGCGAAGCGCAGGGCGCTGATGGGCTCGGGCGAGGGCGGCGAGCAGGGGGCGGTGGCGACCAGCGTCAAGCTGGGCGGCGACCAGATCGAGTTGGAGGACCAGTCGCCGCGCATCCACGCGCTGTACCTCGAGGAGACGCGCAAGTCCGGCGTCGACGTGAAGATTCAGGTGCTTGGCTAGTTTGCGATAGATTGTTTGTTTCCCGGGTGCGGTCTGGCCAGCGGGAGACACCGGACGGAAGACACCGCCGGGGATCATCTGGCCACCATCCATCACCATCGCGGGCAAGGAAGGCAGCCGCGACCAGCTGAAGGCCGGCATGGAGTGCAAAGTCGAGGCTAAAGACGACGCCGCCAGCAACATCGACTGCAAGTAAAGAGCGGCCTGTATCCGAGGGCGCGTTACCTCGGCGTCTGGCCAGCCTCGGCCGCCGAAGACCACTTCACAGTGGCGCGATCACAAACCCGATTTTTGCCCGCCGTCTTGCCATGCAAAAGGCCGGTCCGCGACACCGCACCGCAGGCGCTCGGCGAGGAGCAGGGCCTCGGCTTTGCTCGTCTGAGGCGGCAGCACCGGGTCCTTGCGATCCAGCGCCTGGATCGCCGTCTTCTCGTCCACACTGAACACCACCGCGTGCTGCGGCGGATTCAGATACAGCCCGATCACGTCGGCCGCCTTGGTCTCGAAGTCCGGGTCAGTTAGAAGTTCCCTCTATGATTTCAGCGCCGCGTTGACCCTCGGCATGACCTGCTCGGCCATGAGCTGCATCGAGCGCTTGCCAAGCGCCGGGTCGAGCCAGTCGTGGCAGGGGTAGAGCAGCGTGCCGAAGTCCCCGGTCTTCTCGCGGAAGGCGAGGATCTGGTCGACGACGCTGTTGACGGTTCCCGCGATCACCAGCTTCTTCGCAATGGTGTCGGCCGTGATTTCACTGTCGGGCTGGTTCTGGTCGAGCTTGAACAGGTTGCCCCGCCCGCCCGCGCCCACCAGTTTGCGGATCAGTTGCTTGAAGTAGAAATGGTACGGCCCCTCGGGGGAGTGGCCGTAGCGCTGGGCGACCTTGTCGTCATCGGCGACGAATATGGATTTGGCAACGCGCCAGTCCTCCGTTTTAGGTTTTATATTTATAGAAACACAACCCTCAACATAGCGCGGCCAATGGCTCGCCACCCACTCGGGCAGCAGGAAGTTGGCCGAGATCGGCGTCCAACCGCGCTTCGCGGCTTCGGTCACGCCCTTCGAGTGCGGCGCCACGGCGGTCACCACGATGGGCGGATGCGGCTTCTGGTAGGGCTTGATGATCGTGCCCTGCCCTATTTCCTTGATGGAAGTATTTTTTGTAGTCACATTAAAAAAACTTCCGTGCAAATCATAAGGTCCATCCGATTTCCAGATATCTAGCACCATGTTGATGGATTCGAGGAAGATCGCGTTGCGGTCCTTCTGGTAGTTGCCGAACACCTCGGCATCCGACATCAGCCCGCCCGGGCTGATGCCCATGATGAAGCGCCCCTTCAACATGTGGTCGAGCATCGCCACCTGCGCCGCGATCGCCGCCGGATGGCTGTTCGGCATGTTCACGGTGCCGCTGCCGAGCACGATGTTTTTCGTCTCGTGCGCCAGGCTGGCGAGAAACATCAGGCAGGAGGTCACGTTCTCGGCCAGGTCCGTGATGTGCTCGCCGACGAACGCCTCGCAATAGCCAAGCCGGTCGGCGAGCAGGATCGCCTCGCGGTCCTCCGGCAGCGTCTCCGACGGGCTGCGCCCCGGCGGGTGCAGCGGCATCATGAATGTTCCAAGCTTCATTTCCTGTCCCCTGGGTTCGCGTTCAATTATTTACGACCGGTTCGATGTTGCCGCTGCGCGCCGATCTGAACACGGCTTCGAGCGCCGAGATGTTGGCGATCATCTGATCCTGCGGCACCGGATACGGCGCGCGGCCGGCCGCGGCGTCCGCGAATGCCTCGAGGTTGGCAAGCACGGCTTTGGCGGGCGGATATTCCCGCGTCTTCCTTGGTTGATTTCTAGCGCAAGAAGTCAAAACCCAACCCTCCGGCGCCTCCGGGTGCGCCTTATCGCGCACTTCCGCCCAACCCTTGCTGCCGTAGACCGCAATTCGTCCATCGAAGGGAGTGGCGAGGATCGCGCTTATCAGCGCATTTGATCCGTTTCCAAAACTTGCAAGAATTGCAAGCGTATCCCCGTTGACCAGATTGCTGTCCAGCTGGCGCACGCGCGCCAGCACGCTCTCTGCGGGCCCGAGCAGGCCAACCGCGAGGTCAAGAAGATGAATCCCGGTGGCGGTCATGGGGCCGGCCGGCGCTTCCTTCTCCGTCAGGCGCCAGTTGTCCGCCGGCATCGACAGGAATTTGTCCTGGCTGAAATTTCCCTCGACCTGCAACAAGGTGCCGAGCTCGCCTGCGGCCGCCATGCGGAACAGCTCGACGACCGGCGGCTCGAAACGCTTCTCGTGCCCCACCGCGAGCGCGACGCCGTTGGCATTGCAGGCCGCCACCGCCTTGAGCACGTCGGCACGGTTGAGCGAGAGCGGTTTCTCGCAGAACACGTGCTTCTTCGCGTTCGCCGCCCGCACGATCTGCTCGCAATGCAGCGAATGAGGCGTGCAGAGGATTACCGCTTCAATTTTTCCATCAAACAGGACGTTGTCGAGATCGGTGGAAAATTCCAGGCCATTTTCACGACAAAAATCCGAAGCAGAACCCGACGCAACATCGACACCAACCACCGCCCGCAACTGCGCGCTGCTCTTCAGCAGCCCGACGATGATGCGTCCCCACCAACCCAGCCCGATGACCGCTACCTTGAGCATCTCGCGCGGCCGCCGTCAGTCGACGGTCGCGCCGGACTCCTTCGCCAACTTGCCCCAGCGTTGCGTCTCTGCCGCGACGTACGCGGAGAACGCGGCGGACGACGCACTGGTGACGACCATCTGCTTCATAATATTCACGTTCCTCCCGACGACAATAATACGCGAGCCCGCATGCCGACGATAGACATCCACGCCCATTGGTACCCGGAGGAATGGCTCAAGCTGTTCGAAAAGGACGGCCCCAAGGAGGGGCGACGCTCGAGCGCACGCCGAAGGGCTACACCGTGCGCACCGAGCGGATCACCAATTCCTTCACCGACGAATTCGTCGACCTGGGCCTGCGGCTGCAAGGCATGCAGCGGCAGGGCGTGGACGTGCAAGCCCTGTCGCTCACCGCACCGATGGTCAATTGGGCATCGCCGGGCTTTGGACTCGCGCTATCGCAGGCGTACAACGACGCGGCCGCGGCCGCGCACCTGCGCCATCCCGACCGTTTCATCGGCCTCGCCATGCTGCCGATGCAGGCCCGGAGCTTGCGCTCAAGGAACTGGAGCGCTGCGCCAAATTGCCCGGCATGCGTGGCATGTATCTTGCCACCAACATCAACGGCGGCGATCTGGACGACAAGCGCTTCTGGGACGTCTACGCCAAGGCCGAGGAACTCGGCTGGCCGGTGTTCCTGCATCCGGTCGACACCATCGGAGGCGAGCGCACCGCGCGCTATTACCTGAAAAACCTGCTCGGCAACCCCTACGACACCGGCGTCGCGGCGGCGTGCCTCGTCTTCGGCGGCGTGCTGGATGCGTTCCCGAAACTGGAAGTCAACCTGCCGCACGCCGGCGGCACCTTTCCCTGGCTGATCGGCCGCCTCGATCACGGCACCAAATTTCGCCCGGAACTGAAGCACATGCAGCGCATGCCAAGCGATTACCTGCGCCGCTTCAGCTACGACACCATCGGGCACGACGACCGTATCAACGCGAACCTGGTGCGCCTCGTCGGCGCCGACCGGGTGCTGCTGGGGACCGATTACTGTTTCGACATGGGCTTGACGGACCCGGTCGCAACCGTTGAACGCCTGGATTTTCTTTCCCAGGAAGAAAAAAACCTGATCAAGGGCAAAACCGCCGCGCGGCTGCTGCGGCTGGCGTAGGACGATTGCTTACATCATATGCAGGCAGAGAATACAATTTCTGCATGCAGTACACGGTGAGGAAAGTTCCGGCGGCATTGGACAAGGCGATCCGCGGCAAGGCGCGCGCCGAGGGCAAGAGCTTGAACGAGGTTGCCGTGGAGGCGCTGGCAGCGCAGGATCGGGTAGACGCAGATCTCTGGAAGTGAGGGTCGCGCTCGACACAAGGGTCGGTGCGCTGGTGCTGCAGCACAATCTTGTACTTCATGACCGCGACCGGCACTTCGACCGTGTGCCGCAGATCGTTCGCGTCTAGGATCACTTCTCGTACCGGCATTCGTGACATTGAGCAGCCAGGCCGCACGCAGGACGATGGGCTTGGCCTTCACCCCCGAGCGCGTCGCTGGGCGCGCTTGCGCAGAGAGTTGAAATAGGCGGCATCGGTTGGTGCACCCGGAGCGGAGCCGGCCCCCTCCAACAGCAGACCGCGCAGATGGAACCGATCCGCATCTTTGCGAATCAGCTCGCGCACGTACTCGCTGCTGGTGCCATAGCCGCGCTGGGTGACCTGCTCATCCACAAACGTCTTGAGCGAATCGGGCAACGAGATATTCATCGTGCTCATAGGTTGATATTGGACATTTTGGCAAAATTTGGCGAGACCCTCAGGTCTTAGCGCCAGTACCGCCTTAATTGGCGGGCTTTCCGATTGTCACACAGCGGTGCGGGCATTGGGGTACTGCTGAGGGGCTATCAGCGCGGCCCGCGAAGGTGTGCGTCCAACCGGTGCAAGGGATTGCGCCGCAGATTCGATTGCCGGACGCTCCATTGCAGGCTCCCAGCCCCTATACCGAAATCCTAGGATGGGGCGACCGTAGAGGAGGTCGCCGAGCTAGCGGGGCTCATGTCCACAAAGATGTGAATCAGACGAATGATGTGCCCGGCTGCTCCCTGCGCAAGGTTTCCGAATTGCATTGAGAGGGCGTCGACGTGGGCATCCATGTCACCGAGCTTCGCGGCCTCGCCGTAGCGCTTCCGCATCCGTGCGTCGATGTCCGCTGCGAGCGCTCCTAGCGGCAATTGCAGAACGTATCCAAGCATCATTCCCAATAAATGGCCAGCGGCGTACTGACCCGCGGCGAACCGATCAACACCTTGGGTGACATAGCGGGCATTCAGGGAAGAGTCACCGGGGCGAACACGCTTACACTCCACGCCCACGTACGCCTCCTCGTCGCCGAATTGGTGAAGGAAGCGCAGAACAATATCGATCCGGCCTTGAACTGAGGCTTCTTCGTCATTCGCGTCCAATAGCTCGAGTTCGCCGCCAACCTCTAGGTTCGTCAAGCCGAGCTGCCGCTTTACGCGAAGCATGGCTTTCCTCACGAGAATCGTTATTGGCACCTCGAGCATGCCAGCCGAAACCAAGGTACGAGCCTCGGCCGCGCCGCGGCAAAGCAGATCCAGGACGGTGGCGATCTCCTCCTCAGCTAAACCAAACGACGGTCGCCCTATTGGAGTCTCAGGCGATAGACGCATGGCGGTTCTTAATCCAATGGTCCGCCAGGATGACGTCCGCGTCATTGAGACCTGCTGTTCGTGTCCAATATCGAACTTCCGACGGCTTCAGAACGAACAGATCGTTTTCGTCGTATAACCGCAGGTGGCGCCTCTCGTTCAGGTACGGCGGAACCTCGGCATTAAGCTGACCACGGAATAGACCGGCCAGCCGGTCAATCTCGGCTTCACCGCCTTGATGCACGACAGGTGTTTCCGCTGGTGCGCCGTCCACCATGCTGAACCTCACAGCCGTCACACCTGGCATGCCGTTGAAGGCGTTGCTCCCCATCACCTGGCGCGGATAAACAACCGCCTCCAAGTGGCGTTTGCCGCCGGCCCGTAGGTAGGCATTTACCGTGCGAACAACCTCGCTGGCGTACGAGCTGAGTGCATCGTCTGTCGGCGGTTTCAGGAAAGACATCCGATTCCCTCGGCGCTCAAACAACATCATGCTGGCGCGCACCAAGCTCTCGCTGGCAACCACTGCTTCATCCCGTTCCAAACCGTAAAGGTCGTAGACTGCTTTATCCAGCTTCGCGAGGCACGCCTTGCTTTCCGGCCTCTCTGCAGCCGCTTGTTCGGCATCGAGGACCAACTGCAGCAGGTTCGCCGGCATGCCGGTGAGGTTCGGGACCCGCAACGAGAGAAGATCATTTGGTTCAACCGTCGGTCGCTCCAAACCCCAGGTGCTGCCCCCGAAGGCAAGCTGGAACGCAGTAAGGGTTGAATTCAAGATCGCCGAGAGCACTCTGGCGGCAGCTGGGTCGCGCCCGGCAAAAGATATGCCGAAAAAATTCTTGTTGTAGAGAACGTTATCCAAGCTCACCGTCGCGCTGTAGCGGCCAGGTTCAACAGCGCTACCGAGGTTCCCCTTTGGACACAGCAAGAGCGGGCCCTGAAAAATGGCTGGGTCCCGAGTACGGTGTAGGGAGCTGTGCGCGAAGCGTTCGAGCGACTGCCGCTGCACCCGAAAAGGTGTGTAGTTCTCCGTCGTAAGCACGCCGAGCGAGTAGTAGTGGCGAGGTGGATGGTTAATGTCACCACCATAGATCTGAAAACCCTGTCCGCGCGCGTTCAGTTCCACCTTACTCAGCAGTTGACCGAGCGTCAGAAAGGAACGCTCCAGTTTTTCGATCAGCCACCCATCACGCACCGTTCCGAACGTTGCCGCCTTCAGCATGGCTGGCGTTTCCAATATGCGAGCGAGCGGCAGACTCCTGAACTCGCCCGGGCCAACATGGAAGATACCGTTCCGACGAAAATCGGCTGTCCATGGGATAGAACCGACCAACAGATGATCGGTACGCGCGGCAAGAGTGCAACGCGCAAAGAACAGCAATGCCGGTCCCGTGGCATCCGGGAACAATTCCTCCTTACGCAGCGCCGAGAGATTTACCAACGCCACCGGCGTCAGTTTCCGAAGAAGAGCCTGACGGGCATCAATGGCGTGCTGATCCTTGGAGAAGATAGGTGAGGCCTTTACGATCATGCCAATACGCCCGGCGTCGCCGGCAAGGCGTGCCGCTACCCACAAGAACTCTTGGTCCGGGCTGCGCCGCGGTCGGGTGGTTCGGTCGTTTCCTTCCTCCCGCCTTCGCTGAGGCTCTCCTCTGCGCACGAAGGTCCAAGGCGGGTTACCGACAACGGCATCGAAGGGGCGTTCGGTGACCGCCGTCGGCAACTCGTCATGAACGGTATCCGCCTCGAACAGCGTGGCGCCGATCAAGCGATCGAATTTGAGATCGAGTATGTTGCTTACGGGCTCTTCATCGAGCTCGAGAGCCGCTAGGTACAAGCTGAACGCAGCGATGCCGAGGGCGGCCTTGTTGATGTCGATGCCATATAGCTGCTTGTAAAGCACCTCTCGGACAACAGCCCGGCTTACCGGTCGCCCTTGGTTGCGTTTCCAGACGAGGCGGCGAAACGCCTCCACTAAGAAGGCGCCCGAGCCACATGTCGGGTCGATTACGCGGGCCGTAGCGGGCAATGACTCGAATACCGGGTCGAGAGTGAGATGCACTAACTCGACGGGCGTGTAATGCAGACCTTGGACGTGGGCCTCATCAGCGGCGCTCGATCGCGCGAACTGCTGATAGATTGAACTGATGAGGTCGATTGGAATCGCATCGTATCGAAAACGGAACAATCGCCCCTGCCCGGAAACCAAACTGCGACCTTCGATGAAGTCCCGCAACAGGATCAAGTGTGTGTCGGTCAGACTCTTCTGCTCCGCCCCAGGATCATTCATGGGAAAAAGGTCGCCGTTGAATGTGCTACGGAGCCACTTGAACAGATTGAATGCTGACTTCACCGTTGCGAACATTGCCGCGACATCCGCGGGGAAGCCTTCAGGCAGGAAGCGCTGCGCAATACCTCGGTCGATGAGGTACAAAGTAAAGATGCACCGCCCGATCAGCCGCTGAGCGAAGTCGCGCGCCATCTTTACGTCGTCTCTCGCATGCGCCGCCCGAGATGCGCCCGCCAGCGGGATCTCGGTCAATTTATCTTCGAGCGCATTGATCTCGCTGAGCAGTTCGCGGTCGACCCGATGCCGACGGTCGATCCTCTGTCCAATATTGCTTGACCAGAACGCGCCCGTTTCGGTGGCAAAACGACCGCACATGGCGTCAAGGGTGCGGAGTCGCTCCTCGGCGGCCAGGGGAAATACGTCCAACGCCGTCGGAGCGATCTCATCCTTCGTCGGCGATGCGTAACAGTCGTATAAGTGAACATCGGTAGGCGTGATGATCCAGAGAAGAGGTGCAACACCGACGTTCCAGGCTGCCTCATGCCATTTTGAGATCTGGGCGTCTGTGGGCGCGTGTGCGCCGGCGTCCTTAAAGATTGCGGTGGGCACGTTTTGCGCGGAGAACACCGCATCGGCTTGCAGCCCAACGCGACTATCAGCAAGCACCGAACGCAACCTGGAGCTTGCCTCTTCGCTGGAGCGTGCTAGTCCGCGAGCTGCTTGGCCGTTCGGCAGCAGGTAACCGGTTGCCGTGAGCGCCTTATTGAAAGCCGGAGTAGTCACGTTGTGCGCTTCGTGGCGGTTCTAAGCACCGCTGGCCCAAGGCGCAACGACTGCTGTGGCGAACCCGCGGATGCAGCGCTCACGTACCGATCGGCCCGGTCAAAAACGGGCCCGAGCGACATTACGACACCGTCCTCAGTCGGGACGATCTCACCCGCGTATGTGACTTTGGGTGGATCAAAAGCGACGTGCAGGCGTGCCTCGCGATTCTGAGTCCTCGGCCCCGACAGGACCTGCGCTAACCGCTTCGCGACCGCGGTGACGTAGGTCCGCTTGATTCCGAAGCGCGTCTCCAATTCCGTCATGGCGGCTACGAGAATCAATTCCTGGGGGCGGAATTCCCGAGCGACCCGCGGCCCCTTGCTTGAGCGTCCCGGAAGCGCCGCGTCCAGCAACCCACGAACCTGGTCGCGGGTGTACCCCGTAATGCGACACAGGTCGATCATTGTTAGCTGGCTGGAGACCATCTGCGTATTATATACTCAATACTGCGTATGTAAAACGCAGATGCCTCCATAGTCAGGCTTCGTTCCAGCCCCCATTCGAGCAGCATGGGCTTGCAGTTCAAAAAAAACCGCTAAAGCGTCGGGTTGACGATCTCGCCGCCCAGCGCAGCCAGGCCCCAGGTGGAGAACTGCGCGTCGGTGCTGAAGCTGATGTGCCCGCCCAGGGTGTGGGCGTCGCGGAAGATGCGCTGGATCGGATAGCTGTCGTAGACGCCGTTGGCGCCCGCCATGGCATGCAGGATGTCCACCGCCTCGGTGCAAAGACTCGCGGCGTACGCGAGGTTGCGCTTGAAGCGCAGCTTGCGCTCGGCATCGGCGATGACGTTGCGGTTGGCGATCTCCTGCGCCTCGATGCAATCGGCGCGCAGCAGCTCTCGCGCCGCGTCGATCCTCGCGCCCGCCGCGCCGACCCGCAGCTGGACCGCCTGGATGTCGCGCATCTTCAAGCCGGTGTAGCTGGTGCTGCGCTTTTTCACCGCCTCGATGGTGAGTTCCAGCGCCGCCTGCGCGTTGCCGAGCGCCGTGCCGCCGATGCCGTGCGCGGCGAGCGCCGACAGCGGCACTCGATAGACCGGGTTCGGATTGCCTTTGGCGCCGGGAAACCCGTCGCCGCCACGCGCGTCGTACATGCATAGCGCGCGATGCTCCGGAACGAACACGTCCTTCGCCACCACGGTCATGCTGCCGGTCGAGCGCATGCCGAGCACCTGCCAGTCATCGACGATCTCGTACTCCGACTTGTGCAGCAGGCACATGCGGTGATCGATGACCTTGTCGGCGGTACGCCCTTCTCCTTCACGCACGGTTACGGCCAGCATGTTCCAGTCGGCGACGTTGACGCCGCTGGAGAAATTCCAGCGCCCGCTGACGATGAAGCCATCCGGCGCGGCGCGGCCGCTGCCTTGCGGATAGGCGATGCCCGAGGCGATCAGCGCCTCGGGATTGGCGCCCCACACCTCCTGCTGCGCGCGCTCGTCGTACAGCGCCAGCATCCAGTGGTGGATCAGCAGATTGCCTACGGTCCAGCCGGTGGAGGCGCAGCCGCGCGCCAGTTCGGCGGAAAAATCCACGTAGGCGACGTAGTCGAATTCCATCCCGCCCCAGCGTCTGGGCTGAAGCACGCGCATCAACCCGGTGCGGTGCAGGTCGGCAATGGTCTCCGGCAGCAGGATGCGCTCCTCCTCGGCGCGCGCGGCGCGCTCACGCAGCAGCGGCACCAGCGACCGCGCGCTGGCCAGCGCCTCCTCGTAGCCGGTGCCGGCGAACGACGGCGCCGCCGCGCCAGGAGCCCTGGCCGGAGCGTTCATCGCGCGGCCACTCGCTCCATCTTCGAGTAGTCCTCGCCGCCCCAGTCCGGCGCGGCCTTGATGCCGAAGAAGTTGAGCTCGATCGTGACGCCGTTCGGGTCCTTGATGAAGATCTGGAACAACTCCGACTCCGGCAGGCTGCGCGGCCGGAAGCTCATGCCGAGCTTCCTGAAACGGTTGACGAATTCCTCGGGCTCGCTGGCGAGAAACGCGATGTGGTCCACCACGCCGGAATATTCGGTGGCCGCGTTCTTGGGCGTCCCCAGGTAATACATCTCCTGGTTCGGGATGCCCGCCGGCCCCATGTGCACCTGGATCTTGCCGTTGACGCCCAGCCAGTAGCCCGGAAACGGAAAATCCGGCCGCGGCATCACTTCGAAGCCCAGGACGTCGACATAGAAGTCCTTGGTGCGCTCCAAATCGTTGGCGCGCACGAAGTAATGGTTCAGTTCAGTCAACGGCATGGCCTACTCCTGTAGTTGCTCGATCCCTATATTGAACCAGAAACCCGGCCGCGTCCGGCTCGGCGCCTAGGCCTTGCCCTTGCCGCGGGAGGTCGGCAGTTTCGCGAGCTCCGCGACCCGGTCCTTTGCGGGCTCGAAACCCAGGCCCGGCGCCTCGGGCAGTTCCAGCCAGCCCTCGACGGGCGCGGGCAATAGCGCATGCGGGAACAATGATAGAACGCCGTCAGCGCCTCCTACTTCTTTCCGTAGGCGGCATCGTGATCGGGCGCGATCATGAGTAACCGCAGAAAGTTGCGGTCTCGATAGGCGGCCGCCCGCCGAGACTGCGTGATACGAAGCGTGTAAACGGCGTCGATCCCCTGGGGCGGTTTCACGCTAACGACCTTCTCCCACTTCAAGCCCTGGTCCCGGTAAAGCTGTTCCCAGGTGAGCTGGCGCAATCTCCGGAGCGTATCGGTAACGCGATTGCGTTCCGATTTGTCCAGCGTTAGCCAGTTCTCCTGAAAGACCTCGTTGTTAAGATCGAGCTGAAGCCTTCTTGCCTGTTCTGCGTCCGCCATCCTCTAGTCTCTTGAGGGTCGCGTCAGGGTCGGACTCTTTTGCGGGATGGCGTCGCGCCCAATCCAGAGCGCGCGCCAGGTCTTCCCGGGCTTTCGGCTGGTGCAGCCAGAGTTCGTTTTCCGGCACCACGAGAGCCGTACGGACGAGCCATACCCCCGGTTCTTGTTCTTGCACAAGAACCTGGCGTCCGGCGAACTCTTTGCCAAGCGAAATCTGTCCATTCGAGCCGACGACCTTTACCCTGGTCTTGGTAGCGAGAGTTTCCATAGTTGCGCGCATTCGCTTATTTGGCGTAGCGCACCACGTGATTGCAAAGTTAGTGCCGCAATACGGCACCAACGCACTATAGCACGAAGGCACCGTTCAAGCAATGCGGGTGACACGCCGTGGAGAGTGGTGCGACTACAGCCTCACGAGATTTCTGCCCTCCACATAACCGAGTTCGCGCATGGCGGGATGGTATGCATGGGTAAGTCTACGCGTTGGAAGTGATATTGGCGGAGAGAGAGGGATTCGAACCCTCGATACCGGTTTAAGCCGGTATAACGCCTTAGCAGGGCGCCCCCTTCGGCCACTCGGGCATCTCTCCGGTGTTTCTGTACGGCGCGAAGTGCCGCAATTCTACCCTGCTATTCCTGGTCCAACTCAAAGGCCTTGTGCAGCACGCGCACGGCGAGCTCGGCGTATTTCTCGTCCACCACCACAGAAATCTTGATTTCCGAGGTCGAGATCATCTGGATGTTGATCCCCTCCTCGGCCAGCGTGCGGAACATCTTCGCGGCGATGCCCGCGTGCGAGCGCATCCCCAGGCCCACCACCGAAACCTTCGCCATGTGGTCGTCGCCGGTGATCTCGCGGCACTTGATGGCCGGCTTGACCTGGTCGTTGAGCATCCGCATCGCCTTGGCCATGTCGGCGCGGCCCAGAGTAAACGAGAGGTCGGTGGTGCCGTCGTGGCCGACGTTCTGCACGATGACATCGACATTGATGCCGGCGTCGGCGATCGGCCCGAGGATCGCGTAGGCGATGCCCGGCTTGTCGGGGACGGCGTGAACCGTGATCTTGGCCTCGTCGCGCTGCATGGCAACGCCCGAGACCACTGCCTTTTCCATGGCCATGTGCGGGTCTTCCTCGAAAGTGATGAGCGTGCCCGAGCGCGCCTCCTCCTCCACCGGCATCTTCGGGTCGGTGAGGCTGGAGAGCACGCGCGTGGGGACCTTGTACTTGCCGGCGAATTCCACCGAGCGGATCTGCAGCACCTTGGAGCCCGCGCTCGCCAGCTCGAGCATTTCCTCGAAGCTGATGGTGGACAGGCGCCGCGCCTCTGGCACGATGCGCGGGTCGGTGGTGTAGACGCCGTCGACGTCGGTGTAAATCTGGCATTCGTCGGCGCCCAGAGCGGCCGCGAGCGCGACCGCGGAGGTGTCGGACCCGCCGCGCCCCAGGGTGGTGATATTGCCCTCCGCGTCCACACCCTGGAAGCCGGCGACCACCGTGACGCAACCGTTCTCCAGGTCCTGGCGCAGGCGCAATTCGTCGATCGACACGATGCGCGCGCGGTTGAACGCCGAGTCGGTCAGCACCCTTACCTGCCAGCCGGTGTAGCTGCGCGCCTTGACGCCGAGGGCGAGCAGCGCCATCGCCAGCAGTCCCACGGCGACCTGCTCTCCGGTGGCGGCGACGACATCGAGTTCGCGGGGGTCGGGGTGCTCCTGAATGCCGGCGGCGAGCGACAACAGCCGGTTGGTTTCGCCGGACATGGCCGAGGGCACCACCACGATGCGGTGCCCCGCCGCCTGCCACTTGGCGACGCGCAAGGCAACGCTGCGGATGCGCTCGATCGAACCGACCGAGGTACCGCCGAATTTTTGAACAATGAGTGCCATGCGCGCAACCAGACTCGGGTGCGCAGTTTAACAGCCTGATCTTCTGCCCGGGATCAGAACTCTTTCCATTCGCCGCCTTGCGCGTTCGCGGCCGCGCGCCCAAGCCTGCGCTTCGGCGGCATCGGCCGCGGCACGGGTACGGCGCTGCTCCTCCGTGTGGGCTCGGGGGCGTCCTCCACGATCGTGAAGCGCGCCACCACCTGATTGAGGCGAGCGGCCTCTTCCTGGATTGAAAAGGTCAATGCGCTGTAGCGGTACCTGAAGCGCTAGTTCTTGCCGGCGCGCACTGCCGACACCGCGGCGCGCAGCGCGAGCAGGTAGCTGTCGACGCCGAAGCCGGCAATCTGGCCGCGCGCGATCGCGGCGATCACCGAGTGGTGGCGGAACTCCTCGCGCGCGTGGATGTTGGACATGTGCACTTCGACGATCGGCACGGTGAGGATCGCCAGCGCGTCGCGCAGGCCGTAGCTGTAGTGCGTCCAGGCACCGGCGTTGATCAGCACCGCGTCGAATTTATCGGCGAAGCCCCGGTGGATGCGCTCGCACATCTTGCCTTCGTCGTTGGTCTGGAAACTCACGACTTGCGCGCCAAGTTCCTTGCCGAGCGCCTTGAGCCGGGCGTCGATCTGGGCCAGCGTGATCGTCCCGTACTGCTTCGGATCGCGCTTGCCGAACATGTTGAGGTTGATGCCGTGCAGCATGAGGATTTTCATCGGGGTTCTCCTGGAAGATTAAACACGACGTTTCAGGGTCTTATTGGACTTGACTGGTGGAGAGTGAGGGATTCGAACCCCCGAGCCCTTGCGGGCTAGCGGTTTTCAAGACCGCCGCATTCGACCGCTCTGCCAACTCTCCTTGAAATATCGACCTGGCGCCCTCATTGTAACTTGCTGTAGGACATGGGTTTTTGCTTGAAACTTTCAATCCGTCTTATTGTCTTATACTGGCGTCAACTCTAGGAGGTACGGATGCAACCAGAACTGCAGACCACAAACACCGGCTACGACGGCGTCGCGCTCGCGCCGGAATCACAGAAGGTCCTGCGCAACACCTATCTGCTGCTCGCCCTAACCATGGTGCCCACGGTCGCGGGCGCTTGGCTCGGCATGGCCTCGGCTTCGATCATCACCGGCAGCCCGATACTCAGCTTCTTCGTGATGCTGGGCGCAATCATCGGCTTGCAGTTCGGCATCGCCCGTTTCCGCAACAGCGTCATCGGCATCGGCCTGCTGCTCCTCATGACCGGGCTGCTGGGCTGGTTCCTGGGCCCGCTGCTCAACTACGCCCTGACGATGAAGAACGGCATGCAGCTGGTGGGCTACGCCGCCGCCGGCACCGGCGCGGTGTTCTTCGGCATGGCCGCGATCGCGGTGACCACCAAGCGCGATTTCAGCTTCATGGGCAAGTTCCTCTTCGTCGGCATGATCGTGCTGCTGGTGGCGATGATCGCCAACATGTTCCTGCAGATCCCGGTGATCGCGCTGACGATCTCAAGCCTGGTGATCGTGGTGTTTTCCCTCTTCCTGCTGCACGACCTGTCGAGGATCGTGACCGGCGGCGAGACCAACTACGTGATGGCGACCACGGGTGTCTACATGAGCCTGTTCAACATCTTCGCCAACCTGCTGCAGCTCCTGCTGGCTCTCGGGGGCGAGAAAGACTAGGGCCGGCCTGCACACCGGGAAAGGCGCCTGCGGGCGCCTTTTTTGTTTTTAGCGCTCGAACAGGGCGATGGATTCGACGTGCGCGGTGTGCGGAAACATGTTGACCACGCCAGCAGCTGTCAGGCTGAAGCCCTTGTGGTGCACCAGCACGTCCGCGTCACGCGCCAGCGTGGCGGTGTCGCAGGAGACGTAGACGATGCGCCGCGGCCAATCGTCGGGCAGCGAGTGGACCAGGGTGATCGCGCCTTCGCGCGGAGGGTCGAGCAGGAATTTGTCGAAGCGGCCGTAGTGGCCGAGATTGGGTTGGAACAGGTCGGCGACTTCGAACTGGGCGACGAGGCCGTTGGCGGCGGCGTTCTGGCGCGCGCGCTCCACCAGCAGGGCGTTGCCTTCGAAGCCGATCACCTGCGCGCCCCGGCTGGCCAGCGGCAACGAGAAATTTCCGATGCCGCAAAAGAGGTCCGCGATCCGCTCGCCCGGTTGCGGGTCGAGCAGGCGCACGGCGCGCGAAACCAGCAGGCGGTTGACGGCCGGATTGACCTGCGTGAAGTCGGAGGGCTGGAAAGCGATCCGCACGCCGAATTCAGGCAGGTCGTAGAAAAGAGCGTCGTGCGCAGCCGGATGGAACGGCGCCACGGTTTCCGGCCCCGCGGGCTGGAGCCAGACGCACACCCGGTTGGCATCCGCGAACGCCCGCAGCAGGGCCTGGTCCGCAGGCGAGAAGGACAGCAGGTGGCGGAACAGCAGGACCGTCGCGGCATCTCCGACCGCAATCTCGACCTGGGGTACCCGATCCCGGATCGACAGCTTTCCGATGAGATTTCTTAAAGGTACGAGCAAGGAGGAAATGTGAGGCGGCAAAACATCGCAACTGCCCATGTCCGCGACGTAGGTCGATTTCTTCTCGCGAAAACCCACCAGTGCGCCGCCCTTGCCTTCGACGAAGCGCACCGACAGGCGCGCGCGATGCCGGTAGCCCCATTCCTCGCCGTAGATCGGCGCAAGCATCGAGTCCGCCTTGAGCTTGCCGATGCGCGCCAGGTTGTCCTCGAGCCCGCGCTGCTTGGCGGCGACCTGGGTGCGCGCGTCCACGTGCTGCGTGGCGCAGCCGCCGCAGACGCCGAAATACGGGCAGCGCGGCGTGCGCCGGGAGGCGGAGGGGCGAAGGATCGCGGTTACACGCGCGCGGTCGAACTTGGGCTTGGCTTCGAGCAACCGCGCCTCGACCAGCTCGCCGGCGAGCGCGCCTTCGACGAACACGACCTTGCCCGCGTTGCGCGCGACGCCGCGGCCGGCGGCGTCGAGTGCATCGATCTCAAGAATCATTCCAGAGCTTGAGGAATTCGCGCCAGTGGGGCTTATCCTGATCTTGAATGTATTTTTTCAGAATGCGGTTTTCTTTTTGATACAACTCTTTTGAAAATACCCCTCTGAGAAGCTGGTAGCGGAGGTACAGCAGGTAGGTATTCGCGCTGTCGGCCTCGCAGTAGTCGCGGATTGCCGCGACATCGCCTGCAAGATAGGTCTCCCAGACCTTCGCTCCGCCGACGCCGATCTTCCCCGGCAGGCCCGCGAGCAGCGCCACGTCGTCGAGCGGCGCGTTGTTGCGCGGCTGGTACATGGCGAGCACGTCCATCAGGTCCGTGTGGCGCGAGTGGTAGCGCGAAACGTAGTTGTTGTAGCGGAAATCCCGGTTCTCGTCGCCGGTCTCCCAGAACATCGGCGCCGAGACGCCGTGGATCAGGCCGCGGTAATTGAGCACCGGCAGATCGAAGCCGCCGCCGTTCCAGGAAACGAGCTGCGGGACGAATTTTTCGATGCCTTCGTAGAAGCGCTGAATGATTTCCGCTTCCTGCCCTTCCAGAGAAAACACCCTAACCCCCTCGTCACCGCGCAGCACGCAGGAGATGACCACCACGCGGTGCAGCTGCGGCGGCAGGAAGTCGCTACCGGTCTTGGTGCGGCGGATCTGGAAAGCCACCTCGGCCACTTCACGGTCCGGAAGATCGGCGGGCAGGCCGTGCAGCCGCCGGATCCCGGCAACGTCGGGGATGGTCTCTATGTCAAAGGCAAGAACAGGCGTCAATCCGGAAATACTCCAGTCGACAGGTAGCGATCGCCGCGGTCGCAGATGATGGTGACGATGACGGCGTTTTTCAGTTCCGCGGAAATCCGCAGCGCGACCACGACGGCGCCGCCCGAGGAGATGCCGGCGAAGATGCCCTCCTCGCGCGCCAGGCGCCGCGCCATGTCCTCGGCGTCGGCCTGGCTGACGTACTCCAGCCGGTCGACCCGGTTGCGGTCGTAGATTTTCGGCAGGTAGGCCTCGGGCCACTTGCGGATGCCGGGAATCTGCGAACCCTCCTCGGGCTGGCAGCCGACGATCTGGATTTTCGGGTTCTTTTCCTTGAAGAACTTCGCGCAGCCCATGATGGTGCCGGTGGTGCCCATGGAGGAAACGAAGTGCGTGATCGCGCCGCCGGTATCGCGCCAGATCTCCGGGCCCGTGGTCTCGTAATGCGCCAGCGGGTTGTCCGGATTGGCGAACTGGTCGAGCATGATCCCTTTTTTCTCCTTCACCATTTTCTCGGCGAGGTCGCGCGCCGTTTCCATGCCGCCCTTCTGCGGCGTGAGGATCAGCTCGGCGCCGAAGGCGCGCATCGTCTGGCGGCGCTCGATCGACAGGTGCTCGGGCATGATCAACACCATCTTGTAGCCGCGGATCGCGGCCGCCATGGCGAGCGCGATGCCCGTGTTGCCCGAGGTGGGTTCGATCAGAACATCGCCTTTCCTGATCGTGCCGCGTTCCTCGGCGCGCCGGATCATCGAGATCGCGGGACGGTCCTTTACCGAGCCGGCGGGATTGTTGCCTTCGAGCTTGGCGAGGATGATGTTTTTATTTCTTTCAAAATCAGGATTCAGACGCTGAAGTCGAACGAGCGGCGTGTTGCCAATGAAATCTTCGATGGTCTTGTTCACGCTTTCAGCAACTCCTTGACGTAGGCGGCGACGCCCTCTTCCACGCCCTGGAAGGAGCCCGAATAGCCCGCCTCGCGCAGCCGGCTCAGGTCCGCCTGCGTATAGCTCTGGTACTTGCCGACCAGCGGCGGGGGGAAAGGAATGTATTCGATGAAATTCTTCTGCATCAATTCATCGACGGAAAAATCCGAGCCATTCACGCTGTTGATCACGGCGGCGGCGACATCGTTGAAAGTCTGCGCCCGCCCCGTGCCGCAGTTGAAGATGCCGGAGATCTCCGGGTTCTCGAGCAGCCACAGGTTCACGCTCACCGCTTCGTCGACATGGATGAAATCGCGCTGCTGCTCGCCGTCGCCGTAGCCGTCCGAGCCCACGAAAAGCTTCACGCGGCCCTCGGCCCGGAACTGGTTGAAGGCGTGGAAAGCAACCGAGGCCATGCGCCCCTTGTGCGCCTCGTTCGGCCCGTAGACGTTGAAGTAGCGCAGGCCCGCGACCTGCGCGGTGAGGCCCGCATTTTCCCGTCCCATCCGTTTCCTGACGTACTGGTCGAAAAGAAACTTCGAATACGCGTAGACGTTCAGCGGATTCTCGTTTTCGCGCGTCTCGCCAAACTCTTTTCCGGGGCCGTAGACCGCCGCCGAGGAGGCGTAGATGAAAGGCACCTCCTCGTCCTGGCACCAGTCGAACAGCGCCTTGGAGTACGCGTAGTTGTTCTCCATCATGTAGCGGCCGTCGATCTCCATGGTGTCTGAGCACGCGCCTTGGTGCAGGATGGCCTCGATGCCGCCGTCCAGCCGGCCGGTTTCGAGCTGGGTAAGGAATTCGCGCTTGTCGAGATAGTCCTCGATCTCGACGCCGGCGAGGTTCTTCGCCTTGGCGCCGTTCTCGAGGTCGTCAACCGCGAGGATGTCGCTGATGCCCGCGCGATTGAGCGCGCCGACCAGCCTGGATCCGATGAAGCCGGCGGCACCGGTGACGACGTAGGGCATGGCTAGGCGAACAGCTCCGATCTGGTGATGGCGGCGGTGCCAAATTTGGTCACCTTGATGCCGGCGGCGCGGTTGGCGATGCGCACCGCCTGTTCCATGGCAACGCCCGAGGCGAGCATCGTCGCCAGCACGGCGATCACGGTATCGCCGGCGCCGCTCACATCGTACACCTCGCGCTTTTCGGCCTTGACATGGAGCACGCGCCCCTGACGGTACAGGGACATGCCTTCCTCGCCGCGCGTCAGCAGCAGGGCTTCCAGACCGAGCTGCCGGCGCAGTTTCTGCGCGCGCCGCTCCAGATCGGCGTCGCTCCTCCAGGCGCCGACAATTTGCCGCAGTTCGGCGCGGTTCGGCGTCATCACATGGGCGCCTCTGTAGCGCGAGTAATCGTCGCCCTTGGGATCCACGAGCACCCTCTTGCCCGCGCCACGCGCCCACTGGATCATGCGCTTGATGTGCGTCAGGCCGCCCTTGCCGTAATCCGACAGGATGACGGCATTGCAGGAAGCCAGGTTCGCCTTGAAATCGGCCAGCTTCGCCTTCAGCACTTCCTTCGATGGGCTGGTCTCGAAATCGATGCGCAGCAGCTGGTGCTGGCGGCCGCCGATGACGCGCAGTTTCTGCGTCGTGCGGATGGATTTGTCGTGGTGAAAACTGACGCCGACGCGGTCCTGCTCGAGTATTTTCCGCAGTGTGGCGCCGTCCGCATCGTCTCCTACCACGGAAAAGAGCCGGGTCCTGGCCCCCAGCGCGGCGCAGTTGCGCGCCACGTTAGCCGCGCCGCCCGCGCTGACGCGCTCGGTCTTGAATAGCACCACCGGCACCGGTGCCTCCGGCGAAAGGCGCGAGGCATCGCCGAACCAGTAGCGATCCAGCATCACGTCGCCGACCACCAGCACCCGGGCTTTTCTGGTGTCTGGAGCCTTCACGCCTTTCTTCCCACGGAAAAATACTCGAAGCCGAGCGACCGGACCATGGCCGGATCGTACAGGTTCCTGCCGTCGAAGATCACCGGCGTCTTGAGCGCCTTCTTCAGGGCGGAAAAATCGGGGGCCCTGAATTCCGCCCATTCGGTCACGATCGCGAGGGCGTCGCAGCCTTGCAGGGCATCCGTCGCCGATGCCGCCATTACCACTCCTTCGATCTGCGGTTTCGCGACCGGGTCATAGGCACGGATTTCCGCCCCCGCCGCAAGCAGGTCGGCGATCAGTGTCAGGCTCGGCGCCTCGCGCATGTCATCCGTATTTGGCTTGAAGGCGAGGCCCCAAAGCGCTATGCGCTTTCCTTCCAACGCTTTGCGTTTGCCCGTCAGGTCGCTGCCGAACCGCGCCTTGATTTTCTCGCCGAGCACGTGCTTCTGCGCTTCGTTGGCTTGCTCCACGGCGGCCATTACCCGCAATGGCCGCCCGGCGTCGGCGCCGATGCGCAACAGGGCCTTCACATCCTTCGGGAAGCAGGAGCCGCCGAACCCGGCGCCGGCGTAAAGAAAACTTGTGCCGATACGCGGATCCGCACCGATGCCGCGGCGCACTTCCTCGATATCCGCGCCCAGAACCTCGGCGAGGTTCGCCAGTTCATTCATGAACGAGATGCGCGTCGCGAGCATCGCATTGGCGGCGTACTTGGTGAGCTCGGCCGAGCGAACCCCCATCAGCATCAGCCGGTCGTGGTTGCGCTGGAACGGCGCGTAGAGCTCGCGCAGCAGCGCCGTGGCGCGCTCGTCATCCGAGCCGACGATGATGCGCTCGGGTCGCATGAAATCCTCGACCGCGGCGCCTTCCTTCAGGAATTCCGGGTTCGAGACGACGCTGAAGGGGATCTGCATTTTCCGTTTTTTGAGTTCTTTTTGAATTTCCTCCTTGACCCTGTCTGCCGTCCCTACAGGAACAGTGGACTTGTCGACGACGACCCGGTACTCGTTCATGTGCCGGCCAATCGC
Source organism: Burkholderiales bacterium (assembly GCA_038904015.1). Lineage (GTDB taxonomy): Bacteria > Pseudomonadota > Gammaproteobacteria > Burkholderiales > SG8-39 > RBG-16-66-20. The sequence continues at coordinate 1,401 of JBCKKZ010000022.1, read as the reverse complement.
GCCCGCCGCCGCCAGCACGTGCCGCAGGTCGGCGGAGCCGTCCTGGCCCGGCGGTGTGCCGACCGCGATCAGCTGCAGCATGCCGTGCGCCACGCTCGCGGCCGGGTCGGTCGAAAAGCTCAGGCGGCCCGCTGCGCGATTCCTGCGCACCACGGGCTCCAGGCCCGGCTCGTGAATCGGCACCTGCCCGTCCTGCAGCGCAGCGACTTTTGCGGCATCCACATCAAGGCACAGGACATGATTGCCCATGTCGGCGAGGCATGCGCCCGTGACCAGGCCGACATAGCCCGTACCAATGACACTGACTTTCATGGAAGATGTCTCATGGCGTAAGGTCGAATTCCTCGGAGCGCCGCGGCGGGTAGGTCTCCCAGCCGCCGCAGGCTGGGCACAGCCAGTGGAACTGGCGCGCCTTGAAGCCGCAATTCTCGCAGCGGTAGCGCGCCAGGCGGCGCGTGTGGCTGTGCACCAGGTTGCGCACCAGTTCGAGGTCGCGCCGGCGCTCGGGGTTCGCCGCTCCGATGATCTGCGCTTCCAGCAGCCGGTCCAGGCCCAGCAGCGTCGGATTACGCCGCAGTTCGTCGCGCACCAGCTTGTAGGCAGCTTCCGCGCCCTTCGATTCGAGCGTGGACTGGAACACCGCATCCAGCAGGTCGAGCGACGGATAGCGCTCCAGGTAGCCGGTGAGCAGCGTCAGGCCGTCCTCCAGCCTGCCGGCCTCGCGGTACGCCTCGAGCAGGCGCTGCGCCACCAGCGCGAGGTAGGCCGGGTTCTGCGACTCGATCCGCTGCCAGAGCTCGATGGCGGCCCCCACGTTATTCGCGTTCTTCTCAAGGTCCCCCAGCTGAACGCTGGCGCGCACCGACTTGCGGTTGGCCTCCAGCGCCGCCTCCAGGTGCGCGCGCGCGGCATCAGGCCGCGAATGCGTGGCCTCGATCGCGGCCAGCTCGCAGAGGAAATTTGCGGTCTCCTTCGCGCGCGATTTCCCGGTTTCGGCCTCGAGCCGCTTCGCCATCGCGACCGCCTTGTCCCAGTCCTTCTCCTGCTGGAATATCTCGAGCAGGAAGCGGCGCGCGTCTCCTGCCTGGGGACCCTCCCCCGTTTGCGAGGGGCCCTCCCCTGCGTGCGGGGGGCCCACCCCTGCGTGCGGGGGCCCCTCCCCCGCGTGCGGGGGCCCACCAGCGAGTTTCAGGAACACCTCCTCCGCGCGATCGAGGATGCCTGCCTTCAGGTAATCCTGGCCCAGCTCGAACAGTGCCGCCGCGCGCTGCTCGGCGGCGAGGTCGGCGCGCTCGAGCAGGTGCTGGTGCATGCGGATGGCGCGGTCGTATTCGCCGCGCCGGCGGAACAGGCTGCCGAGCGCAAAATGCAGCTCGACGGTCTCCGGGTCCACCCTGACAA
>JBCKKZ010000021.1:0-36138 GCA_038904015.1 Burkholderiales bacterium | reverse complement strand
GCGCCGGTACTCGCCTCCGACCTCGAACAGGGCGTGCGTGATCTGGCCGAGCGAACACACGCGCACCGCGTCCAGCAGCACCGCGAAGACATTCTCATTGTCGATCACCGCCTGCTGGAGCCGCTTCAGCATCGGCCCGCACTCGGCACGGTTGCGCGCATGAAAGTCGCGCAGGCGCTTCAACTGCGAGCGCTTCTCCTCGTCGCTGGAGCGGATCAGCTCGACCTTCTGCGGCACCGAGTCGGCATGGATGCTCCTGAAGGTGTTCACGCCTATGATCGGGTACGAGCCGTCGTGCTTCTTGTGCTCGTAGAGCATCGACTCTTCCTGGATCTTGCCGCGCTGGTAGCCGGTTTCCATGGCGCCGAGCACGCCGCCGCGCGCGCTTATCGCCTCGAACTCCTTCAGTACCGCTTCTTCCACCAGGTCGGTGAGCTCCTCGATGATGAACGAACCCTGATTCGGGTTCTCGTTCTTCGACAGACCCCATTCCCTGTTGATGATGAGCTGGATCGCCATCGCGCGGCGCACCGATTCCTCGGTGGGCGTGGTGATCGCCTCGTCGTAGGCGTTGGTGTGCAATGAATTGGTGTTGTCGTAGGACGAAATCAACGCCTGCAGCGTGGTGCGGATATCGTTGAACGCGATCTCCTGCGCGTGCAGGCTGCGGCCGCTGGTCTGCGAATGGAATTTCAGCTTCTGCGAGCGCTCGTTGGCGCCGTAGCGGTGCTTCATCGCCACCGCCCAGATGCGCCGCGCGACGCGCCCAATGACGCTGTACTCCGGGTCCATGCCGTAGCTGAAGAAGAACGACAGGTTGGGCGCGAAGTCGTCGATCTCCATGCCGCGCGCGAGATAGGCTTCGACGAAGGTGAAGCCGTTCGAGAGCGTGAAGGCGAGCTGGCTGATCGGGTTCGCGCCGGCTTCCGCAATGTGGTAGCCGGAGATCGACACCGAGTAGAAATTCTTCACGTCGTTTTCGATGAAGAACTGCTGGATGTCGCCCATCACCTTGAGCGAGAACTCGGTGGAGAAAATGCAGGTGTTCTGCCCCTGGTCTTCCTTCAGGATGTCAGCCTGCACGGTGCCGCGCACGGCTGAAAGGGTTCTCACCTTCAGGTGTTCGATTTCTTTTTCGCTTGGATTTTTATTGTTTTCGGCCTTGTACTTCTCCACCTGCTGGTCGATGGCCGTGTTGAAAAACATCGCCAGAATCGTCGGTGCCGGGCCGTTGATGGTCATGGACACCGAATTGTTCGGTGCGCACAGGTCGAAGCCGGAATAGAGCACCTTCATGTCCTCGAGCGTCGCGATCGACACGCCCGAGTTGCCCACCTTGCCGTAGATGTCGGGCCGTTCGTCCGGATCGAAGCCGTACAGCGTCACCGAATCGAACGCCGTGGACAGGCGCTTCGCAGGCAGACCCTTCGACAGCAGGTGGAAGCGCCGGTTGGTGCGGAACGGATCGCCCTCGCCCGCGAACATGCGCGTCGGATCCTCGTTCTCGCGCTTGAAGGGAAACACGCCCGCGGTGAACGGGAATTCCCCGGGCAGGTTCTCGCGCCAGCGCCAACGCAGGATCTCACCTGCATCCTCGAACCTGGGCAACGCGACCTTTGGGACTTTGGTGCCCGAAAGCGAGGTGGTGGTCAGCGCCGTGCGCAACTCGCGGTCCCGGCTTTTCGTCACGGACTCGTCGCCAGAGTAGGACTTGACGGTGTCCGGCCAGGTATCGAGCAGCTTCCTTGACTGCGTGCCGAGTGCAGCGTCCTTCTCCTCGATCAGCGTGTCCAGCACGGCGGTGTCGCCGCTTGTTCCGATCATGCGCTTTGCGGCAAGCAGGCTTTGCCGGTCGCGCGCGATGCGCGATTGCCTCAGGCCCTCGGCATGATAGGCGCGCACCGCTTCGGCGATCTCGGCCAGGTAGCGGGCGCGTTTCGCCGGTACGACGACGTGAACGGACGAGGAGATCTTGTCCTTTATCGGCGCGAGAATTCCCGCTGAAAGCTGCAATCCCTTTGCCTTCAGTTTTGCGGCAATGCCCTGGTAGAGCGCGGTTACCCCATCGTCGTTGAAGCGCGAGGCGATGGTGCCGTACACCGGCAACGCGTCCTGCGGCTGGCCGAAGACCTGCCGGTTCCTCTGCACCTGCTTGCGCACGTCGCGCAGCGCATCTTCCGCACCCTTGCGGTCGAATTTGTTGATGGCGACGAAGTCGGCGAAGTCGAGCATGTCGATTTTCTCGAGCTGGCTCGCGGCGCCGAACTCCGGCGTCATGACGTAGAGCGATACGTCCACCAGCGGAACGATGGCCGCGTCGCCCTGCCCGATGCCCGAGGTCTCGACGATCACGAGATCGAATCCGGCCGCCCGGGCAGCAGCGATCACCTCCGGCACGCAGGCCGCGATTTCCGCGCCCGAGCCGCGCGTGGCGAGCGAACGCATGAAGATGTTCGGGCCGTGGATGGCATTCATCCGGATGCGGTCGCCCAGCAATGCACCGCCGGTCTTGCGGCGCGTGGGGTCCACCGAAATGATCGCGATCTTCAGCCGGTCGCCCTGGTCGATGCGCAGTCGCCGCACCAGTTCGTCGGTGAGCGAACTCTTGCCGGCGCCGCCGGTACCGGTGACGCCCAGAATTGGGGCCTTTTGCTTTTCTGCTTTTTGAAGAAGATCCTTTTTCAATGCGGGACTGCAAACCCCAAGTTCCAGTGCGCTGATGACCCTCGCCAATCCGCCGAAATCTCCGGCCTTCAACTCCATGGGCGGCGGCTCGACCGGATTGAAGTCGCAGCGCGCGAGCATGTCGTTGATCATGCCCTGCAGCCCCATCTTCTGGCCGTCTTCCGGGGAGTAAATACGCGCCACGCCGTAGGCCTGCAGCTCCTCGATCTCGGAAGCGACGATCACGCCGCCACCGCCGCCGAAGACCTGTATATGGCTGCCGCCACGCTCACGCAGCTGGTCGACCACGTACTTGAAGTACTCGAGGTGGCCGCCCTGGTAGGACGAGATCGCGATGCCCTGCACATCCTCTTCGACGGCGGCGCTCACCACATCGTCAACCGAACGGTTGTGCCCCAGGTGGATCACCTCGGCGCCGGAAGACTGCAAAATGCGCCGCATGATGTTGATCGAGGCATCGTGGCCGTCGAACAGGCTCGCCGCGGTGACAAAGCGGATCTTGTGCTTTGCCTTATAGACCAGGTTTTTCGACTGCGACAGATCGGTCACGTGGATCCCCTCCTCGGGGATGCATCCCTTCCTCAGGGGCCGGCTAGGGTACTTGACGTTTACGTTAACGTCAACGTTGCTCCGGACGCTGCGAAAATGTGCGCCCGAATATACCTTCGGCGATCCGGTTTTTCAGGATTTCGATCGAGCCGCCGGCGATCATCCAGCCGCGGCAGCGGCGCATGCAGTACTCGACCAGCAGCTCCTGGCTGTAGCCCGTCCCGCCCATCACCTGCAGCGCCTCGCTGGCGACCTCGAACCCGGCCTGGTTGCAGAATGCCTTGGCGATGGCCGTCTCCTCCGCCGAGGGAAAGCCCCGATCGGCATTGGCCGCCGCGCGGTACAGCAGCAGCTGCCCGGCATCGAGTTTCATCTTCATCTCGGCAAACTTCCACTGCAACCCCTGGAACTCGCACAGCAGGCGCCCGAACTGCCGGCGCTCGAGCGCCCATTGGCGCGCCTGCTCGTAGGCGTAGCGACCGAGGGCGAGTGAGCGCGCGGTATTGCCAATGCGTTCCACATTGAACCCCGCGATCTGCTTCTTGAAGCCGCCTTCCTTGAGCAACACCATCTCCGGCGGCACGTAGACGTTGTCGAAATACAGCTGCGCCCATTCCTCGCCCGACATGAAGCTCGAGCGCGCACCGAACCTTACCCCTTCGGCTTTGGTATCGATCAGCACCGAGCCGATGCCGCCCACGCCGGGTGCGAAACGCACGTAGGCGAGGATCACCTCCGCATAGGGCGCATGGGTGGTGAATACCTTGCTGCCGTTGATTCGGTAGCCCGCCCCTTCGGCGGTGGCGGCGGTCTTGAGGTCGGTGACCGCGGAGCCCGCGTCGGGTTCGGTCATGCCGACCGCAATCACGGCCTCGCCCCGAAGCAGTTTCTTCAGATAGGCATTTTTCTGCTGCGCGGAGCCATACTCCGCGAGCACGCGGATCGCGCCGAAATTGCCCGCCTGCACCACGTCCGCGCTCCTCGGGCAGGCCGCGGCGACGGCCTCGATGGCGATCACGGCATCCATCAGCGTGCCGCCCTGCCCGCCATCGGCCTCGGGGATGACGATGCCGAGCAGGCCTTGCGCGGCCATGAGCTTCGCCACGTCCCAGGGATACCCGGTGGCGTGCGCGCGCTCGCGGGCGCCGGCCCTCAGGTGCTTGTCGGCAAAGCGGCGCACCGCCTCGCCGAATGCCGCCTGCTCGGCGGTGAAATGGAAATCCACGCTCTGAGCCCCCAGGGAATAATGCGCCGTTCCGGATGTTACCTTGACGTAGGATTCGATCGTCTGCCGCGGTAATACTGAAGGAGAAGCGTAATGAAAAGAAACTGGGCTTTTTCGTAACCAGCGAAATCTGCCAGTCGCTCGCGCAGTCCGCTGGCGCGGGCAACCGCACCTGGCACGCCTACCTCAGCACCAGCGCTTCCGGCGGCGCGCGCGCGGTCAACGCACGCGATCGCATCGGCCGCGGCCCCTGGTACAACGCCAAGGGCAAGCGCATCGCCCTGCCATGCCGCTCCTCCCTGTAGGTGCCTATACTGTACGAACGTACAGGCCCCTATTCGGGTTGACGTGATTGAGCAATCAAGGAGTTGGGTATAGGCTGAACGCACTCGACCCCGATGCAGGGGTCTTACAACGCCCCAAGTATGGGGTCGACATTAAGTTAGAGGCTTGGCTAAAGGTCACGTGCTGCTGCCTCCCCCTTCTTTGTCAGCGCCCATACCCCGCGAATTGTCTCCTCGACTGGTCGGACAAGCTTCGCCTTTCGCATGAGGTGCAATTGAAATTCCGCGGTTTTTTCCCATCGAACAGCGCCCGACTCAATTGTCTCTTTGTCAAAAGGCGTCAGTTGGCGAGCGAGGCTTTTTTCAAGCTCCTGCATTACTTCACCTCGGGAAGCTTCGCCGCCGTGTGCGAGCAAAATTTTCAAGATCGGTTCCCGATAAGCCGGTTGTGGTGTCTTCTTGCGATCGGTGGGCGACAAAGTGGCGGTACGCGCTGGCTTTTCGGGCGCGGATACTGCCTGGTCGAGTTTCGCGATGCGCCGCAAAACCGAGTTCGGGGTGTCCTCAAATGGCCGAGCTTGCTCCTGAAGCCAAGCGTAAACTGCGTCGTCAATGCGAATCGTAGGTGCCATAATACTATCATTATAGTGTAACAATGTGACACTATGATAACGAATCCTAGAGGCTTGTCAAGGTGGCAAATCGCCTCTAACTTTAGCTGGTGCAGACGGGCGGGAAGCGTGGTGCCATCATCAACCACCGTGCGCGCCCGCCGCACAGCATGACGTTAGCCATCTCCTGCGCATATGGAATTGTCAAAGTGGTTTCGCGAGCTCAACGCTGAACTTGATGGCACGAGCGATCGCTCATGCGTCATAGTCGCTGCGTCGATCATTGAGCATCAACTTACGGAATGTCTTCGTGGACGATTGGTGCCGACCGGCGCGGCACAGGATAGCTTCCTAGACGGAGCCAATGCTCCAATCGGAACGTTCAGCGCGAGAATCGACCTCGCGCACCGAATTGGGATGATCGGGCAGCAATTCGCCAGAGATCTTCATCTCATTCGCAGAATGCGTAACGATCTGGCGCATTCCGTAATTGGCCGTACGTTCAGCGACCCTGGCCTCGGGGACCAGGTTCGACACCTCGTGTCGTCGCAGGACCTCAAGGCACGCGCCCCATTTTTGCTGACACCGCCATATGACACAGTGCGAGGCCAGTTTATCCTCTGCGCCATCCTGATCGTGTCCCACCTCGACTCAGAAATCCAAGGCATCCGCCCACTCCCGAGTGTTGAGAAGGATTATCTCTATACGACCACGTACGCCGACAATACAAAGGATAAGGAGAATGGCTAACAACACGTTCGAGTCGGACCGTGATGCAGCGGGGCCGCACTGTGCTCGCAATGAATTGCGTGCTCGCCAGTGCGCAGTAGCGGTGTACCCGACCGCTCAACGAGATCGTTAGGCAACGCTATGGCCGTCAACCCTGTCGAACATCCAAGCATCGAACCAGCACATGCGCTTGAGCATTACGCCCGCTTGAGCGACGAAGACCTGAAGGGTTTATTGCAGGCAAAAGTACTCCCTGACTCCGACGCAGAGATGGTGTTACGTGAACTCCAGCGTCGAGGGATTCAGCCTCTTCCGAATGCAAGTTCACGCTCGCAGGCCACTGGCGAGTTCTTCTTGGTCCTTGTCGCCTTCGTGCTTGTGATGTCCACCATGGGGCGAAGCGGTGTCTTAACCTATCTGTTCATGTTTTTGAGCATTTTTATTCCGTGCTTTATGGCGGCCGTTCTGACATCACGAATCGTGCCCAAATACCGCTCTTTGCCGTATAGCAATTTGGTCATTCGCACGACGCGAGTTGTCGCAGTTCTTGGGGTGCTAATGGCTTTCGGTCTTTGGTACGGGCAGCGACACAATTGAGCCACTGGATCATAAAAGGAGACATCAACATGAAAAGATCTGAAGCAAAAACCGACGGTGCCTTGCTGACAAGCGCGATGGAGGCTGAAAACTTACGGCTTCAGAAAAAAATCGCAAAACTTGTGGCAGAGAAAATGTCGTTAGTGAATCGCGTTCGTGTCCTCGAGGAGGAACTCAAACAGGAAAGAGCAGAGGCAAAAGTTCGCGATCTCCTCAACGAGGTAGCAAAGCGAGGACGACCGTTGCCTAACCTGGCGCCCCAGCTGGACGCGCGCGAGCCGGCAGTGCTTCGCAAATCTTAGCGCCGCGCGCGCCCCTGGGCTCTACGTTAGGCCTCACGAGCACGGCAGCCACCAATGGCATCGGCAAAAACTCTGTCCAGTCAGGAACAAGCATGCATTGCAAAGGCTCGGGAGCTGAGACTTAAGGTCGCAAACGACTCCCTTACCGCGCTTGTCGATCAAGGTCTACCGTTCGAGGGCCCTGCCGCCGGCGTTACCCTTCGCATCCAATGGAGCAACAACTTTAGCGGCAGACTCAAGCAGATCGCGCTGTACCCGATTGCGTTGCCGTTGCTTCTCGTTTTGCTCTTGGCAACCCCTTTTTCTTATGTGGGGCACTTACGGCAGGTTTCAAAGAAAAAGGCTGAGCTACGGCAGCGTATCGCCCTTCTCCGCGATGAACCTCGTTCAGCTGACGCACCAGAACAAAGGCGACTCGAATTTCTTTGGGTGCTTCACGGTATCAAAGAGGACGAATGCACCTTTGATGAACGGCTTCAACTCCTGTCCGACTGGATCGCAACTCTCTACGGACCTGGTGTTGCGGAGAGCCTTAATATGCGCGAACGCACGGAAGACATCGCGCGAAGGTACAGCGAGGCAAACCGCCCGTATTATGAAGGTCGCCGTGGCCCTCACTTCAATTTCAAGCCACCGCTCGATGCTCTAATAGAGCAACTTTCCACGGAACTGCCGCCCTACGATCGAAGTGATACACATCGTATGCAACACCGTCGACCAGAAGTTGACATGATCGATCTTGATTCTTTGGTCAATAGATTGAAGGACAGCTACAGGCAAGTGTTTGGCTTAGTCTGCTCAGTTGAGGGACGGTTCCCAAATGCTTGGGAAGCGGGCATTTTTGTGTCGTCTGTAGCGACCACTAAGATTCTGTCGTTTGAGAAAGTCGATCCACCGATTTTCGCTGACAAGTTGAACGCCAAATGGGTTCAACACCTAATGTCCAATCCAATAACGATCGGCACACCTCCTTCGCGAAAGGAAATTGTATTGCGCATGCAGGAAAAGTTCCCTGTCTATCGGAAGCTCTTCTTGAATGCGATCGATCCAGCACGGGCTGATAAGGCTAGCGATGATGCTGTTCAATTAATGTGGGAGTTATTTACGAACTGCACCGGAAAGCGCAAGCCGGACGACAACGCTAATTTCGTGAAGCTCGTACTTGCATCTGGAGATCTCGTGTCAGTTGGGCTCGAAATCCTCGCTGACATTCGGGAATAGCTGTTGTGTGCTGGGGCACCGTGAGGCCTAACCCCGCAGCCCACGCGGACGCGCGCGCGAGCACCGTGCTTTGCGAAAGTCATCTGGCGCGCGCCGGTGGCTGCGAACGTTGAGTCAGCAATGAACTGTCTACGATGCAACGCCCAGCTTGCCCCGGTTAAGGAAATTTAACCCGGCCTGTTCAGGGCATTGTCCCGTTCACAGTTGAAGGTCAAGCGGGTGTCTCCGCCTACGTCGTGGATGGGCTGGATGCAAGCCGCGTCAATACCATCGTCGAAGTCGCCTGCGCGCGCTTCGAGCAGTTCCAGAACCTCAAGGCCGAGCTCGCCGAGGCGAATCTGAGGCTCTCCGAGCGCAAGCTGGTGGAGCGCGCGAAAGGACTCCTGATGCAATCACGCGGCCTGTCCGAGGACGATGCGTTCCACGCGTTGCGCAAGCTCGCGATGTCGAGGAAGCAGCGCCTGGGCGACGTTGCACAGCAGGTCGTCGATACCGCCGAACTACTCGGAAAAACCTGACGTCCCTGCGTGATTGCGGTGCGTCGAGCGCTATTGTGCACCGCAGCAGTGCATCCGAGCCCTGTTTGGTCCATTGTTTTTGTTGAAAATTCCTCTGGCACAGGCCTTGCGTAGCTAAGGTGATGAAGAACGCGATGATTGGACCCGCAGTTAAAAATTCGGTTGGCAAGCGGCGAAAGTTTCTCAAGCAGGCAACGGCAGCGGGCCTCATGAGCCTGGTGCCAAACGCGGTGCGCACCGGCGCCTGGGCGGCGGGCTCGGACGCGCCGGAGAAGAAGGAAGTGAAGATCGGCTTCATCCCGCTCACCGACTGCTCGTCGGTGGTGATGGCCTCGGTGATGGAGTTCGACAAGAAGTACGGCATCAAGATCGTGCCGTTGAAGGAAGCTTCCTGGGCTGCGGTTCGCGACAAGCTGGTGAACGGCGAGCTGGATGCGGCCCATGTGCTCTGGGGTCTGATCTACGGCGTGCAGATGGGCATCGGCGGGGCGAAGAAGGACATGGCGATCCTGATGAACCTGAACCACAACGGCCAGGCCATGACGCTATCCCGCAAACTGTTCGACAAGGGCGTCAAGGACGCGACCAGCCTCGCTGCGCTGATCGCCAAGGAAAAGGGCGAATACACCTTCGCCCAGACGTTCCCGACCGGGACGCACGCGATGTGGCTGTACTACTGGCTCGCCAGCTACGGCGTCCACCCGTTCCAGGACGTGAAGACGATCACCGTGCCGCCGCCGCAGATGGTCGCCAACATGCGCGTGGGCAACATGGACGGCTACTGCGTGGGCGAGCCCTGGCCCAACCGCGCCGTCGTCGACAAGATCGGCTTCACCGCGGAAACCACGCAAGGCATCTGGAAAGACCACCCGGAGAAGGCGCTCGGCACCACCGCGGAGTTCGTGCAGAAGTACCCCAACACCGCGCGTGCCATGACAGCCGCGATCATCGACGCGGGGCGGTGGATCGACGCCTCGCTCAACAACCGGCAGAAAACCGCCGAGGTGGTGTCGGACAAATCCTACGTCAACACCGACAAGGAAGTGATCGTGGCGCGCATGCTCGGGCGCTACGACAACGGCATCGGCAAGGTGTGGGACGACAAGGACCACATGAAATTCCACAACGATGGCTACGTCAATTTTCCTTACCTCTCCGACGGCATGTGGTTCATGACCCAGCACCGCCGCTGGGGCCTGCTCAAGGAAGAACCGGACTACCTCGCGGTGGCGAAGAAAGTGAACCGCCTGGAGATCTACAAGGACGCGGCGACCGCGGCCAAGGCGCAGATGCCGAAGGATCCGATGCGCACCTCGAAAATGATCGATGGCGTGGTCTGGGACGGCAAGGATCCGAAGAAATACGCCGGCAGCTTCAAAGTGAAGGTGGCTTGAGTGAGCGCCGTGCCCGCCTCCATTGCGCCCGCCATTCCGATTCGGGCCAGTGGGCCGCACCCGGCAGCCGCTGTGCTCGCGCAACGGGTCGATGCCGTCGCCAAACGGCAAAAGATCGCCAAGCCGGCGTCCACCGGCTATCGCCGGGCGCGCGCGCCGGAGTGGATCATTCAGGTATTCGCGATGCTGGCCGGCATCGCCGCGTTCATCGCATTGTGGGAGATCGTCGCCCGGCAGGGCGGGCGCATCCCGGGGCCGGCGGTGGTGTGGCAGGCGGCGGTCGTGATCTTCTCGGATCCGTTCTACTCCAAGGGGCCGAACGACCAGGGCATCGGCTGGAACGTGCTGTCATCGCTGAAGCGCGTCGGCATCGGCTTCGGCCTTGCCGCGGCGGTGGGCATCCCGCTCGGCTTCATGATCGGGCGCTTCAAGTTCCTCTCCGACATGGCGGCGCCGATCATCGCCATGTTGAAGCCCGTCTCGCCGCTTGCCTGGCTGCCGATCGGCCTGCTGCTGTTCAAGGCGGCCAACCCGGCCGCGATCTACGTCATCTTCGTCTGCAGCCTGTGGCCGATGATCGTCAACACCGCGGTGGGCGTGCGCCAGATCCCGCAGGACTACCTCAACGTCGCGCGCGTGCTGAACCTTTCCGAGTGGAAGGTGTTCACGACCATCCTCTTTCCTGCGGTGCTGCCGTACATGATCACCGGCGTGCGCCTGTCCATCGGCGTCGCCTGGCTGGTGATCGTGGCAGCGGAGATGCTGACCGGCGGCGTCGGCATCGGCTTCTGGGTCTGGGACGAATGGAACAACCTCAAGGTCGAGCACATCATCATCGCCATATTCACCATCGGCATCGTCGGCCTGCTGCTGGAACAGGCGCTGGTATTGGTCGCCAAACGCTTCAGCTACAACTAGAGGAGACCGCGATGGACCGCTACCTGCGCATCGAGGACGTGGGCATGACCTTCGAAACCAAGAACGGCGCGTTCATCGCGCTCGAGCGCATCGATCTCACCATCAAGAAGGGCGAGTTCGTGTCCCTGATCGGCCATTCCGGCTGCGGCAAATCCACGCTGCTCAACCTGGTGGCCGGGCTGCTGCAGCCGAGCGCGGGCGGCATCCTGCTCGCTGAGCGTGAGATCGCAGGCCCGGGGCCGGACCGCGGCGTGGTGTTCCAGAACCACTCGCTGCTGCCCTGGCTGACCTGTTTCGACAATGTGTATCTCGCCGTGGAAAGGGTTTTTCCAGACAAGAAAAATGTCCTCAAGGAACGAACCCACAAGGCGCTCGCCATGGTCGGCCTGACCTCCGCCGAGGCGAAATACCCGCACGAAATATCCGGCGGCATGAAGCAGCGCGTCGGCATCGCACGCGCGCTCGCCATCGAGCCGAAGATGCTGCTGCTGGACGAGCCCTTCGGCGCGCTGGACGCGCTGACACGCGCCAACCTGCAGGACGAACTGCTGAAGATCGTCGACAAGACCGGCGCTACCGTGCTGATGGTGACGCACGACGTGGACGAGGCGGTGCTCCTGTCGGACCGCATCGTGATGATGACCAACGGCCCGGCGGCGCGCATCGGCGGCGTGCTCGAAGTCGACCTGCCGCGGCCGCGCGACCGCCTCGCCCTTGCGGGCGACCGGCGTTGTATCGAATTGCGCACCACGGTGATGGATTTCCTCTACCGCAAGCAGCTCCGGCAGGCCGCGTAAAGACGATGCGCATCGCTGTCATCGGCAACGGCATGGTTGGCCAGCGCTTCCTCGAGCAGCTGGTCGCGCATGCCAAGAAGAGCGGCCAGGAATGCGAGATCACCGTGTTCTGCGAGGAGCCGCGCCCGGCCTACGACCGGGTTCAGCTCACGAGCTTCTTCTCGGGCAAGAGCGCGAAGGATCTCAACGTCGTGCCGGACAGGTTCTTCCAGCAGCACGGCGTGACGCTGCGCCTCAACGACAGCGTGCTGGCCGTCGACCCTGTGAACAAAGTGGTGCGCTCGGCGCGCTACAGGGCAGTGCCCTACGACAAGCTGGTGTTCGCCACCGGCTCCAGTCCCTTCGTGCCGCCAGTGGCGGGACGCGACCGGCGCGATTGCTTCGTCTACCGCACCATCGAGGACCTGGAGGTCATTGCAGCCAGGGCGGCCAACGCGAAAACCGGGGCGGTCATCGGCGGCGGCCTGCTCGGACTGGAGGCGGCAAAGGCGCTGAAGGACCTCGGGCTGGAGACCCACATCGTCGAGTTCGCCCCGCGGTTGATGTCGGTGCAGCTCGACGATTCCGCAGGCCGATTGCTGCGCCGGAAGATCGAGGCGCTCGGGGCAACCGTCCACGTCGGCAAGAACACGAAGGAAATCACGGCGGGCGAGAAATGCCGCAGCAAGCTGGTGTTCGCCGACGGCACCAGTCTGGAGACCGATATCGTGGTTTTCTCCGCCGGCATCCGGCCGCGCGACGAGCTCGCGCGCTCGTCCGGCATCGCGGTCGGCGAGCGGGGCGGCATCCGCATCGATTCGCACTGCCAGACCGCCAACCCCGATATCTACGCCATCGGCGAGTGCGCGCTCTGGGAAGGGCGCACCTTCGGCCTGGTGGCGCCCGGCTACCAGATGGCGGAGGTCGCGGCGCGCCATCTGCTGGGCGAAACGAAGCTGCAGTTCCTCGGCGCCGACATGAGCACCAAACTCAAGCTCATGGGGGTGGACGTGTGCTCGATAGGCGATGCCCACGGCAGCACGCCCGGCGCGCTCAATTACGTGTTCACCGACGAAGCGGCCGGCGTCTACAAGAAGCTGGTGGTGGCCGAGGACCGCAAGCAGCTGCTGGGCGCGATCCTGGTCGGCGACGCGGCCGACTACGGCACGCTCTTGCAGATGGTGCTCAACCCGCTGCCGCTGCCCGAGCATCCCGAGGAGCTGATCCTGCCGGCGCGGGAAGGCAAGAAAGGTCTCGGCATCGACCTGCTGCCCGACTCGGCGCTGGTGTGCTCGTGCAACGGGGTAACGAAGGGGACCATCTGCGCCGCGATCGCGAACGGTTGCAATTCTCTGGGGTCGCTGAAGAAAACGACCAAGGCGGCCACCAGTTGCGGCGGCTGCGGGCCGCTAGCCAAGCAGATTCTCGACGCCGAAATGAAGAAGCGCGGTTTCCGGGTCAACAACCACCTCTGCGAGCATTTCGCTTTCTCGCGACAGGAATTGTTTCATCTTGTCCGAATTGAAAACCTGAAGACATTTGATGAACTTCTGAAAGCACACGGACAAGGCAGAGGCTGCGACATCTGCAAACCGGTTGCGGCGTCGATCTTCGCTTCGTGCTGGAACGAGATGATCTTGAAGCCCAAGCACGCGTCGCTGCAGGATACGAACGACCATTTCCTCGCCAACTTGCAGAAGGACGGCACCTACTCGGTGGTGCCGCGCGTGCCGGGCGGCGAAATCACGCCCGCCAAGCTGATCGCGCTCGGCGAGGCGGCGAAGAAGTTCGGGCTCTACACCAAGATCACCGGCGCGCAGAGGATCGATCTTTTCGGCGCGCGCGTCGAGCAGTTGCCGTTGATATGGCGCGACCTGATCGACGCCGGCTTCGAATCCGGCCACGCCTACGGCAAGGCCCTGCGCACCGTGAAATCCTGCGTCGGCAGCGCCTGGTGCCGCTACGGTGTGCAGGACTCGGTGGCGATGGCGATCCGCATCGAGCAACGCTATCGCGGCCTGCGCTCGCCGCACAAGCTGAAGATGGCGGTATCCGGCTGCACGCGCGAGTGCGCCGAGGCGCAGGGCAAGGACGTCGGCGTGATCGCCACGGAGAAGGGCTGGAACATGTACGTCTGCGGCAATGGCGGCATCAAGCCGAGACATGCCGACCTTCTTGCAAAAGATTTAACGGATAAAGAGTTAATTCAATACATAGATCGATTCCTCATGCTTTACATCCGCACCGGCGACCGGCTGCAGCGCACCAGCACCTGGCTCGAGAACCTGGAGGGCGGCATCGACTACGTGCGCAGGGCCGTATGCGAGGACTCGCTGGGCATCGGCGCAGAACTCGAGGCCGACATGCAAAAGTTCGTCGACAGCTACGCCTGCGAATGGAAGCAGGCGATCGAGACACCGGAGATCCTGAAGCGCTTCCGCCATTTCGTGAACAGCGACGAGCCGGACGCCGGCGTGGTGTTCGTCACCGAGCGCGAACAGATTCGCCCGGCGCGGCCGGAGGAACGGGAAACCGACCTTGAAGTTGCGTGAAGCGATGGCGGTACGGGTCTGCCTGCTGGAGGACATCGTCCCCAACGCCGGCGTGGCGGCGCTCGTCGACGGCGAGCAGGTGGCCGTTTTCAGGGTGAGCAACGGGGGGCCGGACGACGACAGCGTTCACGCCGTCGGCAATCTCGACCCATTCTCGCGCGCCAACGTCCTGTCGCGCGGCATCGTCGGCGACCTCAAGGGCGAACTGGTCGTCGCCTCGCCGGTCTACAAACAACACTTTTCCCTGCGCACGGGCCGCTGCGTCGAGGACGCTTCCGCGCGGATTCCCGTTTACTCAGCGAGGCTCGAAGAGGGCTGGGTCGTCGTCGAGCCGCGCAAACAGGTGGCCACCACCTGCTGCTACTGCGGCGTGGGATGCGGCATTGTGGTCACGACGCTCAAGAACGGAATCTATTCCGTGAAGGGCGATGCCGCGCACCCGGCAAACCACGGGCGCCTGTGCACCAAGGGCGCGGCGCTGCACCTGTCCACCGACAGCGGCGCGCGCCTGCTTTACCCCGAGGTCAACGGCGAACGAAAAACCTGGGACCAGGCGCTCGATCATGCCGCGGACAGGTTCAGGCAGATCATCGCCGCGCACGGACCGGACGCCGTGGCGTTCTATATCTCCGGCCAGCTCCTGACCGAGGACTACTACGTCTTCAACAAGCTCGCCAAGGGCCTCATCGGCACGAACAACGTCGACACCAACTCGCGGCTTTGCATGTCCTCGGCGGTGGCGGGCTACAAGCTGTCGTTAGGGGCCGATGCGCCGCCCTGCGCGTACGAAGACATCGACACCGCCGACCTGATCCTGATCGCCGGCTCGAATACCGCCTTCGCCCATCCCATCCTCTACCGGCGCATCGAGGACGCGCGCGAGCGGAACCCCGGCCTCAGACTCATCGCCATCGACCCGCGCGCCACCGTCACCGCGCGCGCCGCCGACCTGCACCTCGCGCTCAAGCCCGGCACCGATGTCGCGCTCTTCAATGCGATGTTGCATGTCATTGAACGGGAGGGTCTTGCCGATTCCCAATTCAGAAAAGCAAGTACCGAAAACTTCGAAAACCTACAGTCCCTGATCGCCCAGTGGACCCCAGAGCGGGCGGCGGAAGTCTGCGAGCTGCCGGTGGAGAAGATCGTGGAGGCTGCGCGCCTGTTCGGCCGCTCAAAGGCCGTGCTCTCGCTCTACTGCCAGGGCCTGAACCAGTCGGCGAGCGGCACCTGGAAGAACTGCGCGCTCATCAATCTGCACCTCGCCACCGGCCAGATCGGCCGGCCGGGCGCCGGACCGTTCTCCCTCACCGGTCAGCCCAACGCCATGGGCGGGCGCGAAGTCGGCGGCATGGCGAACCTGCTGTCGGGTCATCGGGACCTGGACAATGAAAACGACAGGATGGAAGTCGCGGCGCTTTGGGGCGTGGACGCGGTCCCGTCGAAGCCCGGCAAGACAGCGGTAGAGCTGTTCGAGGCCATCGGCCGCGGCGAGATCAAAGCGGTCTGGATCGCCTGCACGAACCCGGTGCAGTCGATGCCCGACGCGAACGCGGTGCGCCGGGCGCTCTCGCGCGCCGAGCTCGTCGTCGTCCAGGAGGCGTTCCGCGACGCCGAGATCTGCGACTATGGCCACGTGCTGCTGCCCGCGGCAAGCTGGGCGGAGAAGGAAGGCACCGTCACCAACTCCGAGCGGCGCATTTCCCGCGTGCGCGCGGCCGTGCCGCCACCGGGAGAAGCGCGACCGGATTGGAAAATTGCGGTGGATTTTTCTTTACGCCTTCAGGTCCTTCTCAAGAAAAGCATTTCATTCAACTACAAGACGCCGGAAGACATTTTCAATGAGCACCGCGAGAGCACCCGCGGGCGCGATCTCGACATCACCGGCCTGTCCTACGCCGTGCTCGAGCGCGACGGGCCGCAGCAGTGGCCCTACCCGGAGGGCGCGAGGAGCGGCCGCACACGCCTCTACACCGACGGCGTCTTCCCTACGCCCTCGGGCCGCGCGCGCTTCGTCGCCACCGAATACCTGCCGCCGGCCGAAGAGCCCGACGAGGACTTCCCGATCCGGCTGACGACGGGGCGCTTGCGCGACCAATGGCACAGCATGACGCGCACCGGGCTCGTCGCGCGCCTCTTCAGCCACAGCCCGGAACCGGAAATCATTGTCAGTGAACTTGATTTGCAGAAAAGAAAATTTTCAAATCATGATCTGGTGCGCGTCACCAGCCGCCGCGGCAGCGTCGTCATGAAGGTCCGCGCATCGGACGACATGCGGCCCGGGGACGCCTTCGTCGCCATGCACTGGGGCGGCCGCTTCACGGGCGGCGTCGGCACCAATGCGCTCACAATTTCCGCGATCGATCCCTTTTCCAAACAGCCCGAGCTCAAGCACGCCGCGATACGCATCGAACCCTTCCTCGCGCGCTGGCGCGGCGTTTTTGCGTCAGCCGTGACCCCCGAACTGCAACGCGCCGCCACCGCCTGGCTGGCGCGCTTCGATTACGCCGCGCTCACGCTCGTCGAGGGGCCGGAAATCCTGCTGCGCCTCGAGCTTGCAGCCGCAGGCGACCCCGCGCCCGAGGCGCTTTCGGCGCTCGAGAAGCTCTTCGGCCAACCACCCGTCACCGGCCCCGCCTCATTCGAGCGCGCCGTCTGCGCCTGCTTCAATGTCGGTGAATCGAAAATCTGCGCCGCCGTCGCCGCCGGCGCGACATTCGCCGGACTGCAAACGAACCTGAAGTGCGGCACCAACTGCGGATCCTGCGTCCCGGAACTCAGACGCCTCGTCTCAATCGGCGCCGGGGTGCCGGAATTGGCGAGATGGTAAATCGTCATTTGAACGCGAATATACGCTCGGAATTCCGACCCCGCACCCTCTCCCGCGCCCCGTCCGGCAGCCGGTCGACGCGCGCCAGGCAGCCGATCGGATCGCCGATGGTATGCGGATAGTCCGAGCCGTAGAGCACGTTGCCCGAGCCGAACACGTTCACCGCCATCGCCAGCGCTTCATCGGTGAACACCACCGAATCGGCGTAGATGCGGCGCGCGTGCAGGCTGGGTTTTTCAGCGATTTTGGTGCGGCAGGCCGGGATGTGCTCATAGCACTGGTCCATGCGTCCGATGAGGTAAGGCAAGGTGCCGCCGCCGTGGCTGGCGATGATCTTCAGCTTCTGGCAGCGGTCGAAGAAACCGTCGTAGATCATGCGCGCCACCGCGAGCGTGGTGTCGGTGGTGAAGCCGATCGAGGCGACCAGCTGGAACTGCTGCATCTCCATTTCCTTCACCCCCGGCGGCGCGGTGGGATGGATCAGCACCGGCAGCGAGGCGGCGTCGATCGCCTTCCAGATCCTGTCGAATGCGGGATCGGTGAGCGATTTGCCGCCAATGTTGGCGAGCACCATCACGCCGCAGGCGCCCGCTTTGAGGCAGCGCTTGAGTTCCGCGAGCGCCGCCTTTTCGTATTGCCAGGGCAGCGAGCAGAACCACTGGATGCGGTCGGGCCAGGTTTTGCGCGCCCCCGCCATCTCGTCGTTCATCACCTGCGCCGCCTTCAGGCTCACCGCCTCGCTGCCCCAGTAGACGTTCGGGCAGGTGAGCGAGACCACCGAAACGTCGATGCCGACGCGATCCATGTTCTTGATGCGCAGGTCCCAGTCGAACATCTCCGGCACCGGCGTCATGAACGGTGCGCCATCCAGGTGGATCGCGCGCAGGCCGCCGGTTACCGCTTTCAGCGTATAGCGCGGCCGGCCGTGCTTCTCGAGCAGCTTGAGCCACTCGTTGTTGAGCATGTGGGTGTGTACGTCGATGACAGGTGACATGCGGATTCTCCTCCTGATCTAGGCTAACCCAAGGCGCGTAGTATCGTCATTCCTGTTTCGCAGCCCGGTGATTGCGGAAATGACGGATAACGCATCGGTACGGTTCTTCGACGGCCAGTTCCAGCGTCAGGCGGCTGCCGGGGAATTTTCTTTGAATCCCTTCGAAACGCGCGCGCTACCGCATGTGCGTGGCGAAGTGATCGACCTCGGCTGCGGCCTTGGAAACCTCGCTTGCGCGGCCGCCGCGCGCGGCGCGCATGTCCTTGCGCTTGACGCAAGCCCGGCGGCGATAGAAAGCCTGCAGGCGCGCGCCCTCGCCGGAGCGCTTGCGGTCGACGCGCGCGTCGCAGACCTGAGCAACTACATCCCGAAGGACAAATTCGACACGGTTGTCGCCATTGGTCTGTTCATGTTCTTTCCCTGCCCGAATGCCCGCCGCCAGCTGGCGTACGCGCGGGATGCGGTACGTCCCGGAGGAACACTGATCGTCAACGTTCTCATCGAAGGCACGACCTTCATGGGAATGTTCGACGAGGAAGCCGGGTACTGCCTTTTCGGGGAGGAGGAGTTGCCGAAAGCTCTCTCGGGCTGGGACGTGCTCGATGATCTCGTGGAGCAATTTCCGGCGCCGGGAAATCTCGTCAAGCGCTTCCGCACCACGATTGCTCGTCGACCGGCTCCGGACTTGCACCACCGGCACACGCACTAGCGCCCGACGAGCTGCGTCTTAATCGACTTTCAAACCGGCGGCCTTCACCACTCCCGCCCAGCGGCCGACGTCGTTTTTCACAATCGCGGCGAATTCCGCCGCGGTGTTCGGCGGCCAGGATTCCATGCCGAATTTGACCAGCAGCGCGCGGAATTCGTCGGTCTGCTGGAATTTCTGCATTTCCGCGTTCAGGCGCGCGACCACCACCGCCGGCGTACCGCCCGTGGTCACCACGCCCTGCCAAGCCTGCCAGTCGAACCCCGGCAGCGTCGCCGAGATCGGCGGCACTTCCGGCATCAGCACCGATTGCTTGCCCGCCGACGTGCCAAGCGCGGTGATCTTGCCGCCGCGGATGTTCGGCACCGCCACCGAGAAATCGAGAAACATCATCTCCGGCTTGCCGCCGATGACATCGAACACCGCGAGAGCCGAACCCTTGTATGGAACGTGCTGGATGTCCAGCCCTTGTTCCTTCTTCAGCACCTCCATGAACAAGTGGTGCGGGCTGCCGCTGCCCGAAGAGGCGTAATTGAACCTGCCGGGATTCTTCCTCACCTGGTCGATGAACTCCCTTACGTTTTTCGCCGGGAACGAAGGCGACGTAACGAGGAAGAAGTTCACCGAACCCACCAGCGAGACCGCGGCGAAATCCTTCACCGGATCGATCGCCGGCTTGGCATAAATGGCGGGACTGATGCCGAGCGTGGTGGAGGTCGCCATCAGCAGCGTGTAGCCATCCGCAGGCGCCTTGGCGACCAGGTCGGCGCCGAGCAGCGTACCGGCGCCCGCGCGGTTCTCGACCACGACCGGCTGCTTGAGCGCCGTGCCAAGCCGATCTCCGATCGCGCGCGCCAGCACGTCAGTCAGCGCGCCGGGCGGATACGGCACGATGAAGCGCAGCGGGCGGTTCGGGTACTCCTGCGCCTGCGCCGGCAGCGTGAGCAGCGCGGCGGCAAGCAATCCAAACAGTCTCATGGCAGCCTCCTCGGGGAGAGCGCAAGCCTAGAGGCAAGCGCAGCTAAAATCAAATCCTTTCGGCCTCGATTTCGAAAATGCGCTTCTTCCTTCTCCTTGCCCTTGCCCTTGCGGCCTTTTCCGCGCGGGCGCAGGAGACGATCACGGTTCTGGAGCGGCGCGAACTGCCGATCGAGCGCATCACGACGTCTTCGCATCGCCTTGTGCTGACGCTTGCCTACCTCGAAGGCAGCGGCTGGGCACCGGAGGCGATCCACGCCGCCCTCCGGCAAACCGCCGGCATTCTCGGCCAATGCGGCATGATGCTGGAGAAGGCGGAGTTGGTACGCGTCAGCGCACCTGAGCGCTTTCGCGATTTCCACACGCCATCGTCGCGGGAACTGGTTCGCGCGCTGGCCCTGGCCAAGCCTGCCGTCTACTTCGTCGCCGGCACGCGCCAGCGCCCGGCCTTCGACGCCGAGGCAATCGGGCGAGCCAACAGCCGCACTCGGCCGGAGCTCGCCGACACCGTGTGGGTAACGCGCGGCACGCGCGACCTGGGACTCGCGCTCGCGCACGAACTGGTGCATGTGCTCATGGACAGCGGAGAGCATTCGGAGGACGCGGGCAACCTGATGCGGGAGGAGACCGCGGCGGAGAACACGCTGCTTTCGCACGCGCAGTGCGCGCGGCTGCGCGAGACTGCAACGGCGAATGGTTTGCTTCAGCCGCGGCGCTGAGTGACACCGAACGCCTTCGCGTTGCGCAGGGCAGCCGACAGCCTTAAGGTGCCGCATGCGGCTCCGGAAGGCCGGCCGGGAACGGGCTACCTGAACCTGCTCCGCGAAGCGGCGCGCCAGCGCGGGCTGCCGGCGGATTACATCGCTTTCCTCGATCGCGTCGAGGCGAGAGAGTGACGCAGGTCGCGGCGGGGAGCCGCTGGCGCCGGTGGTGGCCGTGGCTCGGCGCACTGGCCGGCATCGCGGCGCTCGCATGGGTGCTGCGGCGCTTCGACCTCAACCAGTTTCTTGACGTCCTTGCCGGCGCCGATGGCCGCTATTTACTGCTGGTGCCGCTCGCGATCGTCGCCGAGCAATGGGTGCGTGCCTGGAAATGGCGCCAGCTTCTCTACCCGATGCGGCCCATCGGCACGCTTCCCCTGCTCGGCGCGATCATGGCCGGCTACCTCATCAACATGCTCGCGCCCTTCGGCCTCAGCGCCCTGGCGCGCTCCTGGCTGATCGCCCGCCGCGAGGGGCTGACGACGAGTGGCGTATTGGCCACCGTGGCGCTCGACCGGTTGACCGACGGCATCGTCTTCGCCTGTCTGGTGCCGGTTGCGCTGCTCCTCGTGATCTTTCCCGACCCGAGCGGCGGCATCCGCGCCGGACTGACCTGGGGGGCGGCAGGCAGCATGGTGCTCTTCGCCCTGCTGCTCTTCGCCCTGGTGGCGTATCGGCGCGAGGCGCTGCGCAGCGGCGGCCGGCTCACACGCCTTCTCGATCGTCTGCCGGCTCGTTTTGCCAAGCCGGTTCAGCGGGTTGCCGCGTCCTTCGCGGCCGGCATCATCTGGCCGCGCGAATTCTGGCGCGGCCTCGGCATCGTGCTTGCGACCGTGATAATCAAACTTATCGCCGCCACGCATTTCCTTTGGGCGGGACTCGCCCTGGGCGTCGTGCTGCGCCCGGGGCAGTACCTGTTTTTGATAGTGTTTCTCGGCTTTCTGGTCATCCTCGGGCATTTCGCCCGGATCATCGGCGGCTTCCTCATCGGCGCGGTGTTCGCGCTCGGACTGTTCGGCGTCGCGGAGGAACCCGCGCTCGCCATGGCGCTGATCGTCTGGGGAGCGACCATGCTGAGCGTCGCCGGCATCGGCGCCTTCGCCCTGTGGTGGCAAGGGGTCGCGCTCTCGGACCTGCGCACGGCTGGTCCAGATGATTTCATACCGCGAGCGCGGGAATCACGATGAAGAACGCATTCAGCATGTACAGCCCGGACAGGATGAGCACCACTCCGCCCGCAACCTCGAAGGCGCGCTGGTAATTGCTGAACACCTTCAGGCTCTCGAGCGCGCCGACTGCCCACGCGCCGAGAGAATGCCAGAGGATACCTGCCTGTTTTTCTGGGACTGTCCCGGCTGCGGCGCCCGCCTCAAGCCGAAACCGGGCGACTGCTGCGTGTTCTGCAGTTACGGCAGCGTGCCCTGCCCGCCGGTTCAGGCCGAGCATCGCTCTTGCGCGGCCCGCTATTGAGGCACAACCGCCTTTGCACGGGCGCTAAACCGGCGGAACGATCCAAAGATAGAGCTTGCGCGGGCCATACGTTCCCTCCACGTTTCTTACTTCCTTCGGCGTCCAGTCGCCCATGTCGTGAACATAGGAGACGACGCGCGTGCCGGGTTTGAGCTCCCGCCACAATTTCGGCCGCAGCTTAAGGTTCACCTCCGGCGAGAGAAACAGCGTGACGACCGTCGCGTCTCCAAGGCGGGTCTCGAACAAATCCTGCTCCAGAAAGAGGACGCGCTCGGTGACGCCCGAGCGCTGCGCGTTCGCCCGGCTCTCCCGGATGCGCTGCGGATCGATGTCCACGCAGACGCCTCGCGCGCCGAGCTGCTTCACAGCCGCGATCATGATCCGTCCGTCGCCGCAGCCCAGATCGTAAACGACGTCGTTCGCGCCGACCTGCGCGAATTTCAGCATCTCCGCCACGACATCGTGCGGCGTGGGCTCGTAACGCACGTCTGGGGCGCGGGTCGCCGTTTGCTCCGGCGCAGACGCTCGCTCGCAGCCGCCCGCCGCAGCAGCGATTGTCAAGGCGCTGACGAGAAGCGCCAGCCAGCGTTTCGGAGTTTGCATGGAACATCCTAATGCCATCGCACGCGGGACACCTTCATGACCCGTCCTCCGGGAAGCGCTGTGGATCGATTCCATGCAGACGCATGCCGGGCAGGCAGCACGCCCACGCCGCGCCCGGCGAGCAACCCGCGCCGACAACATTCCTACTCCAGCGCCAGAACGCCATGGTTGCCGGCGGCAG
Organism: Burkholderiales bacterium; assembly: GCA_038904015.1. Classification (GTDB taxonomy): domain Bacteria; phylum Pseudomonadota; class Gammaproteobacteria; order Burkholderiales; family SG8-39; genus RBG-16-66-20. The sequence continues at coordinate 13,257 of JBCKKZ010000021.1, read as the reverse complement.
CAGATGGTGCAGTCCGCGCGCGAGCACGGCATTGCCAGCCCAGAACAATGCTGTGAGGGTCAGCAACAAGTTATTCAGTTCAGCCGCGCGGCAATCGCCTGGGCTTCGACGATTTTCTGGCGCACGGTGTCCGCATCGTGCGCCACCGGCAGCATTTCGAGGAAGTGCCCGGGAAACGAGACGCCGTGCAAAGGCAATCCGACGCGCCGCCCGATTTCGATGTAGAGAATGGCCAGCGTGATCGGTATGCCGCGGGTGCGATCGAGCACTTCGTTCAGAAAGCTGTTGCGGGGGTCGTAGTAATCGGCTGTGTTGCCTGAGAAACCCAGCTCGTCGAACAGGTAGCGGTTGAGCATGACAATGGTGTCGGCCGCGCTGATATCGGGGCGCAGGCGCTTCTTCAGCACCTCCGCCATGTCCGCGATGCAATCGAGGTACGCAGCCACATCAAGCGCCGGATACTCCAGACACGCGATCCATAACGCCGCCTCGGCGAGGTTGATGGCCTCATCCGGTCCCGCGACCATCTGCCGCAGCCGCTGCGACGGCGCGCTCATTACGCGCGTCTCGCCAGTGGCAGGTTGACGAGCAGGTTCTGCGGCTTCATCCGCAAAACGTTGTCAGGCGTAACGGCGAGCCCGAGGAACACGGGACGCCCGCCGAGTTCGGGTCGCACGTCGGACGGATTGCGAAACTCGACACGAAACAACCCGACGATGCGCTTCATGCGCTGGGCATCGACCTCGTCGCCGTTATAGATTTCGTTCAGCATCGCGCTCGCTTCCGCATCGAGGCCTACATGCCACAGCCAGTCTTCGTCGGGGATCTCGGCTATAGGCTGCACCGTCACCGGCGTGCCGTGAAAATGCTCGATCCAGGCCTCGAGCACGCGGCATAACGCCGCGCAGCCGGCGTGCGTGCGGTTGACGGTCAATACCGTGTCGAAGCGCTCGTCGCGCTGCCAGTACTCGGCTTGCGTCGTCGTATCGAGGACGTCGAGCTCTATTGTGCGCAGCGGCGTTTTAGCTTCCACCAGGAGCTGGCCTATCGAACCCAGTCCGCCGCTGGCTGCATGCATCTGCACGGTCTCGGAGTCGGCAAGCCTGATGGCTCCATCGTCGAAACTCGCAGACTGCCGGCGGAAGAAAATCTCCGCCGCGCGCGCCTGCAGAGCGTCGTCCGTACCGTCGAGAATGTGGCGCAGGATCACCTGCACCGTCTGATCGATCAGCAAAGGCGGCACCGCAACGTCGCGCTCGAACAGACTTGCGTAGAACGATTCCAGTGACGGGTACTCGAGCAACTGGTCGCGAAAGCGCAGCATGATCCGGTAGTTTTCGCGCGCGTCGTCGTCGGCTATTTTCGCAAGCTCGTGCTCTACGAACGCCCGGCGTGGCGCGTCCATCAGTGCAGCGTGCACGGCGCGCTCGGCAGCGCACGATTCGGCTACAGGCGCGAGCTCGGGACGGCTGAAGTACGCGCGCAGGTAGTCGTCGGTCACCACCAGGCGGCCTTCGGGTCCGCGGCCGAGGAGGCTGTAGCCGCAGCCGCGCCAGAAATCATGCATGAACGACAAGACTCCCATTGGGTATCAGTGCGTTCATTTTACCGGCGCAGCCGTAGAGAAGTGGCTCCGGTTGTTTGAACAGCTTTCCCCGATTTATAAGTGGACTCCGGGCGGGTTGCGAACGGAACTGGTCGAAGTAGGCAACCGCAAGCCGCGTCCCCGCACGTACCGTGCCGGAATCGGGCGTGAGCTCGCCGAGTATCAGCTTCAACAACGTGGTTTTGCCGCAGCCATTAGGGCCGATAAGGCCCAGCTTATCGCCACGCTGGATGACGCACGAGAAATCATCGATCACTACCCGCTCGCCGTAGCGCTTGGTGACGTGCTGCAACTCTGACGGATAGGAAAACCAATCTCGCTCTTCTGGTGCATCCCGCCCACCGCAGCGGTTGCGCACCGATTCAGGGCTCGCAGTTGTTGCGCCCGGGAGCATTTTGCCCATGCGTTCACCCGATCCGCAACGCTCCTTACGTCAAATGGCCCGATTCCCGCTCGCCGCGACGCAACTGCGGCGCGGGCGGACCAGGCCCGGCGGGCTCGGGCGCCCAGCGTCCCAGGTGATTGAGGATGCGCCGTACGACATGCGGATCGTCGATCAGCGAAAACGGTTTGGGAGGAATTCGCATGATCGCCTCAGTTCGAAGCCGGCCGGGTCGGTTCACTCTCGCTGCGCGCGCTTCATGCCACGCGCACCACGGCCATCATGCCGCTCGCCTGGTGCTCGAGCACATGGCAATGCAGCATCCAGTCGCCCGGGTTGTCGGCGACGAACGCGATCTCGGCCCGGCTGTCCGGATCGAGCAGCACGGTGTCGGCCCAAGGCCGGTAGGCTTCGGGCCTGCCGTTGCGCGTGAGTACGCGAAAGACGTGGCCGTGCAGGTGGATCGGGTGGTGCCAGGAGGTGTCGTTGACGAACTCGATCACGCAGGAGCGATCGCGCGCGAGCGTGAACAGCGGCTCGTGGCGATGCTCGTGCTCGGCGACGGGCTTGCCGTTCACCAGCCACGCCATGCCGTGGCGCATCCGGCCCATCGGCATGCGTCCCATCATGCCGCCCTCGAAGCGCACGCGGTGGCGCTCGGCGCGCGCGAGGTCCGGCTCGGGGATCGCGTTGGGCGCGAGCGCCGGCACCGGCCCGGGCGGCGCGCCGCGCAGCGGCGCCTCCGGCGCATAGGCCAGATCGAGCAGGCGGTAGGCGCGCCGGCGGTAGAAATCGTCGATCACGCGGTGGCGGCTGGCGGGCGCGGCGGCGCAATCGAGGATCAGGTCGGCGCGCATCCCTGGGCCGAGGACGACGCGGCCGTTCTCCGGCGCATGCGGCGCCACCGGCTGGCCGTCGAGCGCGATCACGCTCGGCGCATGGCCCTCGAACGTGAGCGCGAAAATGCGCGCCGTGGCGGCGTTCACCAGCCGCAGCCGCAGGCGCTCGCCGGCGCGCACCTCGAACGTGCCGCCGATGCGGCCGTTCAGGGTGACGGTATTGCCGATGCGCCCGGCGTGGCTTGCGTCCATGAAATTGCCGAAATCGCGCACGATGCGCGCCTCGCGCTCCAGGCGCCAATCCGAGAGCACCCAGACGAGGTCGCGGTCCACCGCGGGCGGCTCGGCTTCCTCGACGACGAGCGCGCCGTACAGGCCGCGCGCCACTTGCTCGGCACTGCCCAGGTGCGGGTGATACCAGTAGGTGCCCGCATCGGGCAGATCGAACTCGTACACGAAGCGCCCACCGCGCGCGGCGATCGGCGCCTGCGTCAGGTGCGGCACGCCGTCCATCGCGTTCGGCAGGCGCACCCCATGCCAGTGTACCGTGGTTTCGACATCGAGCGCGTTCTCGACCTCGATGCGCAGCCGCTCGCCCTGGCGAAAGCGCAGCTCCGGACCGGGAACCGCGCCGTTATACGACCACACCTCGGTCTGCGGATATCCCGCGCCGACGAGCGATTGCATCGCCGGCGCCGCCCGCAGGATGCGCGACCCCGTCGCGGTGCGCCAGCAGCCAGCGCCGCGCCGCCCGCAAGAACGAGAAACTCCCTGCGATTCACGCGCTCCTCGCCCGCGTCAACTTCCGGCAGCGCCGGCGTATTCGATCGCCGCCGCCGATACTGTTGACGATCGCGACTCCCGGCCCGAGGTTCGCCGCGACCAGCCGCTTGAACCGGAGGACGATCTCCGACCCGGCCAGTATCAGTGCTTGCGCGAGCCGCCCATCATCTCGTCGCACATCTTCCTCATTCCGGCCATGTCGCCGCCCATGCCGCCGTGCATCCCCATGCCCTGGCGGCCGCCCCCGGCTGCGGGCGCGGCCGGGGCTTGCGCGAGCGGAATCGCGTTCACGATGCGGTGACCGCCGCCCGCGGCGACGAATTCGAACGCGACCTGCCGGCCGGCGGGCAGGCGCTCGAAGAGCGCCGCGTCCGCGACCGAGAACTGCATCGTCATCGTCGGCCACTTGAGGCTCTCGATCGACTCGTGCGCGATGGTCGCGACGCGCGCGGCGCGGTCCACGTCCTGCACCACGCCGAGCGCGAAGTGCGACGCGCCCGCGCCGGGCGAAGCAGCCGATACCGCGAATCCGGCGGCGAGCGTTGCAGCGGCGAGCAGTGCGAACAAAAGCGATTTCATGGCATTACTCCTGTGAGTAAAAGACCGGGGCATTGGCCTCCTGCTATGGACCTGCGCCGAACTCCTTCGTTCATTCGGCGACGCAGGAAGGCAAATCTGTTAGCGGTTGCGCAGCATTTCCTCGCGCGCCTGCATCGCTTGCTTCGACCAGTGGCTTTTGATGTAGGCGAGCACGGCCCAGATTTCCTCGTCGGCGAGCCGCCCGGCGTAGGCCGGCATGTCCGATTCGTAGCCGGCGGGCGCGTAGGGCGGCACCAGCCCGTGCTTGGTGATGCCAAACAACACCTCGTCCGGGTGGTGCCAGGTGTGGCCGGAATCGTCGTGCGGCGGCGCGGGCAGGCGGCCGCTGGGAAGCCGCTTGCGCCAGTCGGGCTGCCCCTCGAGGCGCGCGCCGTGGCAGGCCGCGCAATGCTGCGCGTAGACCTTGGCGCCCAGCGCGACCTGCGCGGCGTTTGCCGGATCGGCGCGCGGGGGCCCCTCGCCGCACCCCGCCAGAAGCAGCGCGGCGGCCGCACACAGGTACGAACCTCTAACTTTCATTTGGCAAGATTCCCTCTGCGTGCGAGGCGCCGCTGGCTCACCGAGCCGCCCGGCGAATGCCGAATTCCTTGACCAGCGCGTAGATCGCAGGAATCACAACGAGCGTGAGGATCGTCGCCGAGACCATCCCGCCCACCATCGGCGCGGCGATGCGGCGCATCACCTCGGAGCCGGTGCCGGTGGACCACATGATGGGCAGCAGGCCGGCCGTGATCGCCACCACCGTCATCATCTTCGGGCGCACCCGCTCCACGGCGCCTTCCATCACCGCCTCGTAAAGGTCGGCCACCGAAGGCGTTTTGCCCTCGCTCGCGCGCCGGGCCTTGATCCGCTCCCAGGCGTGATCGAGATAGATCAGCATCACTATGCCGGTCTGCGCCGCCACGCCCGCCAGCGCGATGAATCCCACCGCCACCGCGACGCTCAGGTTGTAGTCGAGCAGGTACATGAGCCAGACGCCGCCGACCAGGGAGAAGGGCACCGCGAGCATCACGATCAGGGTCTCGGTGATGCGGTTGAAATTCAGGTACAGCAGGACAAACACGATCAGGAGCGTCAGCGGCACCACCAGCTTGAGCCTTTCGATCGCGCGCTGCATGTATTCGAACTGTCCGCTCCAGGTGATGTAATAGCCGGGCGGGAACTGAACCTGCTCGCGCACCGCCTTTTGCGCGTCGGCGACGTAGCCGCCGATGTCCCGGCCGCGGATGTCGACGAAGATGTACGCCGACAGCAGCGCGTCCTCGGTGCGGATGCTGGGCGGCCCCTTGACCAGACTGACCCGCGCCACCTGTCCGAGCGGAATCATGGTTTCTCCCATGACCGGCACCAGCACCTGGGTGGCGATCGCCTGCGGGTCGCTGCGCAGCTCGCGCGGATAGCGCACCGTCACGGCGAAGCGCTCGCGTCCCTCGACGGTCGTGGTCACCATCTCCCCGCCCAGCGCCATCGAGACCACATCCAGGAGATCACCGACGGCAAGACCGTAGCGCGCCAGAGCCAGCCGGTCGGGCTCGATGTCGAGGTAATAACCGCCCGTGAGGCGTTCGGCATAGGCGCTGGTGGTGCCCGGCACCGTTTTCACGACGGCCTCGATCTGCTTGGCCAACTTTTCCATCCCTTCCAAGTCCTTGCCGAACACCTTGATGCCGATCGGCGTGCGGATGCCCGTGGCCAGCATGTCGATCCTCGCCTTGATCGGCATGGTCCAGGCATTGCTGATCCCCGGTATCTGGAGCGCCTGGTCGAGCTCGGCAATGAGCTTGTCCACCGTCATGCCGGGGCGCCATTCGCTTTCCGGCTTGAGGTTGATCACCGTTTCGAACATTTCGATAGGCGCCGGATCGGTGGCGCTGTTGGCGCGCCCGGCCTTGCCGAACACCGACGCCACCTCGGGGAAGCTCTTGATGATCCGGTTCTGGATCTGCATCACCTCGGCCGCCTTGGTGACCGACATCCCCGGCAGGCTGGAGGGCATGTAAAGCAGCGTGCCCTCGTTCAGCGTCGGCATGAATTCGGTGCCGAACTTGAGAGCGGGCAATAGCGACAGCCCCAGCACCGTAATGGCGGCGGCGATGGTGAGCTTTTTCCAGCGCATGACCCAGGCGATCACCGGGCGGTAGATCCAGATCAGGAACCGGCTCACCGGATTGCGGCGTTCGGGCAGCACGCGGCCGCGGATGAACAGCAGCATCAACACCGGCACCAGCGTGATCGAGAGCAGCGCAGCACCCGCCATGGCGAAGGTCTTGGTATAGGCGAGCGGCGCGAACATGCGCCCTTCCTGCGCCTCGAGCGTGAATACCGGCAGGAACGACACCGTGATGATCAGCAGGCTGAAGAACAGCGCCGGCCCTACTTCGCGGCACGCCGCGATGATAGCTTCCAGGCGCGATCCGCCGGGCTCCAAGCGCTCCAGATGCTTGTGGGCATTCTCGACCATCACGATCGCGGCATCGATCATCGCGCCGATGGCGATCGCGATGCCGCCCAAGCTCATGATGTTGGAATTGAGGCCAAGCAAGCGCATCGCGATGAAGGCGATCAGCACGCCGATCGGCAGCATGATGATCGCCACCAGCGCGCTCCTGACATGGAGCAGGAACACCATGCACACCAGCGCCACGACCAGGCTTTCCTCGAGCAGCGTGCGCGTCAGATTGTCGATGGCGCGGTGGATCAGGTCGGAGCGGTCGTAAACCGGTTCGATGCTGACCCCTTCCGGTAGGCCCGGCGCGATCTCGGCGATCTTGGCCTTCAGGTTGTGGATCACCTCGAGCGCGTTCTGGCCGTAGCGCGCCACCGCGATGCCCGCCACCACCTCTCCCTCGCCGTTCAGTTCGGCGATGCCGCGGCGCTCGTCCGGAACGAGTTCGACGCGGGCGACGTCGCGCAACAGCACCGGAGTGCCGCGCTGCGCCTTGACGACCAGATTCTCGAGGTCGCTCGACCCGCGCAGGTAGCCCTTGCCGCGCACCATGAACTCGGTCTCCGCCATCTCGACCACGCGCCCGCCGACGTCGCGGTTGCTCATCTTGATGACCTCAGCCACCCTCTTGAGCGCTATGCCGTAGGCCTGCAGGCGCCGCGGGTCGACCGTAACCTGGTAGGTCTTCACGAAGCCGCCCACGCTGGCCACTTCCGCCACGCCGTGCGCCTTGGTCAACTGGTAACGCACGTACCAGTCCTGGATGGCACGCAATTCGGCGAGCGTGCGATCCCTGGCGGTGACCACGTACTGGTAAACCCAGCCGACCCCGGTCGCATCCGGGCCGAGCGAAGGCGTGACGCCGCTCGGCAACCGGCTCGCCGCGAAGTTCAGGTATTCGAGCACCCGCGAGCGCGCCCAGTAGATGTCGGTGCCGTCCTCGAAGATGACGTACACGAACGACACGCCGAAGTTGGAAAAACCGCGCACGACTTTCGAGCGCGGCACGCTCAGCATGGCCGTGGTCAGCGGGTACGTGACCTGGTCCTCCACCACCTGCGGCGCCTGCCCCGGATATTCCGTGTAGACGATGACCTGGACGTCCGACAGGTCAGGGATCGCGTCGATGGGGGTCTTGACGAGCGCATAGATGCCCCAGGCCACGAAGAAGAACGTCCCGAGCAGCACGAGAAAAACATGCCGCACCGACCATTCGATGATGCGGTTCAGCATGTCAGCGCCCCTTGTGCGCGTCGCGCGCGCCGGCGAGCGGAGTACTGCGAACGACCAGCCATTCTCCGGGTGCCTGCTCGACGAACTCGAAGCTGATCTTCGCGCCCGCTTTCATGCCCTGCAGCAGCGCCGGGTCCTTGACCTTGAATTCCATGGTCATGCCCGGCCATTTCAGGCTCGGCACCGGCCCATGGGCGATGCTGACGGACCCGGCTTTGGCATCCACGCTCTCCACCGTTCCCTCGGCGGCATGCGCTTTCGGCGCACCGGCAGGCGCTGCCGCCGGCTTGGCGCCGTGTCCGAACCCGCCGACCGCGGCCCTGAGGTTGCTTTCCGCGTCGATGAGGAAGTTGGCGCTGACGACGACGTCCTCGCCTTGCTTGATTCCCTCGATCACCTCGACGTAGCCGTCTCCCCGCATACCGAGCTTGACCTCGCGCGGTTCGAACAGCCCCTCGCCGCGGCGCACCAGCACGATTTGGCGCGTGCCGCTGTCCAGGACGGCCGAATCGGGCACCGACAGCCGCGGCGCACGCTGCTGTCCGGTCGAGAGCTCGACGCTGGCGTACATCGCGGGCTTGAGAAGCTGCCCGGGGTTCGGCATTTCGATGCGTATCTTGGCGGTGCGGGTTTCGGCCGTGACGGTGGGATACACGAACGCCACTTTCCCCTCGAACACTTTGTCCGGATAGGCATTCACCCTGACCTTTGCCGCCTGCCCCGGGCGAACCAGGCCGAGGTCCTGCTCGAAAACGTCGGCGAGCAGCCAGAGCGAGGACAGATCGGCGATCCTGAAAAGCATCTCCCCTGGCATGAAGCGCATGCCCTGCACCGCAGGTTTCTCGAGCACCACGCCGCTCGCCGGAGCACGCAGCGTGATCGTATTGCGCGGCTTGCCTTCCGAACGCAAGTGCGCGAGCTCCTGTTCGCCGATCCCCCAGTTGCTCAACCGCTGCAGGCTGCCTTCGACGAGGCTGCGCATGCTCGCCTGGATTTCCGGGCTGGCGTCCTTCAGCGCGGCCACGCCTCGCGTGGCGACCAGGTACTCCTGCTGCGCGGCGATGAGATCCGGGCTGTAGACCTCCATCAGGGGTTGCCCGCGCTGCACGAGCTGCCCGGTGGCGTTGACATGCAGGCGCTCGATCCAGCCTTCGAACCGCGGCGCGACCGTGCGCAGCGCGCGCTCGTCCACCTCCATCGTTCCCACGGCGCGAACGGTGCGGGACAGGTTGCGCAGCGCGGCGGCTTCGGTTCTCACGCCGAGCTTCTGCACCTTGTCGAGGCTGATCTTCACCTCTGGCCCCTGCGGCTCCTCGCCCTCGTAAACCGGGATGTAGTCCATCCCCATGGAATCCTTTTTTGGGGCCGGCGAGGTATCCGCCAGACCCATCGGGTTGCGGTAGTAGAGGATGCGGCCCTTGCCAGCGCCTTCTGACTTGACGGTCGTCGTTTGAGGAACGTGAGCTGACTTGCTCGCGCCCCACCAGTAGCCCGCGGCAAGCGAAGCCGCGACCAGGCCGGCGGCAATGAGAATCGAAAGTGCTCGTTTCATCGGATGCCTCTTTCCCGTTTCCCGCCTAGTGTTGCGATGCGCCGGTAAGCAACTCGATCTCCGCCAGCGCCTTGTTGAAGTTCACCACCACCGCTGCGCGCCCGATCCGGTAGTTGAACAGGCTCATCTGGCCATCGAGCAGCATCAGCAGGTCGGCGCGGTTCACCCGGTAGGATGCGAGCGCGGACTCGACCGCGAGCGCGGCCTGCGGCAGGATCGCGGTGTCGTAGAGGTGGGCCGATCTTCGGCTCTGCTCGGCGATGGCCGCCTGCTGGCGCAGCTTCGCGAACACCTCGTTCTGCTGCGCCTGGTACAGGCTCGTGGCCTGATCGCGCATCGCGTGAGCCTCGGCAATGCGCGGCTCGAGCTTGTCCTTGCGCCAGATCGGCAGGTTGATCGCGACGCTAACGCTGAACATGTCCGAGCGCCTCATCCCGTCGGGCGCGTTGTCCCGCTGGCCGTACGAAAACCGCAGGTCGAAATCCGGGTTGTAATCCTTGCGCGCGAGCTCGAGCGCGCTGTTGCCCTTGTCGATCATGGTGCGCAGCGCGGCGAGCTGCGGCCGCTGACGCAGCGCGGCTTCACGCAGCGAGCCCAGATCGAAACCCGTCTCACGCACCTGCGGCAGCGGCGCGGCAATCGGCGCCGCGGCGCCGGCGCGCCCGAGGAGCTTCGTCAACTCGGCTTCCATGACGGGAATCTCCCGTTGCATGCGCAGCAACTCCTCCGACATCTTGACGAGCTGGGTCTGCGCCTTGAGCACGTCGGCCTGCGTGCCCTGACCGACGCTGTAGCGGCCTTCCGCGATGCGCAGGAACTGTTCGAGCACCAGTTGGGTGTCGCCGAGCTGCCGCGCGGTCTCCGCCGCGAGGCCGAGATCGAAGTAGGCAAGCTTCACTTCGCGCACGACGCGATTCAACGTCTCGCGATAACCCTGCTCCACCGCCTCCGCGTCCTTCGCCGCCACCTCCCGCCGCAGCGCGCGCTTGCCGGGCGAAGGCAATTTCTGCGACAGCCCGAGCATCTTCATGGTCATCTCTTCGCGGTTCAATCTCCACGATGTCGCCGGCACGTTCAGCAGGCCCGCCTCGAGCATCGGGTCGTCCAGCGCGCCCGCCGGCGCGATGCGCTGGCGTGCGGCCTCGGCCTCGCTGCGAGCGGCCTGGAGCTCTGGGTTGTTTTTCAGAGCCTCCGCGATCAGCTGTTTCAGAGCGACGGCGGCGTCGCCCGCCGTCGCCGCGTCGCGCATCATGACTTGCGGATACGCCAGCGACGTGAACAGCGCGGCGGAAGCGAAGACGATAGAGCGTCGGATGAACATTGGGACCTCCATGACAGTGCGGATTATCGCCACGGCTTGCGCTTCGGCACTTCGTGGCATTTCATGATTGCCGCTTCGGTTTCCGCGGCGGCGCGGCAGGCCTCAAGCGCGCATTGCCGAATCGATCTCATCTTGTGTCTTTGTCCGTGGTCGATTCGCGGACGTCTCCCTCCTCCGCGATCCGCCGCCACGAGCGTCCGCCGTCGGCGCTCAAGTAAACGTCGCGCCGGCGCGTCGCGAAGGCGAGTACGCGTTCGTCCTTCGGGCTTTGCGCCAGGCAGGTTACGTAGTCGAGCCGCAGCCGCGGCAGGCGCAGCGTCCTGCGCCCGCCGCCATCGAGCTCTGTCGCAACCACCTGGTTCGAGAGCGCGCGGGCGTAGTAGAGCAGCCTGCCGCCGAGATCGAACGCGACCGCCGTGGCCGGCTCCCTGCGGTCGAGCCTGCGGAAGCGCTCGCCCCCGTCGCGCGAGAGAAACAGCCCTTTGCCGGTTCCCGCCGCGATCGTGCCAGCCTCGCGCGGATGCGCCGCAAGACCGTGGATCTCGCCCGCCAGGCCGCGCGCGGCGGCGCGCCGCCAGCTCTTGCCCTCGTCGAGCGTCACGTAAAGGCCAGGCGCGGGCATCGCGGAGTTCGGCTGCGCGTTGAGCACGTAGATTGCGTTCGCGCTGTAGCCGGCCGCCAGCAGGTGGAAGTCCGCCTCGCCCGCGAGCGCGAGGGACTGCCAGGTCCGGCCGCCATCGGTGCTGCGGACCAGGCCGAGAGGATGGCGCAGTTTCGAACCCGCCGGCGCACGGCCGCTCGAATAAATGGCGCGTTCGGTGACGGAGAAACCGGAGAACCCGCTGATCGGTCCGGCCGTTTCCGACCACCATGCGCCATCCCGGTACTCCGCAAGACCCTTGTCGCTTGGCGCGAGCAGCGCCTTTCCGTCGGAGGAGAACGCAAGTCCGTGCCCGTGATCGTGGAACAGCAAGGGTTCGGCGCGCAGCGAGAGTGCAAGCACGGCGAGCAGCACGCCAATGGTCCGGGTCGCGGCGTTCATTGCTCGCCAACCAGTTTCGCGCATTGCGCTCAATGCCGCTCGAACACGACGTACTTGCCGCTGGCGTCAAAGAGCAGCGTCTCATACCGGTCCTTGCGGGGGCCCTCCATCCCCGGTGAGCCCATCGGCATTCCAGGGACGGCAATCCCCTTGGCCCTCGGCCGCTCGCGCAGCAGGCGCTTGATGTCGGCGGCGGGCACGTGCCCCTCGATCGCGTAGCCGCCTGCGACGGCCGTGTGGCACGAACCCAGGGCTTCCGGCACGCCGTACTTTGCCCGGTAGGGCGCCGTGTCCGGAACGTTGTGGACGCGCGCGCCGAAGCCGTTCTTCTTGAGATGCTCGACCCACGCGCCGCAGCATCCGCACGTGGGGCTCATGTATACGGTGATCACGGGTCTATCGGCGGCCGCCGCAGGCGCCGCCGTGAGCGCGCTGATTTGCACCGCGAGAAGAGCGAAAGCCACAAAACCAATCAGGCGAAACATGAGAACCTCCGATTCTGTTGCGCGCCGGTTGGCGACCGGCGCAAAATAAAACCCGTCCCGTGACGCCGCGAGCGCGGCGGCGGGATCAGATCCGGAAGTTCTGAAACAGGATGGTGAGAGGCGGGGTCGCGAAGGCGTGCCGAGCGAAAGGCACGCCACGCAATGCAAAGCATCCGGGCGTGGGTACCGGCGGAACAGTCAGAACGGCCAACGGGACACCTGTGGGAACCAGCAGCTTCGACGTATCGACGCTTTGCGCGTCACTCGTGCAGTGCATGAGGCAAAGATTGGCAGTCCCGGCCAGAGCGTCGGGTCTTGCTTCGTCGTCCTGGCAGCAAGGCATCGCATCCATGGCGGCAAAGGCCTGCGCCGGAGCGGGCCGGCCCCAGTCGCAAGCGGCGAGCGCCAGCGCCGCCTGGGCGAAGAGCATCGCGCCCAGAACCAGCTTCGCAACTCCTATCAGGCGCTTACGTGCAAGCATGAATCGATATTACTCCCGATAACGGCAAAGCGCGCTTTGACCCAGATCAACCGGTTCACCGCAACCTCACCCGCTTCAGGCGCAGCGCGTTCATCACCACCGACACCGAGGACAGGCTCATCGCCGCGGCGGCGATGATCGGGCTGAGCAGCCAGCCGAATACCGGATAGAGGACGCCTGCCGCCACCGGAATCCCGAGCGCGTTGTAGCCGAACGCGAAAGCAAGGTTCTGCTTGATATTGCGCATGGTGGCACGAGAGAGCAGGGCCGCGCGCGCGATGCCGCGCAAATCCCCCTTGACCAGCGTCACGCCCGCGCTTTCCATGGCGACGTCGGTGCCGGTGCCCATGGCGATGCCGACGTCGGCCTGCGCGAGCGCCGGCGCGTCATTGATGCCATCGCCCGCCATGGCGACCTTGCGCCCCTCGGACTGCAGGCGCTTGACGTGCACCGCCTTGTCGGCCGGCAGGACCTCGCCGATCGCTTC
>JBCKKZ010000020.1:0-36268 GCA_038904015.1 Burkholderiales bacterium | reverse complement strand
ATCAGGAATCAAAAAATAGAGCAACCCGTAAAGACATTAAAATCATGACTTTAAAGATGGGGGCGGCATGGACTGCACAGTGCGCTGGGGCAACGGCATGACCTTCATCGCCGAGACCGGGAGCGGCCACCTGCTGAGCATGGATGGCGCCCCGGAGGGCGGCGGGCGCAACCTCGCGCCGCGGCCGATGGAGGTGGTCCTCGCCGGTGCCGGCGGCTGCACCGCCTACGACGTGGTGGTGATCCTGAAAAAAAACGGCCAGGAAATCACCGCTTGCGAGGTTGTGCTGCAGGCCGAACGCGCGGCCGCCGATCCGAAGGTGTTCACCAGGGTCCACTATCACTTCGTCGTGCGCGGCAGGAATCTCAAGCGCAATCTTGTCGAGCAGGCGCTGCGCCTGACGCACGAGAAGTATTGCTCGGCCACCGCGATGCTCGCCAGGACCGCCGAAATCACGCAGGACTTCGAAATTATCGAGGAGTAAAAATCGGGATCAGAGTCCCGATTTTCCCCGATTGGTCGCGTGGTTCATCAGGCGTGCTTCGCTGAACCATTCTTCGGCATGGTCGCAATCGCGGTACTCGTCGAAGTACGGGCCGCCCAGCGTGTAGTGCACGATTTTCGCGCCAGGGTTGTGGTCGTACTCACCGACCAGCCAGTTCCACTCGCGCGGCAGTTCCCCGATCGATTCGTCCGTGGTCCAGGCGAAGCGGTGCAGGTCCAGCCCGCTCGCGCCGTTGACGTATTGCGGCGTAAGCGCGGCGCAACGGGCGTTGTTGAACAGCATCAGGCTCGACCAGTTCTTGCGGGGATATTTGGTCTGCACATGATCGAGAAATTTCCGCTCGGTCTTCGGCACATAGTCATGCTTGCAGACGAGAACCGCCTTGTCGCCGGAGCGCTCCGTATATGCCGCCAAGCCGGCAATGTCGGCGCGGCAAAGCATGTCGCAATCCATGAACAGCGACCAGCCCTGATAGCGCGACAGCATGGGCACGAGAAACCGCGTCAGGCTGAATTCGGTGGACTCGGTCGGTCCGCGCGGACGCGTGTAGAGGCCCCCCAGTTGCGCGCGCATCAAGGGCGCTATGCTGACGGGAATTGAGGCGCGCCGCAGAATGGAATGCGCCAGCGTGTGGTAAGCGACCGTCTCGTTCGGGTCGTAGCCGATATAGATCTGGAACATGCTCAGACGCGGTGGGCGATGAGCGTCATGACCTTTGCCATCGCGCGCATGCCCAGCTTGACCGGTGCAGGAAGTTGCGCGGCACCCAGGGCGATCGCGCTCTCGCGGTGGCTTTTTTCATCGGCGCGCATCGCCTCCACCACTGCGCGGGTCTTCAGGTCCCCGGGAGAAAGCCTGTCGAGATGCCCGGCAAGATGCTCTTCGACCTGGCGTTCCGTTTCGGCGAGGAAAGCAAGGTTCCAGCGGTCGCCGAGTGCGCCCGCGGCAGCCCCCATGGCGAACGCCCCCGCGTACCAGAGCGGATTCAGCAGGCTGGTTCTGCCGCCAAGCTCGCCGATCCTCTGCGCGCTCCAGGCGAGGTGGTCCTGTTCCTCGAGCGCCGCATGTTCGAGCGCCTCCCGATTGTGCGGAGCGCGCGCGGTCAGGGCCTGGCCCTGGTAGAGCGCCTGCGCGCACACCTCTCCCACGTGGTTCACGCGCATCAGCGCCGCGGCGTGCGCGCGCGCTTCGGCATCGAGCTCGCCTTCGGCCACGCCGCCCGCCGGCGACGGGCGCCCGGCGCGATGCACGCCGGCGACCGCGCGCAACGCGCTATCGAATGCCGCGATGAACCCGTCCACCGGACCCTTGCTCCTCACGCCTCTACTCCAGCCGGATCTTCTCGAAGTCTTGCGCGGCCCGGCGCGCCGATCGGGATGTAGGGCCGGTGATCGGCGACATGGCGCTTGTCCATCAGGTCGTGCAGCTTCGCGGTCAGACTCAGACCCGATAGGCGACGGTGGTCATGATCCAAACGATCGAACCAGGACCTCGGCAAGGCCGCTCATCGTTCCCGTCCTTCGCGCACTGCACGGACGATCTCCGCGGCGGTCAAATTCAAGCGGACTCCCGGCACATCAAGAGGGGATCCTTTCGCTCTCGTGGGAGTAATGACGAACTCCTGTCCGTCCCTGCGCTTGATGTGGACAGTTCCCTTTCGCCGCGCTTCGTCCAACAGGTCAGCCAGGTTCTGCCTCGCCTCCGAATATGTGTAAACCTTCATGGCTCCACCTCAACAATTTGCGCGCCCGCGCGCCGCGCCGCATCGATTAGCCCGCTATCCAACGAGATGAGGGGGCAACGATGCTTCAACGCGCACCCAATCACATAAGCGTCGTACGCATACACACCGAGCTGTTTGGCAAGCTCAAGCCCCCTCGCCAAATCGATCTCGGACAAGCGTATCGGGATCTCCTGAAATGCCTGGATCGCCGTAAGGGCCTGCGCAAGCCCTATGCGCTTTTGTTTGAACATCGCCGAGAAAGCATTTCCGACCTCCGCCGGCAGCGAGGAGGGTGCGATCAGATCGGCGCCCAGCGTGGCTTGCACCAGCCGCTCTTTGTGAGATTCATTGGTGACCACCGCAACTACCGCCGACGTATCAAGGACCAGGTTACTCATGATTCGAAGCATTAACGAACAATTGTACAAGTATGGTAGCACATCCGCCGGCTGCCGCCATGCCACGAGAACGTCGGCAAACGTCTGACCAAAGCGCCCAAGGTCTACATCCGGGACACCGGACTGCTGCACCATCTTCTGAATATCGCGTCGCTCGACGTGCTCGACACGCATCCGGCGCGAGGCGCAGGCTGGGAGACCTTCGTAGTCGAGGAAATCCTGCGCCGCGAGTAGCTGGCAGGCCCGTTTTCACCAGCATACTTCTGGAGAACCCACGCAGGGGTTGAAATCGACCTGCTGCTCGACCGGGGCGCGCGCTGCGGTACCATTCTGAGAGGAGGAAACCACCATGACGGCCGAAAACCTTTTGCAGCGCATCGTGCTGGAGCCCGGAAAACGCGGCGGCAAGCCTTGCATCCGGGGCATGAGGATCACACCGCTGCCCATCGGAAACGCACCGGCGAGCGACCAGTTACTCTCTTTGCGCTCCGTCGGAGTCGCGACCGTGCCCTGGTCATAGTCCAGGCGCTCGTAGGCCAGCGCGAGCGCGGAACGCGATTCAGAATGTCGCGCTGCGCCGTCAATCGCCGGATCATGCTGTCCAATCGGCTCATCGCCGTTTCACCCCGTTCACATCGCGCTGGCGCAAGCTGGCGCATTCTGGGACATTCCGGGATATTTTTCCTGCGGTCATGAGGTAATCTTATCGTATGCGGTCCGCGACCGGCGCTTGGCGCGCACCCTGTTGAATCTCATCCTGGTGCACCAGCGCACCAAGCAGGACCGGGCGGACTATGAGGAAATCGCCCGGCGAATCGGCGCACGCACGCCCGACATCGCCGTCTTCATCGTCGACACCAAGGAAACCGCCTGGACCGACGCGAGGTTCGAGCGGGATGCGCCGGCGCTTACCGTTTCGCCGATGCCGATCAAGCGGTTCGTCCCGCCGCGCGGGGCGGTCTGCCAGGGATTCGAGTTTCCCAAGGGCGAGCAGTACGAAAGGCTCGCGCGGCTCGGGATTCCCGTGCCGGCGTGGGTGCGCATCGGACCGGAGACGGCGCTCGATGCCGCCGCATGGGGGCCTTACGTGGTGGTCAAGCCCGAACTCGGCCGCAAGGGGGCGGAGATTTTCATCAAGCGCGCCGGCCGCGTGCGCTACCGGCCGCCGGAAAACTATCCGCAAGACCATCCGGCGCGCAAGGCGCCGCTGATCGCCCAACGGTTCGTTTACACCGGTAGATGGCCGGTCAACTACCGGGTGGTCACGCTGTTCGGCAGGACACTCCTCGCCTGGCACTGCGAAGCGGACCACGGCTACGTGCCGCTCGACTCGCGCTGGGACTTCAAGGCGAGGGGCGGGATCAGCGTAGTCTCGAACAAGAAGGACTCGCGCTACTCGCTCGCCGAAGACGCCGGCGTGATCGCGCTCGCCGAGCGGGCGCATCGCGCCTTTCCAGAGCAACCGTTGCTCGGCACCGACATCGTGCGCGATGCCGACACCGGCGAGCTTTTCGTGATCGAATGCAATCCGCGCGGCGATGCCTGGCTCATCTCCTCGGACATGGGGCGCATGATCGAGCGGGCGAACGCGCTCGATTTCGCCAGTCAGTTCGGCGCCCTGGAGGTCGCGACCGAGGTCTTGATTCGGGAAATCCGCGCCAGGGCGCGGTAGCTCGGCCCAACGCAGCCCTCTCAGGGGCCGCCCCCGGGCTTTCCGCCGTCCGGCGGATACTCCTCTCCGGGTCCAGCATGTCGAGCACCTCTTTCTGCGTGATGTGGTATTCAGTTCATCGCGGCTTGTGCCGGCCCGGCCGACAACTTCCTGCTCGGAATGGCGGAAGCCGGGCAGGCGGATTACCTTGTCACGGGCGATAAAGCCGGCGTGCTGGCAATCGGGCGGCGCGGCAACACGAAGATCGTGACTGTCAGCGAGATGGTCAGTTCGCTTAAACTCGGGTAGCTGTCGCCGACAGCCTGTTAGGAAGCAACGCCGTTCATCACACACTCATCGCCGCGCATCGGCGGGCGAAAAAACGGGCACCCGAAGGCGCCCGTTGGAGACTTCCTTCACAGCAATTTCCTTTACAGCAATTTAACCAAGGTTGCCACGATCCCCACCGCGACCACCATCATGCCCCCCAGCCGGATGGTCAGGCGGTACTCCAGCTCCTTGATCAGTTGTGTGGTTGAGCGTTCAAGTTCCTTGATATCCCGTTTCGTTGCCAGACTGTTGTCTATGATATCGGACAAAATCTGCGCCTGCGCCTCGGCCTGCTCTTCGGTGAAACCGGCGGCCTTCAGTTTCTTAACAACAGCATGGGTATCAAATGCGATCGCGCTCATAAGTTTCACTATATGCAATACAGCAACGATAGGCAATGGCAATCAGGATAGGGGCAGCCAGATTACCTGACCGACCCCTCCCACACCACCCGGCATGCGGGTCCGCACCGGGCGGTTCGAGCAGTTGAGGTCGCGAGCGCCTGCGTGAGTCCGTCAGGCCGCAGGTTTGCTCCGCGCTTCCTTGCGGCGCCCCCTCGCGGTGGCGCCCTTGCGCTTCGCTAATCCTTCACCGCCATCAGCTTGGATAGAGGACTCTCACCTCCAAGCTGTCAAACATGCTCGGCACAAAAAAAACGGGCGTCTCGCGACGCCCGTTCGGTAGAGCACCGGGCCGAAGCCCGGAAATAAGGTACGGCTTAGAACCGGTGCGCGAAGCTGACCTGGACCGAGCGTGGATCTTCGCCCGCAGCCAGACCGGCACTGCCTTGGAACAGGTTGAACGCTGCGTTCGCCTGGTTGGTGATCTTGGTATAGTGCACCGCAGCGGAGGTGCGCTTGGACAGATCGTAAGCGTAGGTCAGGCCGACGAACCGCGCCTTGGTATTCAACCCGGCAAACCCCGCGGCGCTGTCCGGGCCGGCAGCGTAGTAGTCGCCGTAAACGGTGTGCTTGCCCCAGTTGTAGCTGACCGGAACGCCCCAAACCGTACGTCTCGACGTCTGCGCCGTCGCACCGGCCACGAGAATAGGTGCGGCAGCTGTACCTACATTCGTGACAGCCGTCGTGTCGACCCTCGATTTGTTCCACGCCAGACCAGCCCGGAAACCATCCCACTTGTACCAGCCATACACCGAGTCGCCGCGCTGCTTGAGGACGCCCGTAGGAGTCGCGACAAAGGGCGCGGCAGCAGCAGTATTGATGGCGCTGAGACCGACATCCGGCATTGCGGTCCAGTAGCTATAGCCGGCTTCCCAGTTCCTGCCATAGAGCTTGGGGTTGACGTTCCACGCGGAGCCCTTACGCACGGTCGAACGCAGGTCGTTCTCGGCCTGGTTGGCGATCGTTACCGAGGGCGTGCAGATAGTACCGGCAGCGTTGCAGGCAATCGTCACCGCCTGGGTGTTGCTCGCCGGGGTCGGGTTCGTGGAGTAGGCCACATTGAGCTCGAACATGTCGCCGAACTTCGGCGAGCCGTAGCGGATCGCGTTGTTGGTGCGCGTCTGGCTCCCGATCGAGCCACCGGCGGCGGCTGAGCCCGCCGCCGCCATGTCGAACAGCGCCGTCGGGTTGGTCTGCAGGCCGGCGTGCGTACCAGTGAAGCTGGCGTGGTTGCCGTAGTGGAGGTCGAACTTGCCGAACGACAGCGTGCCCCATTGCGGGCTCGTCAGGCCGACGAAGCTCACGCCGCTGTTGCCGCCGACGCCGCCGTCAGGCGCGGCGAAGCGAAGGTCGAACCTGCCGATCGCGGCCAGCCCGCCACCGAGGTCTTCCCGCATTGAGAAGACGATCGCGGAGGACTCGTCACGAACCTGCGTCTCGCTGCTGCCCCCGGTGCCTCCGATTATCCTGTTGGCCACGTGGTACTGGCCGAAGGACACGTGGACCTTGCCCGAGATCGTCACCTGCGCGAACGCGGCAGGCGCGGCGAAGAGGCCGGCCACTGCGACCGCTATAAGTTTCTTATTCATTCAGAAATCTCCCGATTGCGTTGATGTTCCGGAGGGCACGATTTGATCAACTTCACCGTCCGACTCAACCTCTCCAATGAGAAGTTGTGAGGATTGTGCGGCAGCGGGCCCCGCGCCAGCAAGAAAAACGTCAAATTATCCGCAGTTTTACGGGCGTTTGTTGCAATGACGCAACAACAGAAAAAGTTCTTTTGAAACAAACCGTTAAAAGTGACATGGCGAAATTCCGCCTGGACGGAGGCGCCGTGGTCCAGCGTCGCGATCGGCAGCCCGAGCACCGCCGCCAGATCGAAGTACAGCGCATCGAAGGCCTGCAGGTTCCAGAACGAACCTCACCGCCCGCCGCGATGGCGCGATTCGTTCAGTTCGCGGACGATGCTCTCGCCCTTCCTGGGTTTGGGCATGTTGGCGAGCACCTTGGCGGCGATCTTGCGGAATTTCACCGGATCGACGATGCGCCGCATGATGAGCGTGTCGCCCTCGCGCAGAATCTCGACATTGCCGAGCTCGCGACGGCGGCGACGACTGCCTCGATCACCGCGCGCGCTCCTCGGGCCGCCGGCTCCTGGTCACCGAGAACGTGGAAGGATCAAAGCCGAGCTCGGCGGCGGCTCAATCCGTGTTGCTGCCCGGTCATGGCGCGCCTTTACGCACCCGCGCCAGATTCAGGTCGTCATTTTCAGGAATTGACGCGCCCCGACATGCAACCGATGGTGCTCGCCGTGTCGGTGTCCAGCATGTACAGCATGGTCACCGGCCATCTTCGCCAAACAGGTTGCGCTCCAGCGGCGGGACATTCATCGGACGGTCGGCCATGAATTCAGGCGGCACGTCGACGGATCGCATCAGGTCGAAAAAATCGCCCCAGGTCTTCGCGCCCGGACGGGTGGACAACACCACGTCGCCGCTTGCTTCGTCGCGCGTGATGTAAACCTCCTCGCCTTCAAAGCGGAATTCGGCGGGCAATCGAACGGCTTGACTGGAGCCGTTTTTGAACAGTTTTGCAGTCCGTGTTTCGGGCATCCTGGCCTCCAGGAATCAGGGGGTATATGCGCTAGCCTATACGACACGCAGGCGATATCAAGCTGAATGCCCATCAGGGCAAAAAGGGTGTAGGCGCCATCGGTGCGGCCGGCCCGGTCCCGTTCGGCTGGCCGGCAAGCATGAATGCGTCACTGGCGGCTCCGGCGCAAATCAGTCATCACCGGAGCGCTCGAAATCCTTTATATGAGGACCGCCTCGCCCAGCACGCGATTGCGAAATTTCGCCGGCAGGGATTTCGGCGTCAGTACATCCACCCGCACGCCAAGCAGCTCTTCCGCTTCGACTTGAATCGCGGCCAGGTCGAACAGCGTCGTCTGCGCGGTAGGTTCGACGAGCAGATCAAGATCGCTGCCATCCTCGTCCTCGCCGCGCAGCACGGAACCGAACACGCGCACGCTGTGCACACGATGCCGCGCCGCAATTGCGCGGACGGCCTCGCGGTGGCGTTCAAGGGCTGCGGAGGGACGCATCGTCGATTCCTTCGCGATACACGAACCAGTTGCCTCTCATTTTACCGCCACTGCCGGGCGAACAGCCGCATCAGGTGCCGCAGGTCAATTCCGTGCGGCGATGATGAACCGCCCGGACGGACGGCCTTATACTCCGCGGCGTGGCTGCCATCACGTTCGATACCCTCAAGTTCGTCGAGAAGCTGAAGGCCGCCGGCGTGCCCGAAGCGCAAGCCAAAGCCGAGGCCGAAGCGCTGGTCTCGGCCCTCTCCGAAGCGATGGACTCGCAGTTGGCCACGAAACCGGACATCAATCGGCCTGAACGGGAAATCCGGGCGGACATCGGCCGCGTCGAGCGCGAGTTGCTGGTGCTCAAGTGGATGATGGGGCTGGTGCTCGGCGGCATTGTCGCGCTCGTCCTCAAGGCGTTCTTTCCGGTCTGAACCGCCGGCACGCGCGGTCCCGGAGTTGCGGCTGGTCGCGGTCACGCAAACATCGCCTTGAGCGCGGCGCCGGGGTCGGCGGCGCGCATGAACGCCTCGCCCACGAGGAACGCGGCTACACCGTTGCCGCGCATCCGCTGTACGTCCGCGAGGGTAAGGATGCCGCTTTCGGTCACCACGATGCGGCCGGAGGGGATCTTCGGCAGCAGTCCGAGCGTCGTTTCGAGTGTGGTCTCGAAGCTGCGCAGGTTGCGGTTATTGATGCCGAGCAGCGGCGTCTGCAGCGCCAGCGCCGACTCGAGCTCGGCGGCATCGTGCACCTCGACCAGCACCGCCATGCCAAGTGAGCGAGCGCTGGCTTCCAGCCCCTGCATGTCCTGGCGCGCCAAGGCGGCGGCGATCAGCAGGATGCAATCGGCGCCGAGCGCGCGCGATTCGAACACCTGGTAGGGCTCGACGAGGAAATCCTTGCGCAGGACGGGCAGCGCGCAGGCCGAGCGCGCCTGGGCAAGGTGCGCGTGCGCTCCCTGGAAGAAATCCCGGTCGGTGAGCACCGACAGGCAGGCCGCGCCGCCCGCCTCGTAGCTCTTCGCGATCGCGGCCGGATCGAAATCCGCGCGCAGCAGGCCCCTCGATGGGCTCGCTTTCTTGACTTCCGCGATCACCGCCGGCCGGCCGGCGGCGATCCTCGCCCGCAGGGCGCCGGTGAAATCGCGCGGCGGCGGCGCGGATGCGGCACGCTCTTGGATTTGCGCGAGCGGCACCGCCAGGCGGGCCGCTTCAACCTCCTCGCGCTTCCTGGCGAGGATGCGCTCCAGAATGTCCGCCATCCGGCCTCAGCCCGTTTGGGCGTGCTGCTGCGTGAAGGCGACGAAATCGTCGAGCTTCTGCCGCGCCGCGCCCCCGGCGATCGCCTTGCGTGCGCGGTCAATCCCATCCTCCAGGGACTTGGCGACGCCCGCGACGTAGAGCGCGGCGCCGGCGTTCAACAGCACGATGTTGAGCGCGGGCCCGGGCTGGTTTTCCAGCACCGCGAGGATCATCTGCCTGGATTCCTCGACCGAGTTCACCTGGATCGCGCGCCGGTCGTACACCTCCAGGCCGAATTGGGAAGGATGCAGCTCGTATTCGCGCAGCTCGCCCTCGACCAGCTCGCCCACCAGGGTCGCGCCCGAAATGGAAATCTCGTCCAGGCCGTCGCGGCCGTAAACCACCATCACGTGCCTGGCGCCCAGGCGCTGCAGGACGCGCGTCAGGATGCCAACCAGGTCAACGTGGAAAACCCCCATCAGCTGGTTCTGCGCGCCGGCCGGATTGGTGAGCGGACCAAGGATGTTGAAGATGGTGCGCACGCCCAGTTCCTTGCGCACCACTGCCGCATGCTTCATCGCCGGATGATGGCTGGGCGCGAACATGAAGCCGACGCCGACGGTCTCGATCGAGCGCGCGATCTCGCCGGGCGCGAGGTCCAGCTTCGCGCCCAGCGCCTCCAGCACATCGGCGCTGCCGCTGCGCGAGGAAACCGAGCGGTTGCCGTGTTTCGCGACCTTGGCGCCGGCCGCGGCAGCAACGAAGGTGGCGGCAGTCGAGATGTTGAAGGTATGCGCGCCGTCGCCCCCCGTGCCGACCACGTCCACCACGTGCTGATGGTCCTGCAGCGGCACCAGGGTGGCGAATTCGCGCATCACCTGGGCGGCGGCGGCGATCTCGCCGACGGTTTCCTTCTTCACCCGCAGGCCGATGATGAAGCCCGCGATCTGCGCCGGGGTGAGTTCGCCGCGCATGATCTGGCGCATCACGTGCAGCATTTCGTCGTGAAAAATCTCGCGGTGTTCCACGGTGCGCTGGATCGCTTCTGCGATGCCGATTTTCATGGCGTTCTCCCGGTCATAGCGTTTTCCCGTTCATGACGTTCTCCCTTGCAGAAAATTCTTCAGCATGGCATGCCCATGTTCGCTCAGCAGGGCCTCGGGGTGGAACTGCACGCCCTCGACCGGCAGCGTGCGGTGGCGCAGGCCCATGATCTCCCCGTCCTCCGACTGCGCCGTCACCTCGAGGCAGGCGGGCAGCGATTCGCGCTCGACCGCGAGGGAGTGGTAGCGCGTCGCGGCGAATCCGTCGGGAATCCCCGCGAACACGCCCTTGCCGTCGTGCCGCACGCCCGAGACTTTACCGTGCATGACATGCTGTGCTTTTACCACCTTGCCGCCGAAGGCCTGGCCGATCGCCTGGTGGCCGAGGCAGACACCCAGGATCGGTATTTCGCCCGCGAACCTGCCGATTGCCGCCAGCGAAATGCCCGCTTCGTTCGGCGTGCAGGGGCCGGGCGAAATCACGATCTGCGCCGGCTTCAGGCGCGCCACCTCGTCCACGGAGATTTCGTCGTTGCGCACCACCACCACCTCGCTGCCAAGCTCGCCGAAGTATTGCACCAGGTTGAAGGTAAACGAGTCGTAGTTGTCGATCACGAGGAGCATGCGAGCTCCGCGGCGCGCAATATCGCCCTTGTCTTGTGCTGTGTTTCCTTCCATTCCGCGTGCGGATCGGAGTCGGCGACGACGCCGGCCGCCGCCTGCACGTGCAGCTGGCCGTCCTTCAGCACCGCGGTGCGGATCGCGATCGCCACATCCATGTCGCCGTTGAAGCCCAGGTAGCCGACCGCGCCGCTGTAGACACCGCGTTTGACGGGTTCGAGTTCGTCGATGATCTGCATCGCGCGCACCTTGGGGGCGCCGGTCACCGTGCCGGCGGGAAAGCTGGCTTTCAGCACGTCGATGGCATCGAGCCCCGGACGCGCCCGGCCTTCGACGTTCGAGACGATGTGCATCACATGCGAATAGCGCTCGATAGCCATGGTCTCGGTGACGCGCACCGATCCGGTGGCGGCGACGCGCCCGACGTCGTTTCTGCCCAGGTCGATCAGCATCACATGCTCGGCGCGCTCCTTCGGATCGGCGAGCAGCTCCTCGGCGATTCTCGCGTCCTCCTCGGGCGTCTTGCCGCGCGGCCGCGTGCCGGCGATGGGGCGCAGCGTGATCGCGTCGCCCGAGAGCCGCACCAGGATTTCCGGCGAGGCGCCGACCACGTGGTGGTCGCCAAAATCGAAGTAGTACATGTAGGGCGAGGGGTTGACGCCGCGCAGCGCCCGGTAGAGCGCAAGCGGCGGCGCGGCGAACGCGCGCGAGCTGCGCTGGGAAATCTGCACCTGCATGCAATCGCCCGCGAAGATGTATTGCTTCGCCCGCCTGACCGCGGCAAGAAACTGCGCTTCGGTGAAGCTGCATTCGAGGTGGTCCTGCCGGCCGGCCTCATGTTCCCCGACCGGGCCGGGTGAAAATTCCTCCGGCAGCTGCAATGCGAGCCGCGATCGCAGCTGTTCGAGCCGTTCGCGCGCGGCGCGCCAGGCGCCCGGCTCGCGCGGGTCGGCATAGAGCACCAGGTAGAGCTTGCCCAGGACGTTGTCCATCACCGCGAGCTCGTCGGACACGAGCAGCAGCATGTCCGGGGTTGCCAGGGGATCGGGCTTGCCGCCGGCGAGCGCCTTGGGCTCGATGTGCCTGACCGATTCGTAGCCAAAGTAGCCGACCAGCCCGCCGCCGAAGCGCAGTGCGGCGGGTACCGGCGCCACGCGCTGGCGCCCGAGGTAGGCCCGGACATATTCAAAGGGGTCGGCCGGCGCGTCTTCGCTACCGGCGCGCTCAAGAACGACATCCCGCCCGCGCGCCTCGCGCAACAGCCGCCGCACAACACCGTCTCTCACCTCAATGCGTTCGGCGCAGGCGAGGCCAATGAACGAATAGCGCCCGAAGCGCTCGCCGCCGACCACCGATTCGAGCAGGTAGGTGTAGGGGCCGCTGTTGGGCCCGCCGTTGAGACCGCCGGCAAGCTTCAGGTATACCGCGAGCGGCGTGTACAAGTCGGCGCGCGCCTCGGCGACCACCGGCACGCGCGTGTAGCCCTGCTTGGCAAGGCCCTGAAAATCGGCTTCGGTCATGCACGGACTCCAGCGTATTGCACCATCACTTCGGGGTACTGTGGGGTGCGGGACGAAGTGTCCCGCGGCACGGCAAGATTAGCTGCGCCAGGGGCGCCAGGGGCGCCAGGAGAGAATTGCCGAATTTGCGGAGAGTCGCTTCACGATCGGGAGACTATACCATGGCGAGGCGGGCACGCATGTCGCGGATCGTAGCGGCGTAATTCTTCGAGCCGAAAATCGCCGAGCCGGCGACGAAGGTGTCGGCACCCGCCTTTGCGATCTGCGCGATATTGTCGGTCTTGACGCCGCCATCGACCTCGAGCCAGACATCGCGCCCCGACGCCTGGATCCTCTGCCTTGCCGCGGCGATCTTGGGCAGCACCGAGGCGATGAACTGCTGGCCGCCGAAGCCCGGGTTCACCGACATCAGCAGCACCAGGTCGAGCTTGTCCAGCGTGTGATCGAGATAGGACAGCGGAGTCGCGGGATTGAATGCGAGGCCAGCCTTGCAGCCCGATTCCCGGATCAGCGCGATCGTGCGGTCGACGTGATCCGAGGCTTCCGGGTGGAAGCTGATGATGTCGGCGCCGGCTTTGGCGAATTCGGGAATGATCCGGTCCACCGGCTTCACCATCAGATGCACGTCAATCAGCATCTTGGTGCGTGGGCGCAGCGCGGCGCAGACCAGCGGCCCGATGGTGAGGTTGGGCACGTAGTGGTTGTCCATGACATCGAAGTGCAGCAGGTCGGCGCCGGCCGCCTCCACCGCGCCCGCCTCTTCGCCCAGGCGCGCGAAGTCCGCGGCAAGGATCGAAGGAGCAATGCGAAACGCGGCAACCGGCATGGCGGCAGGGATTCTATCGCGCGGCTGTGCGGTACCTCAATGGGCGTCTTACAATGCGCGCATGGCCCAGGAAAAGCGCTACGAGGTTTCGGTGACCCCTTCGGTGCGCTACCTGCCCGATCAGTCCGACGAGAGAACCGGGCGTTATGTGTTCACCTACACCATCAATATCCGCAATACCGGCAATTCAACCGCGCAGCTCATCAGCCGGCACTGGATCATCACCGACTCGCAAGGCCTGGTGCAGGAAGTGCGCGGCCTGGGCGTGGTGGGCGCGCAGCCCGTGCTGCGGCCCGGCGAGAGCCACGAGTACTCCAGCGGCACCGCGATCGCGACCCCGGTGGGCACGATGCGCGGCAGCTACCAGATGGTCGCCGAGGACGGCACCCGGTTCGAAGCGCCGGTGCCGGAATTCACCCTCTCGGTGCCGCGGGTCCTGCACTGAAATCGGGCTCCGACCCCGATTTCTCCTGCATCAAGGTCTTTCGGCCGCCATCTTGCGCAGTTGCGCGGTGGTCTTCGCCAGCCGGTCGGCGAGGATCTTCACCAGCGCGATGGCCGCATCCGGGTTGCTGCGGATGACGTTGACGAACACGTCGCGCGAGATGCGCAGAGCTTCCACTCGCGTACGCGCGGTCGCCGTTGCGGTTCGAGGTACATCGCCAAAAATCCCGATCTCGCCGATGACGTCGTTGCGGGTCAGGGTATTCACCAGCAGCGGGCCCCGGGCCGTAGGCACGGTGATGTCCACCTCGCCCTCCATCACGATGTAGGCGCTGTCGGGCGGATCGCCGGCGCTGAACATCAACTGGCCTTCCTCGTAGGTGAGGCGGTCGCTGCTGAAAGCGAGCAGCTTCTGCATCGAGGGGTCGGTGGTGCTGAAGATCGGCACCCTGCGGATCAGCTCGAATTCCTGTTCCAGGCTCATGGTTTGCCTCCTTAGCCGGCACTCAAAAGTTTGTTCAATGCCCCGCCGCTGCTCTTAAGATCCCCGAACCGGCCTTGCTCGGCGAGCCGGCCCCGTTCCATCACCAAGGCGTGGCCGAAGCGATCGGCGAGGTCGTTGCGTTGCAGCGCCCAGAACACGCAGCGTCCCTTGCGGTGCTCGAGGATGCTGGTCACGATCCGGTTCTGCGAGCCGCCGTCGAGGTTCGCCGCCGCCTGGTCGAGGATCAGCACCGCCGGCCGCTTGAGCAGCGCGCGCGCGATCGCCACCTTCTGCCGGTCGCCCGAGGACAGGCGGGCGCCGCCGACGCCGACGTTATAGCCCAGCCCGATCGAGACCACCTGCGGGCGCAGCTGCAGTTCGGCCAGCACCTCGTGCAGCATCGCGCCAATGCGCGAGCCCGCCTGCGCCTGACCGGTGGCCACTTTGCCGAACAGGATGTTGTCCTGCAGGCTGGCCGCGCCGTTGTAGCGGGCGACGTCGAAGAACTCCACGCCGTGGCGCATCTCCTGCGGCAGGTGCTCGGCGAAGCTGCGGCGCGCATCGAGGATGCGCGCTTCGAACGCCTCGTCCATCAGGCCGAGGCGATGCCGCGCCGGGATCATCTTGAACGGCAGCGCGAGCAGCATGTCGCGGTCGGCCTCCTCGATGCCTCCCAGGCCCGCGTCGGCAACCCGCCCGAGCATCGTCTTCACTTCGGCAAGGTCGTCCTGCTTGATGAAACTGAAGCGCTCGAAGAATTCGTGCCCCGGCGGCAGGCCGCTGAACAGCTCGACCATGGTCTCGGCGAGCTTGTGGCCCATCTTGAGCAGGTCGTCGGCCAGCCCTTTCTCGCGCAGCACCCGGCGCACATATTCGTTGCCCGCCAGGTTGTCGATGTCGAAAGTTTTCTTGCCGATCGGCGTGCCGAACAACAGGTTCTCGGCGAGCGTGGCATTGCGGTTGTACTTGCCGGCGTCGAATTGCTCGACCAGCCCCTGCATGCCGGGCGCCTCGAGCCGCGCCCGCATCGCCGCGCGCGCGCGCAGCACGTTTTCCGCGAGCCCCGGATGCTCGGCGGGGTCCACCGCGCTGCGCAGGCCGAGCTCGAAGATGGTCTCCTCCAGCTCGACGATCTTCAGCATCTCGACGATGCGCAGTTCGATGTCCTGCGGGCCCGTCGCGCCGGCCGCCCGGTAGTCGGTCCAGTCGGCGTTGAAGTCCAGCAGCATGCTGTCGGTGCGCCGCACCTCGCTCAACTGGAACTCGCGCTCCTTCAGCGCCGCGCCTTCGTACACGCAATCGACGATCGGATAGTGGCGCAGGCCGTAGAGCAGGTTGTCGCGCACGCTGGTGGGGAAAAGGTAGGCGGTGGGGCCGACGTAGGCGAGCGCGCGGCCGGTGACCGCCTCGGGCGCCTTGGTGATGTCGAGGCCGCCGACTTCGATGCGGCCGCTCGAGGGCGCGATCAGGCGCGCCAGCATCTGCGTCAGTTCGCCGGTGCCGGCCGCGTGCGAGCCGAGGATCGCGACGTGCTGGTCGAGGCCGACCTCGAAGGAAACGCCGTCGATCAGCTTGCTGCCGGCCTCGCCCGCGAGCGTCAGGTTGGAGACGCGCACGCTGCCCGCCCCGGGGAGCTGCGGCGAGGCGATCGGCGCCTGCAGCTCGGCTGGCGCGAGGTCCTCGACGCTGAACTGCTCCATCACCTGCGTGTACTTGATCTGCACGTCGAGGCGCTGCTGGTCCCAGTCGATCAGCTCCTTGATCGGGCTGGGCAGGTCCTTGTAGGCGGCGATCACCGCGACCAGGGTGCCGATGTCGAGGCTGCCCTTGATCACCAGGGCGCCGCCGACCAGGTAGAACAGGAACGGCGCCACCTGCGAGAGGAAGTTGTTGAGGAACTTGATCAGGAACTTGCGCTGGTAGATCTCGAAGCGGATGCGGAAGATGCGGCCCAGGCGCGAGGAAATCTCCGCGCGCTCGTAGTTCGAGGTGTCGTTGGCGTGCACCTCGATCGCGCCGTCGGCGACCTCGGCGATGCGCCCGGCCAGCTGGCGCGCGCTCAGTTGCCGTTCCTTGCCGAGCACCAGCAGCAGGCGGCGCATGCGCGGGATGATCGCGGCCTGGGTGGCGACCACCACCAGCGCGATGGAGCCCAGGTAAACGTGCTGGACCATGATGAAGAACAGCGCCGTCAGCGCCTGGCCGGCGAGGAACAGCGGCGCGATCATCGATTCGCCGACGAAACCGCCCAGCGGCTCGACCTCGTCCTTGATCATGGTGGAGAGCTCGGCCGACTTGACGCGCCGGAAGCGCGCCAGCGGGAAGCGCAGGATGCGGTCGAAGAGGGCGTAGCGCAGGCGCCGCAGCATGCGCTCGCCCAGCCAGCCCTTCATGGTGTTGATCTGGAACTTGAGGCCGCCGTTGACCACGATCAGCGCGAGGAACGCGAAGCTCAGCGCGAACAGGTACGGCAACTGGTGCAGCGCGAAGCCGTCGAACAGGCGCAGCGTGTCGCCGCCGAGGAAGGCCGGCAACGTCAGGTGCGCTTTCAGGAACGCGACCGTGGACTCCGCCTCCGGGAAGCGCTTGCCCTGGATCGCCTCGTTGATGATCGCCTTGGGCAGGTCGAGCATCGAGAAATAGATCAGCATCGTGGCGACGACCAGCGGCACGATCAGAAGCTGTTCGCGCTTGCTGTAGCGGATGATGAATCCGAACAGGGACCGTTCCACGGCAGTGATCATAGTGCAAGCTGGGCGGGTTCGTGCCAAAGTGGCGGCCGTGGCCACGGGGACTGATTTCCAGGTTCGATTCTGGGGGGTGCGCGGCAGCATTGCCGCCCCGGGCCCCGCGACCGCGCGCTACGGCGGCAATACGTCCTCGATCGAGCTGCGCTGCGGCACGCGCCTGATCCTGCTCGATGCCGGCACCGGCATGCGCTACCTCGGCAACCGGCTGGTCGACGAGGCACCGCTCGAGGCGGATATCTTCTTCACCCACACGCATTTCGACCATGTCTGCGGGTTGCCCTTCTTCAAACCGTTCTTCCAGCCGCAGAACGCGTTCCGGCTCTGGGCCGGGCACCTGGGCGCCGGCATGACCATGCACCGGGTGCTGCGCGAATTCATGATGGCGCCGCTGTTTCCGGTGCCGCCCGAGGCTTTCGTGGCGAAGATGGAGTACCGCGATTTCAAGGGCGGCGAGACGCTCGAGCCGGCGCCCGGAATCGTCGTGCGCACCGCGGTGCTGAACCACCCGAACGGGGCGACCGGCTATCGCATCGAGTACGCCGGCAAGTCCGTGTGCTACGTCACCGACACCGAACATGTGCCGGGAACACCCGACCGCAACGTGCTCGCGCTGATCGCCGGCGCCGACATCGCGATCTACGACTGCATGTATACCGACGAGGAATATACAAAGTCCTACGTCGGCTGGGGCCATTCGACCTGGCAGGAAGGCGTGCGCCTGTGCAAATCCGCCGGCGTGAAGAAGCTGGTGGTGTTCCACCACGACCCCGACCACGACGACGACCGGCTCGATGCCATCGGCCGCGAGGTCGAGGCCGCCATGCCGGGCGCCGTGCTCGCGCGCGAAGGACTTACCCTGGTGCTTTGACTACTTGTACGGATCCGCGGCGTCGCGCAGCCCGTCGCCGAAAAAGTTGAAGGCCAGCACCACGATGAACACCGGCACCACCGGCAGCATCAGCCACGGATAGAGCGCGACCACGTTGATGTTCTGCGCCTCGTTCAGCAGCACCCCCCAGCTGGTCACCGGCGGGCGCAGTCCCAGGCCGAGGAAGGAAAGCGCGGTCTCACCCAGAATCATGCTCGGCACGGAAAGCGTGACGGAGGCGATCAGGTGGCTGGCGAAGCTGGGCAGCAGGTGCCGCCCGATGACGCGGCCCGGCGTCGCGCCCATCAGCACCGCGGCGGTGGCGAACTCCTCCTCGCGCAACGCCAGCAGTTTCGAGCGCACCGCGCGCGCGAGGCCCGGCCAATCGAGCAAGCCGAGAATGATGGTGATGCCGAAGTAGATCAATACCGGGCTCCAATTCACCGGCAGCGCGGCCGACAGCGCCATCCACAACGGCAGTTCGGGAAACGAGCGCACCATCTCGATGAAGCGCTGGATCACGGTATCTATCCAGCCGCCGTAGTAGCCGGAGATGCCGCCCAGGGTGATGCCGATGATGAAACTGACGGCGATGCCGAGCAACCCCACGGTGAGCGAAATGCGCGTGCCGTGAATCAAGCGAGAGAATACGTCGCGCCCGAGCCGGTCGGTACCGAAGAGGAAGAAGGTGCCGTTCTCCGCCGGGCAGACGAGGTGGAAGTCCGCCTCGAACAGGTTCCAGAATTCGTAGCCGTCGCCGCGGCAGAAAAAGCGCAGCGGCTGCACTTTGTCTTGGGTCGCGATAAAATCGCGCCGCATGGTCTGCAGGTTCAGTTCCATGGTGTAGCCATAGACGAACGGCCCGACGAACTTGCCGTCGTGGGTCAGATGCACCGCCTGCGGCGGCGCGTAGATGTGGCGCGTGTCGCGGCTGCGCAGGTTGTAGGGCGACAATACCTCGCTCACCAGGATCGAGGCGTAGAAAAACAGCAGTATCCAGGCTGAAATCACGGCGACCTTGTGGCGGCGGAATTTCCACCACATGATGGTCCACTGCGACGCGCGGTAGAAACGCTCCTGCTCCGGCGTCAATGCCTCCGTGGCGAGCGGCTCGAACGGCTCGGTGGCGACATAGTGAACGAGTTTTTCGCTCACGCGCCGGCTCCTGCGCTCGTCATTTAGCCACGCCCCCCGTGAGGCGGATGCGCGGATCGAGCACCGCGAGCAGCAGGTCGGAGATGAACATGCCGATCACCGTGAGCAGCGCGAGGAACATCAGGAACGAACCCGCGAGATACTGGTCCTGGCTGCGCAGCGCCTCGAGCAGCATCGGTCCGGAAGTCTGCAGCGACAACACCACCGCGACGATCGCCGAACCCGAGATGACCGAGGGCAGCAGGTTGCCGATATCGGCGATGAAGGGGTTGAGCGCCATGCGCAACGGATACTTCACCAGCAGGCGGAACGGCGGCATACCCTTGGCGCGCGCCGTGACCACGTATTGCTTCTGCAGTTCATCCAGCAGGTTGGCGCGCAGGCGCCGGATCATGCCGGCGGTGCCCGAGGTGCCGATCACGATCACCGGAATCCAGAGATGGTTCAGCACCGAGCCGAACTTGGCCCAGCTCCACGCCTTGTCGAGGTACTCCGGGTCCATGATGCCGCCGATGGCGAGGCCGAATTCGACGTTGGCGAAATACATCAGCACCAGCGCAAAGAGGAAGTTCGGCGTCGCCAGTCCCACGTAGCCGAACAAGGTCAGCCCGTAATCGCCCCAGCTGTACTGATGGGTCGCGGCGTAGGCGCCGATCGGGAATGCCACCGCCCAGGTGAATAGCACGACGGTGAAATTGAGGATGAAGGAGAGCAGCATCCGGTCTCCCACCACCTCCCCCACCGGCAGATCGTGCTCGAACGACCAGCCCCAGTCGCCCTGCAAGAGGCCCGAGTAGCCGCGTTCGGTCGGCCAGAGCCCGACCCATACCGCGTACTGTTCGACGAAAGGCTTGTCCAGGCCGAACTGGGCGCGCATGAATTCGGCGCGCTCCAGCGCCGCCTTGTCGCCCTGGCTGCGCAGCTCCGCGATCTGATTGGAGAGGAAATCTCCCGGCGGCAGCTTGATGATGCTGAAGGTGACGAAGCTGATCACGAGCAGGGTCGGGATCATGATCAGCAAGCGCCGGATGGTGTAGGTCAGCATGAACGCAATCGTAACCTACGCGTAACCTGTGTCGTAACCTGCGCGTAACCCGCGCGCCTACTTGCGCGGTTCGCTGAACCAGAAGGTATCGGGCCGGTAGATGCCGAAGAACGCGCCCGGGTCCCAATTGTAGGTGCCCTTCTCGGGAACATTCCTGAGCGTGTTGCGCACCACCACCGGCTGCGCCACGCCGCTTACCACGCCGATCACAAACTGCTGCTCGGCATGGATCTGCAGCATGCGATGCCAGATCTTCGCGCGCTCGTCGCTTGCCGCGGCAGCGCGCCATTGCGCGTTCAGCTTCAACAGTTCGACCGCCTCGGCAATGTCCGGTGCTTCGCCCGTCTTGCCGTTGGTTTCGAAGTGCTGGCCGAATTTCGGCCACTGTAGCTGCTGCTGACTGGTCGGCGCCAGCTCATCGGGGTTGACGTGCGGATTGGCGAGGCCGTTCTCAATCCCGGTCCAGACCGACATCAGCGCCTCGCCCGAGAAGACGCGGTTGCGCAGCACCTCGCGCTGCGTGGGCTTCGGGAACAGCTTGATACCCACTTCGCGCCAGTTTTCGCGGATCATTTCCAGCACGTCGGTCTGCTCGGTGCTCTCGCCGGCGGTCTCGACGATGATTTCCATCGGCCGGCCGTCGGGCAGCCTGCGCAGACCATCGGGGCCGCGCTTCAGGCCGGCCTCGTCCAGCAGCTTCTCCGCCGCCTTCTTGTCGTACTGCGCCCAGCGCGTCTGGTACTCCTTCTTGTAGAGAGGACTCTCGGCCACCACCGTGTTGTTGCCCTCGGCGGCGAGGCCGAAATACAGCACCTGATTTACCTGCGAGCGGTCGATCGCCAGCGACAGTGCGCGCCGAACGCGCACATCGCGCAGGATCGCCCGCCAGGTGGCGTCGTTCACGTTCAGGTTGGGAAACAGCGCGAAATGCGCGCCGCGCGCCGTTTTCCAGAGCAGCGTGCGGTAGTTGTTGGTCTTCTCGCCTTTTTTCAGGAAGGTGTAGTTGTTGAACTGGATGTCGCGCGCCTGCAGGTCGGATTCGCCGGCGCCGGTCTTGGCCGGGATCAGCTTGCCCTCGGCGACGGTCAGCACGACGCGGTCGATGTAAGGCAGCTGGCGGCCGCTCGAATCGACCCGGTGGAAGTAGGGATTGCGCAGCGCCACGAACCGGTCCGCCGGCGGCTTGGTGACGTTCATCCAGGGCTGCAGCGTCGGCAGGGCCGGATTGTCGAACTGGTACATGTTGTCTTCGCGGTTGTGCGTCGCGGCCCAGCCGCGTTTCACCGCGCCGCCCGTCTGGGCCTCGCCGGCGGTCTTCGTGTACTTGCGATGGAATTTCTTCAGGTAATGCGCCGGCCGGAAGATGAACAGGGGCGAGGCGCCCGCCATGCGCGGCAGGAAATCCGGATTCGGCTTCGACCAGCTGTAGCGCACCGTCTGCTTGTCGAGGATCTCGACCTTGGGCGCCTCGCCGTTCACCAGCAGGTCGCTCGGCGGTCCGGTCGGGCTGAGCTCCTTGTTATTGGCAACGTCGTCCCAGAAGTAGCGGAAATCGTCCGTGGTGAAGGGCTGGCCGTCGGACCAGCGGTGTCCCTGGCGCAGCTTCATCGTGAACACGCGCTCGCCCGTGACCTCGATACTCTCGAGGATGTCGGGCACGATATTGAAACTCAGGTCGTAGCCCACCAGGCGCGCGTAGCCGTACACCACCAGCATGCGCACGTCGCGGCTGCGCCCGATCAGCATGCTCAGGCTGCCGCCGTGCTGCCCCGGCTCCTGCCCGGCGCCCAGCTTCACCACCAGCGGCTTTCCCGGCAGCCGCCGGGCCGCCGGTGGCAACTTGCCGGCCTTTATCTCCGCGGCGAATATCGGCGGCTCAATGAACTTATCCTGCGCCGCGGCACCGTCGAAGACGACGGCGAGAAGCAGCAATACGAACCATCGCATCACGACCTGAGCTCCGAAATGTCCGCGCCCTGGTGCGCGCGCACGAAATGTTTGTCCCCGATATCCAGCAAGCTCGCAGTGCCCGCCGACCCATCGATGCGGAACGGCGCCGGCCAGGCGCTCGGATCGGAGGCCTTGCCTTCCATCAGGGCGGCAAAATCGAGCTTGCGGTCCAGGTCCGGGTCCGGCACCGCGGCGAGCAGCGCCTTGGTGTAGGGATGCACCGGGTGGCGGAACAACTCGCCGTAGGGTGCCAGTTCGACCAGCCGGCCGGCGCACATCACCGCGATCCGGTCGGCGAGGTAATGCACCACGGCGAGATTGTGCGATATGAAGATGTAGGTCAGGTTGAGCGCGCTCTTGAGATCCAGCAGCAGGTTGAGCACCTGCGCCTGGACCGAAACGTCGAGCGCCGAGACCGGCTCGTCGCAGATCAGGAGTTCCGGCCCCAGCGCCAGTGCGCGCGCGATGCCGATCCGCTGGCGCTGCCCGCCGGAGAAGCTGTGCGGATAGCGGCGCAGGTAGCGCACGTCCAGCCCGACCAGCGTCATCAGTTCCTTCACCCGCGCGAAGCGCTCCTCCGCGTCGCCGATGCCGTGGATGACGAGCGGTTCGGCGACGATGTCCTGTACCGTCATGCGCGGATTGAGCGAGCTGAACGGATCCTGGAACACGAACTGCACCTTGCGCCGGTAGGCGAAAAGATCCGGCCCCTGGAGCTTGAGCACGTTGCGCGGCGTGCCCCGGTCGTTGAAAATGATTTCGCCGCCGTCCGGCATGGCGGAGCGCAGAATCATCTTGGCGATGGTGGTCTTGCCGCAGCCCGACTCGCCCACCAGCCCGAGGCACTCGCCCGAGGCGACGCTGAAACTCACATCGTCCACCGCGCGCACTTCGCCCGCGAGCTTGCGGCCCAGAAACGAGGTCTTGCGCATCTCGAAGCGCTTGGTCAGATTGCGCACCACCAGCAGCGGATCGCCGTCCACGTTCTCGCCGTGCGGCCGGCCGCGGCCCGAGATCAGGTGGTCGGTGGCGGATTGCACCTCGCGGATCGGCGTCAGGCGCTCGCCCGGAATCATGTTGAAGCGCGGCACCGCGCGCATCAGCGCCTTCAGATAGGGATGGCGCGGGTCGCGGAAGATGTCCTCCAACGCCCCCGACTCGACGACCTTGCCGTGGTACATCACCACCACCTCGTCGGCCATGTTGGCGACGATGCCCAGATCGTGCGTGATCAGCAGCATCGCCATCTTCAGCTCGGACTGCAGGGTCTGCACCAGTTGCAGGATCTGCGCCTGGATGGTGACATCGAGCGCGGTGGTCGGTTCGTCGGCCACCAGCAATGCCGGCCGGCACACCAGCGCCATGGCGATCATCGCGCGCTGGCGCAGGCCGCCGGAGAGTTCGAACGGATAGGTGTGCTCCGCCTTGACCGGATCGGCGAATCCCACCAGCCGCAGCATCTCCAGCACCGCGTCGCGGCGCCCGGACTTGCCGAGGCCCGACCGGTGCAGCATCAGCGCCTCGCCGATCTGATTGCCCACCGTATGCAGCGGCGACAACGCGGTCATCGGTTCCTGGAAGATGATC
This sequence comes from Burkholderiales bacterium, assembly GCA_038904015.1. Classification (GTDB taxonomy): domain Bacteria; phylum Pseudomonadota; class Gammaproteobacteria; order Burkholderiales; family SG8-39; genus RBG-16-66-20. The sequence goes on along the minus strand of JBCKKZ010000020.1, from coordinate 12,632 downwards.
GAAATACGCCCGCCGCGGATTTCACGCACCGGCGCCGCCTCGGGGTCGAGGCGCGCAATGTCCAGCGCGGTGCCGGGCTTGTCCGGATCGAGGAACAGGATTTCGCCCGACTCGATGCGCGCCACGCGGGGCAGGATGCTCATGATCGCCTGTGCGACCATCGTCTTGCCGGAACCCGACTCGCCCACCAGCGCGACGGTGCGTCCCTCGGGAATGCGGAACGACACACCGTCCACCGCCTTGACGGTGCCGGCGTCGACTTCGAGGTAAACCTTGAGATCCTTGATCTGGAGAACGTCGCTCATTCAACCAATCCGAGCACCTCGAGATTGGCGCGCGTCGGCTCGTCCATCTCGATGCCGCGACGCCTTGCTTGGAGCACGACGACCCGCACCAGATCGACGAAGCCGTCGAGCTCCGAATCTATGCGGATCGTGCGCCGTGCGTCGCGAAGTCTCAATTGCATCCATCCTCCCTCGCGGTCCCTGCGGGTCGAGTAATAGTCGAGTCGCAGCGAACGCAAACCTCCCCACCGGATTGCGGCGCGCAGCTGTAGAAATGCGGGCCCCCTGACGCGGATTCCGTTGTCATCCAGCTCGATGTGGGTCAACTGCCGGCAGACCGTACGGCCAAAGTATACGAGGAATAGGATGCCGATTGCAGCCAGCACCCAGGCTGCCGACTGTGCCGGATGCACCAAGGCGAGCGGACCGAGCGAGAACGCCAGCCCGATAGCGCTGCCGGCATAATCGGGCAACAAAGACCGCCATGAATAGTGCAGCGGCAGGCTCACGCAACGTTAAACAACGTTAAACAACGTTAAACAACGTTAAATAATTCATCTGGCCGCCGCCATACTGCGGCCGGCAGCTTGCGGGTCGATTCAAACATGCGTTCGAGAAACGCCCACGCGGCCTCGTCGTGCACCGCATGATGGGTAAGCCAGCCGGTCGCCTCGTCCGGATCCGCCGCCGCCGTGCGTTTGGCCGCCAGGTGCCTCGTGGCCGCGGCCAATGCGTCGTCTGCGCCGATGAAACCACGGCCCGAGCGCCACGCGATGATGTCCACGTGCGTATTCACCTGCCGCAGGCCCGGCGCGGCTTCGGCGCGCAAACGCGCGCCGTATTGGCTGAGGCCGCGGAACCCGGTCGCCGCAAGAGGCGCTGCAAGATGCTTCGGCAACCGGTTCCAGGGCGGGGCGAGAACCGGCAGAAAACGCTTGCCTGCCCGCGCCTGGAGTTGACTGCGGGCGGCGGCAAGCCGCGCGATTGCCTCGGCCGGCGGCTCGGCTGCGGCAAACTCGGTTTTCTTCTCGTCCGGGCCGGCCCGATTGGCGTGATCGGTGCCATGCTGGAGGATCGAGACAAATGACCCCATGTTTTCGAAGATTTCATTCTCGGATTGCATTGGAACTACCGCGAGTGACAGCGGCGTGGATGTCCTTTGCGCCAACGCAAGCAATCGCGCAAGAGCCGGATCCGCGCGCCCGGCATCGTCGTCGCGCCACCAGAATTCGACAGGGCGCCCCGCATCGTGCGAGCGTGCAATTTCATCGAAGAACAGCTGCCACGCGGTGCTCGTGGTGCTCACGGCCCTTTGCCCATCGCCCTGCTACCCATCGCAAGCTGCACGATCGAGGCCGCGCTGCGTTGCGCGCCGTCGAGATTGATCGCCTCGGGCGACGGGCGCGGCCTGCGTGCCGCACGATCGATCGCCGACGCCAGCGTTTGCGGCGCAAGTGCGTCTTCTTCCACCATTTCCAGCAGGCCACGATCGGCAAAACAGCGTGCGCGCAAGGTCTGCTCCGTCTCGTGCCCGCCTGCGAACGGCACCACGACAGCGCGCGCGCCGGCGCGGACAATTTCCATCAGCGTGTTGTACCCCGCCTGGCTGACGGAAAGCGCGCAGTTCGCGAGCAGCGTCGTGAAATCCGCTCTCGAGCGTTCCAGTTCGATGCCAGCCGCGCCGTCCGTCAGCCGCGCCAGCGCCTGGAATTCCCTCTGCGGGAGATTGCGTCCGGCGAGGAGCCTCCATTTCCGGTCGCGCAACGCGGTTAGCGGCTTGGCCTGGATTGCCGCCGCGAGCAGGCCGGCGCCTACTGCACCGCCTCCCGCCGATACGAGGACTTCTCCGCGTCCGGCGCTGCCTCCCGCCGGCCGTGCCGCATCAACGACATATCCCGTGTATTCGATCCGCCCGGCAATGCGGCTTGCGCCGGAGAACGTCCGCTCGAAGGCCATGACGTTGGGATCCCCGTGTACCAGGACACGGTCAAAGTAACGTTCCACCAGCGCCAGCGTTTCTTCCTGCCGCTGCGCGCTTTTCTGCGACCCCAGCACATCGCGCACCGAGCATGCGATCGCCGGGCGGCGCGCAGCGCCAGGAGAAGGCCGGCGCGCGGCGCCGGTGGCCGCCTCCAGCAGCGGCAACAGCTCGAAGCGCATCTGCCGGCGGCCGAACGGATAGAGCTCGAGCACCAGCACGTCGGGATCGGCGGCGCGCCAGGCGGCCAGCAATGCGTCGACGCGCATGCGTTTCCATTCGGCATCGATGGGTCTGCCGGCGCCGTCCACCAGCGCCTTGAACGTGAGGTCCGCCGCGCTCGCCGGCGGCAACTGCACGAAGCGCACACCGGGCATGCTGCCGTGCGCCGCGAGCTCCGCAACCGGCAACCCGCCGCTTGCCAGCGTGACCTCCAATCCCGCGCCAGCCATCGCGCGCGCGAGGGTCACCGCCCGCTTCAGGTGGCCGATCCCGAGCAGGTGCTGGACGTAGAAGAATGCGCGCCTCGCGCTCAATTCACACCGGCGCGGTTTTCGCCGTTCACACCGGCGCGGTTTTCGCCGTTCACACCGGCGCGGTTTTCGCCGTTCATACCGGCGCTTTTTTTGCCGGAATCGGGGCAAAACGGGCCAGCAACCCGCCGAGGCGGATCGCGGCCGATTCGATGCTGCGTTCGCTGGCCGCAAAAGTCACCGCCTCGGCGCTCATACGGTGGCGCTTCTCCTCGTCAAGCAGCAGTTCCCGCACCAGGCCGGCGAGCGCGCATTCGTCGCCGGCGGTCGCAAGCAGGCCGGTTCTGCCATGCTCGACCACGTCGGGCACGCCGCGTGTGGCGCAGGAGACCACGGGCAGGCCCGCGGCCTGTGCCTCGAGCAACGCCATGCCGTAGGCCTCGTTTACCGCCGGCCAGACGCAAAGGTCCGCCGCGGCATAGGCCACAGCCACTTCATCCAATGAAAGCGCGCCGAGAAACACGGCGCGATCCGGTATCGCGGCGGCGAACGCCGCAGCCACGTCGGCGCGTGCGGGGCCATCGCCCGCGACCAGCAGCCGCCACGGCAGGTCGCGCACATCACGCAACGTGCGCGCGAGCGCGCCATAGGAGGCTAGTTTGTCGCCGGGGCGCATCATCGCGGCGACCGCGAGCCAGGGAACCGACGGATCGAGTCCGTGCGCGCGCGCGAGGTCGTTGCGGCAGATTTCGCGCCGGGCCGCCGCGGCGCGAAACGGCGCCGGATCAAGGAATGGCGGCAGCGACTCGATGCGCTCGGGCGAGCCCGCCACCGCGCGCAGCCCCGCCACGTCATCGCGCGTCGGGCAAAGCAGCAAGTCGGCGCGCCCGAGCGCGTTTATTGCGCCTCGGTGGCCGACGTCCCAGGCGCCGCCTGCGCGCTTTTGCGCATGCGATGCCTCGGCGATAACGTAGGGAATGCCAAGCGCCGCGCTCGCCTCGGGCCCGAGCCAGTCCGGCGCCTTGTAATACGCGTGATAGGTAAACCACAGATCGGGCCGGGCGCCGGCCGCGCCGTCGCGCCACTGCGCGGCAAGCCGGCGGCCGAGCTCGATGCCCTGGTCGCGCAGCGCGGCCTGGCGCGACGCGTCGCCGCCGGGATCGTAGCTGCGAAAGGTGGACGCAAGTTCGACGCCGTGCCCGGCGCGCGCGAGCGCATCGATCAGCAGCACCGCGATGCGGCGGTCGCCCGAGGGCGTGCCGTGCGTGGGCGATTTCAGCGGCGCGTAGAACGCGATGCGCATTGGCAAATCCTCACAGGGCCCCTCACAGGGCCGATACTAATCTACGGCCGCGGCGCCGCCGGTGTCAGTCCGAAGCGGCGCGCGAGGCGTTCGATGTTCCGCTCCAGGCCGAATTCGGCGCGCACCCGCCGACGGCCCGCGTCGCCGAGCGCGCGGCGGCGCGCGGGGTCGGCGATCAGCGCCTCCAGCGCGCGCGCGAACTCGCCGGGCGACTCGGGCGCGACCAGCAAGCCGGTGCGGCCATCCTCGATCAATTCGGGAATTCCCGAGACGTTCGTCGCCACGCAGGCGAGGCCCTGGCTCTGCGCCTCGGCGAGCACGTTGGGCAGGCCGTCGCGATCGCCGTCGCGCGCCACGCGCGAGGCGAGCGCGAACAGGTCTGCGGCACGGTAATCGGCGAGCAGTTCGGTCTGGGTGCGCGCGCCGCGCCATTCGACGCGCGCGGCGATGCCGAGCGCGTCCGCGCGCCGCCTGAGACGGTCCATCAGGGGGCCGCCGCCGGCGTGCACCAGCCGCCAATGCAGATGCACCGGCAGCCGCGCCAGCGCCTCCAGCAGGACGTCGGTGCCCTTCTTCTCCACCAGGCGGCCGACCGACAGGATGACCACGGGATTTGCCGGGTCGTTGCCGTTCCTTTGCGCGTTACTTTTCTCCACGGAGCAAAAACGAGAAAGATCCAAACCGTGATAGACCAGTTCCACTCGACCTGGCGGCGCCAGCGCGGCAAGGTGCGCATGGTTCAGCGCCGTGCAGGTGGCGAGCCATTCGCAGGACGCGAGCTTCTCGCGCTTTTCCCACTCCGGCGTGGTCCAGATGTCCTTCGCATGCGCTGACCCGCTCCAAGGGAGCCCGGCCAGCAGCGCCGCATAGCGCGTTACGGAAGCCGGCGTGTGAAGGAAATGGGCGTGCAGGCGGTGCACGTCCGCCGGCAACTCCTCCGCCAGCACCAGCGCCTGGCCGAAGCGGCGGATGCGGCTGGGCGTCGGATCGCGCATGAAGTCCCGCAGCCAGAGGCTGCGGGCCGCGATGTAGGTCGATTTCTTGCGCACGTTCAGCCACGCACGCAGCACGCGCAGCGGCTCGACAATGAGGTATTCGGGCAGGTACAGGACCGAAGCGCGGATCTCGCCGTGCATCGGGTGCGTGCGGGCGTCCGTGGGATGGCGCAGGGAAACGATCAGGATGCCGAGACCGCGTCGCTCAAGCGCGGCAATTTCCTGGGCGATGAACGTCTCCGAGAGCCTCGGATAACCTTTCAGAACGAAGGCGACGCGGCCCGGCAGCGGCCCGGTCATCGCTGGCAATCGCGCTAGGTGCGGCGCGACAGCGCCTGCGGCACCCCGGACAGCGCCTGCGGCACCTCTACTGCAGCCGCCGTCTCGAGCCAGGGCGCCACCAGCCGGTTGACGTTGTCGAGACCCTCGAGCAGGCCGGGAACCACGATTTCGGAAGGCCGGTTCTGGGAGGGCAGGCGGCGCAGCGCGGCCGCCATCACCGCGGGATCGTAGCGGCCGTCGTCGGCGAGCATGGAGACGAGGCCCAATTTCGCGGCGCGGGAAATGCGGATGTACTGCTCCAGCCGCGGCTCGGTGCGCGGCACGATGAGAGCGCGCTTGTCCATCGACAGTACTTCGCAGAAGGTGTTGTAGCCGCCCATCGCCACCACGCCGGCGGCGCGCGCCACCAGCGTCTCGAGATGATTGTGGAAGGTGATCGCGTCGACGCGTTTGAGCCGCGCGGCGCGATCCATGAACTCCGCCTGGCGCTCGGGCTGCATGAAGGGCCCCAGCACCAGCAGCGCCGGGTACGGCAGCAGCGGGTCGTGCTCGTAGGCGCGCAGCACCCATTCGATCAACCCCTCGCCATCGCCGCCGCCGCCGGTGGTGACCAGCAGGTAGGGGCGGTTGGTGATCTCCGGCATGCGCGGCGGTGCGCCATGCGTCGGCACCTCGCGATGCAGGTAGCCGGTGTAGACCATCTTCTGGCGCACCCTGATCGGCAGCGATACGCCCTCCAGCGGATCGCAGATCTGCGGCAGGCCGTAGATCCAGATTTCGTCGTACAGATCGCGCAGCGCGGGCAGCACGTTCTTCCTCTGCCACTCGGGCTGGAGCAGGCGCGGCTCATCCAGCACGTCGCGCAGGCCAAGGATCAGGCGCGTGCCGCGCAGCTTGAGCAGCTCGAGGGTCTCCAGCACCTCGCCGCGCAGGCCCGTCGGCTCCTTGTCGACGATGAACAGATCGGGCTCGAAAATCTCCGCGGTGTGGCGGATGATCGAGCCGCGCAATTTGAGCATCTGCTCGATGTCCAGGTGCAGGTTGAGCGGGGTGTACTCGCCGCTGCGCAGCTTGATGACGCCGGGCACGCGCACGAAGTCGACGCGCGCGCGGAAATCGAACGAGCCGATGATCGGCGAGCCCGACAGGATCAGCACCGAGACCTGCTTGAATTTCGCCACCAGCGAATGCGCGATGGTGCGGCAGCGGCGCAGGTGGCCGAGGCCCATCGTGTCATGGCTGTAAATCAGGATACGGCCGTCCACGCGCTTCTCCGTCATGTTCGCCCCCCTCTGATCTCCCAGCGGTCCGTTCCTGTCGCGCATGGCGGTCGCGCGGGAAAGCGGGCATTCTATACTGTGATACCGCACAGATAAGAAGCCACGCTTGACACCGGTGGTGGCGTAGGACTAGATTAAAGCCTGCTCCGCGCTGGCAATAGCGCGCGGGGCGAGGCGCACGTTTTCTTCAACCAACAGTAAAGGATTCCAATGAGCACGTCCTTGGTTCGTTTTCTCAGCCGTATTTTGGTTGTTTGTCTGATCGGCCTGCCGTTCCAGGTCAGCGCTGGAATGATCGGAACCAGTGATGTCGTTTCCGCGGCACAGGCGGCAGCGGCACGCACCACCGTCGCGACCTTCATGAACCGCACGGAAGTCGCGGGCCAGTTGCAGGCGCTCGGCCTCACGGCGCAAGCCGCCCAGGACCGCGTCGCGGCCCTGACCGACGTGGAAGTCGCCAAGCTCGCGGGCCAGATCGAGAGCCTGCCGGCCGGCGCTGATGGCAGCAGCCTGCTGCTGCTGATTCTGATCGGCGTGCTGATCTGGTGGCTGGTCAAGAAATAATGCCAGCGGCAGCGCGACGCGCTGCCGCTGGAAGAGCCCGCGTTCGCGCGGGCTTTTTTTTTGCTGCCCTTGCGGCGCTGTGCTGCCTGGGCGGTTGCATCTCGCTGCCGCAGAGCGATGCGCTCGAGGCTGCGCCGCCGGCAGGGATCCCGCCGCGCGTCGAACTGACGCAGGTGCCGTTTCACGTACAGGGCGATTTTCTCTGCGGCCCGGCCGCGCTCGCCATGGTGTTCAATGCCGCAGGCGTCACGGACGCCAACGTCGAATCGGTCACGCCGATGGTGTACCTGCCCGGACGGCAGGGCAGCCTGCAAGCGGAGATGCTCGGCGCGACGCGCCGCACCGGCCTCGTCGCCTACACGCTCGCGCCGCAACTCGAGGACCTGCTGCGCGAAGTCGCCGCCGGCACGCCGGTGGTGGTGCTGCTCAACCTCGCCTTCAAACTGATTCCGGTCTGGCACTACGCCGTGATCGTGGGCTACGACCTCGAGAAACGCGAGGTCATCGTGCGCTCGGCCAACAGGCAGCGCGACGAATGGGGGTTCGCGTTTCTCGAATTTTTCTGGCAGGAAAGCGGCTACTGGTCGATGCTCGCGCTGCCGCCCGGCCGCGTGCCGGCGACCGCGCGTGAAGCCGAATTCGCGCTTGCCGTGGCGGCGCTGGAGCAGGCGGGCAAGCCGCGTGAAGCGCGCGCTTCCTACCGCGCGCTGCTCGGGCGCTGGCCGGACAACCTGGTCGGCCTGATCGGCCTGGGCAATGTCGAGTACACGCTGAAGGAGATGGCCGCCGCCGAGCGGGTGTTCCGCCGCGCGAGCGAGGTGCACCCGCAGTCGGCGATCGCGTTCAACAATCTCGCCCATGTGCTGGCGATTCTCGGCCGGCTGGCAGAGGCGGAGGCGGCGGCGCGCAGCGCCGTCGCGCTGGGAGGCCCGAGCCTGCCGGAGGCGCGCAACACGCTCGAGGCAATTCTCGCGCGGCGCCGGGAGCCTTGAGTTCCCCCTAGACCTTGAGTTCCTCCAGGCGCCGCTTGGCCGCGACGCGCACCGCATCCTTCAGGTCCGGGTGCGCGTTCATGAAACTCTCGAAATCGTCCTTGTGCAGCAGCAGCAGCTTGCAGGGCGACAGCGCGGTGATGGTGGCGGTGCGCGCGCGGTCCGCGATCAGCGCAATTTCGCCGAAGAATTCGCCGGCGCTGAGGCGCCCCTTGGGGGCACTGGTTTCCTGGTCCACTTCGACCTCGCCAGAAACGATGAAGTACATCGAGTCGGCCTGGTCGCCCTTGCGGATCAGGCGCTCGCCGCGCTCGGCCCGCCGCGCGCGCAGCACGCCGGCCACCGCCGCGATGCGCGCCGCATCCAGGCTGCGAAAGAGGGGCACCTTGGCCACCAGGTTCCAGGTGTCGACGAACTCGCGCCGGCGCACCGCCTCGATGAAGGCCGAGGCGATGATGCCCACCGGAATCGCGAACATGCACAGGCCCATCACCGCGGTGAGCCCGCCCGCGATCTTCCCCCCCAGGGTCACCGGCGTGATATCGCCGTAGCCCACCGTGGTGAGCGTCACGATGCCCCACCACATGGCCTCGGGAATGCTGCCGTACTTGTCGGGCTGCGCCTCGCGCTCGAAGTAGTAGACGAGGCTCGACTGGAACACGAGCAGCACCAGCATGAGGACCGCCGCGCTCCACAACACCCGGCGCTCGCTGTAGACCGCTTCCACCATGAACTGGAATGCCGCGGTATGGCGCAGCAGCTTGAAGATCGGCACGATATCCAGCCAGTCGAGATTCAGTCCCCAGCGCGTCGCCAGCACGAACGGGATCGCAGCGGCGAGATCCACCAGGCCGGGCAGCGACCAGACGTAACGCAGGCGTTCGCGCGCCGCGCCGGTGGCGCCGGGATTCTCCGGCGCGACCCATACGCGCAGGAAGTATTCGATTGCGAACCCCAGATTGGTGACGAGCAGCAGGATATCGAGCAGGCCGCCTTGCGCGCGTGCGATCTGCGGCACGGATTTCAGGACTGCCGTGCTGACGCCGACCACGATCAGCAGCACCAGCGCCGTGCGCATCGCTTGCCCGCCGGAGCCGCCCTCCTCCCGGGTAAGCAGCTGGTGCGCCCGCGCGCGCAGGGTTTCGTTTCGTGCGGCGTCGCTCATATTAGAATCAACAGCGCAAGGGCCACGCCCATTTCAAGATAGATGACCCACATCCTGCGCACCTTTAGTTTGCCTGCAGCCGCGATTCTAGTCTTTGCCGGCTGTGCCGAGTTGCCGCAATCGGCCGCCCCTGCCTGTGCGGCCTGCGCCGAATGCCAGCAATGCCCGGCGCCCGTGCGTCCCGCCGAGGCACGCTACCAGCAGACCCCGTTCGCGGAGATTCCCGGCTGGCAAGGCGCAATGTTCGCGCCGGGCATTCGCGCCTTCGCAGCGGGTTGCCCGCGCATTTCCCAATCTCATCCCCTGCGCCGCGCCTGCGACACCTTGCTGGCAGGCGCGCAGGGCGACGAACGTGCGGCGCGGCAGTTCATCGAAGAATCGTTTACCGCCTGGGCTGTGCTATCCGCCGAAGGCAAAGCCGAAGGCCTGGTGACCGGCTATTACGAACCGGTCCTGCCGGGCAGCCGCGCGCGCACCGACCGCTTCCGCCATCCGGTGTTCGGCGTGCCCGAGGATCTGGTGACGGTGGACCTGGAAAGCGTGAATCCGGAACTCAAGGGCCTGCGCCTGCGCGGACGGCTGGAGGGCAATCGCCTGGTGCCCTACTGGTCGCGCGGAGAAATCGAGGGCCGGACTGCGTTGCGCGCGCCGGTGCTGGCGTGGGTCGAGGATGCCGTGGAACTGTTTTTCCTCCAGATCCAGGGCTCGGGCCAGATCGAGCTGGCCCAGGGCGAACGCCTGCGCCTTGGCTACGCCGACCAGAACGGCCATCCCTTCCGTTCGATGGGCCGATACCTGATCCAACGCGGCGAACTTACCCTGGAACAAGCCTCGATGCAGGGCATCAAGGCCTGGGCTGCGGCGAATCCGCGCAAACTGCGCGAGGCGCTGGATTCGAATCCAAGCTACGTCTTCTTCCGGGAAATGCCGGCCGGGCAAGACGGGCCGATCGGCACGCTGGGCGCACCACTCACAGCGGGACACAGCGTCGCGGTCGATCCGCGCTACGTGCCGCTCGGGGCACCGGTGTTCCTCGCCACCACGCTGCCTCTGTCCGCGCAGCCGCTGCACCGGCTGATGGCCGCGCAGGACACGGGCGGCGCGATCCGCGGCGCGGTGCGGGCGGACTTTTTCTGGGGCACCGGCAGCGAGGCCGGCACGCTCGCCGGCCGCATGCGCCAGCAGGGCCGCATGTGGATCCTGTGGCCCCGCGGCGAGCCGCTGCCGAAACTCTAGTTCAATTCTTCTTCGCCGCAGGTTGTTTGGCGGCTTCGTCAAGCTTCGCGCGCAACTGCGCGAGCGGCATGCCGCTCGCGCGCTCGCCATCAGCGAAGAACAGCGTCGGGGTGCCGTTGATGCGTAGCGAACGGCCCAGTTCGAGCACCTTGTCGACCGGGTTGGCGCAGGTTGCCGGTGCCGCCGGTACCTTCGGCTTGTCCCCCACGGCAAGCTCCAACCACGCCTTGGCGCGGTCCTTGGAGCACCAGACCGCGCGCGAGTGATCGGCGGCAGCGGGGCGGATCACGGGATACATGAATACATACACGGTGATATCGTCAATCTGCAGCAAAGCCTGCTCCAGCTGCCGGCAGTAGGTGCAATAGGGGTCGGTGAACATCGCCAGCGCGCGCTTGCCATTGCCGCGCTGGATCTTGACCGCCAGATCCAGCGGCAGCGAATTGAATTCGATCGCGGTGAGTTTGCGCAGCCGCTCCTCGGTGAGATTGCGGTCACTCCTGGCGTCGATCAGCTGCCCTGTGAAGAAGTAGGCGCCCTGCGCATCGGAGTAAATGATCTGGGGACCTTCGCGCGACTGAAAGCGCACCTCGAATACCCCCGGGATCGGGGTTGCCTGCACGCCATCGACCCTGACCCCGCCCAGCTTGGCCTCGACCGCCTGGCGGATCTTTGCCTCGTCGGCGAGCACCGGCAGTGCGAGCAGGGCGGCGGCGATAACAAAAGCAAATTTTCTCATTTGTCGTTTCAATCCTGGTTCAACCCATGGCCTGGCGCATCAGCAGGTTCTTTATGACCGGCATCCGGTTCGCAAGGTTCAATCCGGCGTTGCGCAGACGTGCAATGCCGGATCCCCTGGCCTCGAAGAGGCGGAACAAACCGTGCACGGTAGAACGCATTGCCAGTATATCCTCGGCCCGCGCGCGCTCGTAGCGGCGCAACAGGCGCGGATCGCCCGGATCGCGGCCCGGTTCCATCCCCCCCAGCACCTCGGCAAGCACGCGCACGTCCTGCAAGCCGAGGTTGGCGCCCTGCCCGGCGAGCGGATGAATCACATGCGCGGCGTCTCCCGCAAGTGCGACGCGTGGCGCAACCAGCCGGCCCGCCGCCAACTGCTCCAGCGCAAATGCGCGCTGCGGCGTCACCAGCGCCAGCTCCCCCACCGATTCAAGCGAGGCAATGGCGACTTCCCGGGCCAGCGCCGCCGGGGCCAGCGCCAGAAGGCGTGCCGCCTCGGCATCCGCGGTGGACCACACCATCGAGACATGGTCACCGGGCAAGGGCAGGAGCGCGAGCACCGCGCCGCCGTTGCGCGCGCCCTGGAAGAATTGAAAAGCGACGTTGCGATGCGGCCGGCCGCAGGCGAAATTCGCCACCACCGCGCTGTGGCCGTAAGCGCTCTCCTCGACCGGGATTCCCGCCTGCGCGCGCACCAGCGAGCGTGCGCCGTCGGCGCCGACCACCAGCCGCGCAGCGAGCTTGCGGCCATCCCGCAGAGATACAACGGCTCGCGGTCCTGTCAATTCCAGTTCCTGAACGGATGCAGCGCAATAGAGCGACAGGCCAGCCTGGCTCTGGAGCCCGCCCCACAGCGCGTCCTGCAGCAACCGGTCCTCGACGATCCACGCAAGCTCGCTGCACCCTGTGCGATAGGCATCGAACTCGATCCGCGAGGCACCGTCGTCGCCGTAAACGCGCATCGCGTGCACCGGCGTCCTGCGTGCTTCCGCAATCGCGCCCCAGGCGCCGAGTCGCGAGAGGAATTCCGCGTTTCCCGGACTGATCGCATAAATGCGCGAATCGAATCCCACCGCGCCGGCAGGGCCGGGCCCGGGCTGTTGCGAGATGAGCGCCACCCGCGCGCCACGCAGCGCGCGCGCCAGCGCGGCGCCCACCAGCGCACCACCGGCGATGGCGACCTCGAACGGGTCTTCAGCATTCACGCGGGAGATTCCTCAACTCTTTGACTTGAAGCCGTTTTTAGGCGAAAATCCGCACCCTTCACCGGGGCGAATTAGCTCAGCTGGTTAGAGCAGCGGAATCATAATCCGTTTGTCCGGGGTTCGAGTCCCTGATTCGC
>JBCKKZ010000019.1:0-37780 GCA_038904015.1 Burkholderiales bacterium | reverse complement strand
ATCCACTTCGCGCAGGAAACGCTCGGCGCGCGCCCGGTCCCCGGTGACGATGGCGTCGGTGTGCTGCGAGCCGTACTTGGCGATGTGCGCGATCGCCTCGTCCAGGTCTTTCACCACCCGGATCGACACGATGGGCGCGAGCCATTCGGTGTAGAAGTCCTTCTCGGTCGCGGGCTTCGCGTCCTCGATGAGCCTGCGCGTGGCTTCATCGCCGCGCATTTCCACGTTCTTCTGCTTGAATATGGAACCGATCAAGGGCAATACCTTTCCGGCAATACCCTCCGCCACCAGCAGCGTTTCCATGGTGTTGCAGGTGCCGTAGCGCTGCGTTTTGGCGTTGTCGGCAATGCGCACCGCCATCCCGGGGTCGGCGCGGTCGTCGATGTAAACGTGACAGACGCCGTCCAGGTGCTTGATCATCGGGATCTTGGATTCACGCGCCAGGCGTTCGATGAGTTCCTTGCCGCCGCGCGGCACGATGATGTCCACGTACTGGCTCATGGTGATCAGATGGCCCACCGCGGCGCGGTCGGCGGTCGCAACCACCTGCACCGCGGTTTCGGGCAAACCCGCGGCCTTGAGCCCCGCGCGCACACAGTCCGCGATCGCCTGGTTGGAACGCAAGGCCTCGGAGCCGCCGCGCAGGATCGAAGCGTTGCCGGCTTTCAGGCACAGGCCGGCGGCGTCCGCCGTCACGTTGGGCCGCGACTCGTAGATGATGCCGATGACACCGAGCGGCACGCGCATGCGCCCGACCTCGATGCCGGTCGGGCGCGTTGCCAACCCCGTGATTCTTCCGACCGGATCCTCCAGCGCCGCGATGTCTTCAAGGCCTTCGGCCATCTGCTCGATTCCCGCCGGCGTCAGAGTGAGACGGTCCACGAACGCGGCGTCGCGGCCCGCCTTATTCGCGTGCTCGACATCGACGCGGTTCGCCTCCAGCAGGTCGGCCACGCGGGCGCGGATTTCCCCGGCCATGGCGCGCAGCGCGAGGTTCTTTACATCGGTGCCGGCACGCGCAAGCTCGCGCGCGGCCTCTCGCGCCGTCTTGCCGAGTTCGAGCATGTACGCAGCGACGTCCGTCGATTCGCTATGCAGCCGCGCGCGTGACTTTACTTTCATTGAGCAATTCTAACCCCAGCCGGATGAACTCATCCCACGGCTCGCCGGGGCCGGCGCCCTTGCTGGCGCGGTCGATACGGGCGGCGTGCACGAGCGCGCGCTCAATTGCGGCGCGCGCGTGGCGCTTGAGCGCCGTTCTCATCAGTCCCTGGCGCTCGCCCCAGACGCGGTTCTCGCGCAGCAGCTGATCGATCGCCCGGCCGGTTTCCAGTCCCTGCTGGACGCGCGCGAGCGCGCGCAATTCCTCGGCCAGGGCCCACAGGACAAAAACCGGCGATTCGCCTTCGCTGCGCAGCCCGTCCAGCACGCGCACGTAGCGGACCATGTTGCCGGCAAGCAGCGCGGCGGAGCAATCGTAGGCGTCGTAGCGCGCGACGTTCGCCACCGCGCCGCTCACCTGCTCGGCGGAGAGCTCACCCTTGGGCAGCAGCAGCCCCAGTTTCTGCACTTCCTGATACGCGGCGAGCAGGTTTCCCTCCACGCGGTCGGCGAGATAGCCGAGCGTTTCCGGCGACGCGCGCTGACCCTGCCGAGCGAGCCGCGCGCCGATCCAATCCGGCAGGCGTGCGCGCTCGACCGGGTAGACGTCGACGATGATGCCGGCGCCGGCGAGCGCGAGGAACCAGCGCGCGTTCTGCTCGTCCTTGCGCAGGCGCGGCACGCTGACCAAGGTGACGTTTTCCTTGCCCAGGCGTTCGCAGTAGTTGAAGATTGCCGCCGATCCCTGGGCGCCGGGCTTGCCCGTGGGAATGCGCAGTTCGATGATTTTGCGGCCGCCGAACAACGACCGGCTGGCGCCCGCCTGCGCCAGTTCGCTCCAGTCGAAACCGCGCTCGACACTGAGAACTTCGCGCTCGTCGCAGCCTTTCGCGCGAGCCGCTGCACGGATCGCGTCGGCCGCCTCAAGCGCGAGCAGGGGTTCGTCGCCGTGGATGACGTAAACGCTGGCCAGGGACTTCGAGAGCTGCGCTTCGAGCTGTTCGGCGCGAAGCTGCATCTATTGCACGGCGGGCTTCGCGGGCTGGGCGCCGGCGAGGCGCCGCATCACCTGCTGCACCATGTCGGTTTGCATGTCGCGGTACAGCTGCTGCTCCTCGGTTTCCTTCGCCAGCACCGCGGAGTCGTTGAAGCTGACGGCGCGCGTGAGCTGCACCGTGGTTACGGGCAGGAATTCGCCGCCCTTGCCATCGTGCACCCGAAAGCCGACGCGATAGCGCAGTTCGTATTCGCTCACGCGGCCGGTCGCGGAGAGCGACAGGATGTTCTTTTCGCGCACTTCCTGGGTGAAGTCGAGCACGGCCTCGGCTTTCTTCGGGTCATCGACCACCGTGGTGCGGGTGCCGGACTGGATATTGCGCTTCAGATCCAGCGCTATGCCGCCGCCCGCGCTCGACATGTAGAGCGTCTCGAACGGCAGCGAAGCGGTGCCGCGCAGCTGAAATCCGCAGCCGGCGAGCGCGGCTGCCAAAACGAAGGCGAGAGCGATGCGCATCAGATGACGATGTTGATCAGGCGGCCGGGTACGATGATGGCTTTGCGGATGGGTCTGCCCTCAATGTACTTCTTTACGGCTTCCGCCGCCATGCTTTCGGCGGTCTTGGCATCGGCCGATTTCGGCACCCGCGCATTGCCGCGGGTCTTGCCGTTGACCTGGACCACATAGTCGATCTCGTCGCGCTCAAGCGCCGCCGGGTCGGGCTCGGGCCAGGGGGCGCGCAGTACGTCCTCCCCGAATCCAAGGTCACGCCAAAGTTGATGCGTAATGTGAGGAGCAATAGGTGAGAGAAGTCGCAGAAGAATTGAAGATCCTTCTGCAAGCGTGATCCGCATTGCCATGGATGCGTGCAGAACATCGATACCCAGTTCTCGCTTTGAGGCACCGGGGACCCGTTCAAGCGCGTTAAGAATTTTCATGCAAGCTGATGCGACCGTATTGAATTGATGCTTGCCTAGGTCGTAATTTGCTTGCTTCAGGATAGTGTGAATATCGCGACGCCATTCCTTGTGACCTTCCGGAACCTTACTCCAATCAATCTTGGTGTCTTTCTTCTCCAGCCCGCTGGCAATCTCACTCTTGTGCTCGGCAGCAAAGGACCAAAGCCTTTTTAGAAAGCGATGGGATCCTTCGACGCCTTTGTCCGACCATTCGAGCGAGCTGGTCGGCGGTGAAGCGAAAATGATGAAAAAGCGCGCGGTGTCGGCGCCGTATTTTTCGATCAACTCCTGCGGGTCGACGCCGTTGTTGCGCGACTTGGACATGGTGCCGATGCCGTCGAAAACGACGTCGGTGCCATCCTGTTTTTTCGCGGTGAGAATTTTCCCCTTCGCATCGCGCTCGAGCACCACTTCCGAGGGGTGCACCCATTCGCGCCGGCCCTCGGGCGTGTCGCGGTAGTAGGTCTCCGCGAGCACCATGCCTTGCGTAAGCAGATTCGTGAACGGCTCGGACACGTCGTGCAACAAGCCCTCGTCGCGCATTGCGCGCGTGAAGAATCTCGAATACAGCAGGTGCAGGATGGCGTGCTCGATGCCCCCGATGTACTGGTCGACCGCCAGCCAGTATTTCGCGCGCTCATCGACCATCGCCCGAGACTGGTCCGGGCAGGTAAAGCGCGCGAAGTACCAGGACGAATCAACGAAGGTGTCCATGGTGTCGGTTTCGCGCTTGGCCGGCTTGCCGCACGACGGGCACTTGGTCTCGTAAAACGAGGGCAGCTTCGCAAGCGGATTGCCGGTGCCGTCGGGCACCAGGTTCTCCGGCAGCACTACCGGCAGCTGGTCGTCGGGCACCGGCACGTCGCCGCAGGCCGCGCAGTGCACGATCGGGATCGGGCAGCCCCAGTAGCGCTGGCGCGAGATGCCCCAGTCGCGCAGGCGCCACTGCACCTGCTTTTCGCCCAGATCCTTCGCCTTCAGGTCGGTCGCGATGGCGTCGACGGAAGCCTGGAAATCGAGCCCGTCGTATTTTCCGGAGTTGATGCACTTGCCGTGGTCGGTGTACCAGTCCTGCCACTTGCCGACAGTGAAGGCCTTGACGTCGATGACCTGCGGGATCGGCAGGGCGTACTTGTTGGCGAAGTGAAAGTCCCGCTCGTCGTGCGCCGGCACGCCCATGACGGCGCCTTCGCCGTAGGTCATGAGAACGTAATTGCCCACCCAGACGGGAAGCTTCTCGCCGCTGATCGGGTGCGAGACAAAAACGCCGGTGGGTATGCCCTTTTTCTCGATCTGCGCGAGTTCCGCTTCGACCACGGTGCCGCGCTTGCATTCATCAATGAAGTCCTTCAATGCGGAATTGTTTCTTGCGGCCCAGGCGGCAATAGGATGTTCGGCAGCGACTGCGCAGAACGTCGTGCCCATCAAAGTGTCGGCTCGAGTGGTGAAGACCCAGAGCGTTTTTTTCTCACCGTTCAACTCATAGGGAAAACCGATCCGCACGCCCTCGGACCTGCCGATCCAGTTCTTCTGCATCAGCTTGACCTGCTCGGGCCAGCCGGTTAGTCCCTGGAGCGCGCCCAGCAGCTCCTCGGCATATTGCGTGATGCGGAAGAAGTACATCGGGATCTCGCGCTTTTCCACCGGCGCGCCGGTGCGCCAGCCGCGGCCTTCGATCACCTGCTCGTTCGCGAGCACCGTCTGGTCGACCGGATCCCAGTTGACGACGCCGGTCTTCTTGTAGGCGAGGCCTTTCCTGAAGAGGCGCGTGAACAGCCACTGGTTCCACTTGTAGTACGCCGGGTCGCAGGTCGCAAGTTCCCGCTCCCAGTCGAGCGCGAAGCCCAGGCCCTTCAACTGCTTTTTCATGTATGCGATGTTGTCGCGGGTCCACTTCGCGGGGGGCACCTTGTTCGCGATCGCCGCGTTCTCCGCCGGCAGGCCGAACGCGTCCCAGCCCATCGGCTGCAGCACGTTCATGCCGCGCATCCGGTAATGCCGGGTGAGCACATCACCGATGGTGTAGTTCCTGACGTGCCCCATGTGCAGCTTGCCGGAAGGGTAGGGAAACATCGACAGGCAGTAGAATTTGGGGCGCGACGGATCCTCCGTGACGCGGAACGAGCGCCGCGACTCCCAGAACGACTGGGACTCGCTTTCGATGCTGCGGGGATCGTATCGGTCGAGCATGGAAGCGGCGGATTATAAGGGAGGGTTCCATATGAAACGCACGATTGCAGTCCTGTTCCCCGCGGTGCTGGCCGTTTTTTCGCAGATCGCGCCTGCCCAGCCGGCGGCGGCGGTGGAAGGCGTGCAGATGCCCGCCTGGGTGGAGCGCCGCATTGGAAATACGGCCGTCTGGCGAAGGAATTGAGCATCAAGGTGGACTAGCAGCCAATATAATTGGCGTGCTTTGTCGCTGCATCTCGAACATCTCAACCCCGAACAACTCTCTGCGGTAACCCTATCCGACGGGCATGCGCTGGTGCTCGCGGGCGCGGGCAGCGGCAAGACCCGCGTTCTCACCACCCGCATCGCCTGGTTGATCAAATCCGGGCACGTCACGCCCGGCGGCGTGCTGGCGGTGACCTTCACCAACAAGGCGGCGCGCGAGATGGTGACGCGGCTCACGGCGATGCTGCCGGTGAGCCCGCGTGGGCTGTGGATCGGCACCTTCCATGGCCTCGCGAACCGCCTGCTGCGCTCGCACCACCAGGAAGCCGGCCTGCCGCGCGAGTTCCAGATCCTCGATACGCAGGATCAGCTCTCGGCGGTGAAACGGCTCGCCCGCTCGCTCAACATTGACGAGGACCGCTTTTCCCCGCGCGACCTGCAGCGCTTCATCAACGGCCAGAAGGAAGAAGGGCTGCGCGCGCGCGACGTGCCGGCGGGCGACGAGCAGACGCGCCGCCAGGTGGAATTCTTCGCCGCCTACGACGAGCAGTGCCAGCGCGAGGGCGTAGCGGATTTCGCGGAATTGCTGTTGAGAAGTTTCGAGCTTTTAAATAGAAATGAAATCCTGCGTGCGCATTACCAGGCGCGCTTTCGCTACATCCTGGTGGACGAGTTCCAGGACACCAACCGCCTGCAGTACCGCTGGCTGAAGCTGTTCGCGGGCGCGCAGTCGCGCCTGTTCGCGGTGGGCGACGACGATCAATCCATCTACGGATTTCGCGGCGCCAACGTCGGCAACCTGGCGGAGTTCGAGAAGGAGTACTCCAGGGGCAAGGTAATTCGCCTGGAGCAGAACTACCGCTCGCAGGGCAACATTCTCGATGCGGCCAACGCGCTCATCTCCAATAACACCAAGCGCCTGGGCAAGAACCTGTGGACCTCCGCCGGTCAGGGCGACCCGCTGCGCGTATTCCAGGGGGACAGTGACGCCGACGAGGCGCGCTTCATCGCCGAGGAAGTGGGCGCGCTCAGGCGCGAAGGCATGCGGCTGGTGGACATCGCGGTCCTCTACCGATCCAACGCGCAGTCGCGGGTGCTGGAGCACGCGTTGTTCGGCGCGACCATTCCCTACCGCGTCTATGGCGGCCTGCGCTTTTTCGAGCGCGCCGAAGTGAAGCACGCGCTCGCCTATCTTCGCCTGATCGCCAATTCATCGGATGACAACTCGTTCCTGCGCGTCGCCAATTTTCCGCCGCGCGGCATCGGTGCGCGCAGCATGGAACAGCTGCAGGACGCGGCGAAACAGAAAGGGGTTTCGCTTTTTGCTGCAGTTGATGTTTCGTCCGGCAAGGGTTTGCCGTTCAGGAAATTGATCGAGGAACTGCGAACTGAAACAAAAGATCTGCCGCTGCCGGAAATCGTCGAGCACGTCATCCACCGCAGCGGCCTGATCGAGCACTACAAAAACGAGCGCGAGGGCGCCGACCGGGTCGAGAACCTGGAGGAGTTGGTCAATGCGGCGAGCGCCTTCACGCAGGACGAACGCGATCCGGAGTCAGGCGAGGCGATGTCGCCGCTGGTCGCCTTCCTCACGCACGCCGCGCTGGAAGCGGGCGACCACCAGGCGGCCGAGGGCCAGGACGCGCTGCAGTTGATGACGGTGCACTCGGCCAAGGGCCTGGAGTTCAATGCCGTGTTCCTGAGCGGTCTGGAAGAGGGCCTGTTCCCGCACCACCAGAGCCTGATCGAGAAGGACGGCCTGGAAGAAGAGCGCCGCCTCGCCTATGTCGCGATTACCCGCGCGCGCCAGCGCCTGTACCTCTCATTCGCGCAGACGCGGATGCTGCATGGCCAGACGCGCTACAGCCTGGCCTCGCGCTTCCTGGAAGAGATCCCCGAAGGCCTGAAAAAATGGCTCACGCCGCGCTTCGCGCGAGCGCAGCGCGCCATGTCCTTTGAGGTGTCGGGCAGAAAGCAGGCCTACGCGGACAACAAGGACACCTACTTTCCGAAAAAGGAGAAGGCCACCTTCGCCAAGCATGGCGAGGATTCGGGCTTTCGCATCGGCCAGAACGTGGTGCACGCGAAATTCGGCGCCGGCGTGATCGTCGATGCCGAGGGCGACGGCGGCGATGCCAGGGTGCAGGTCAACTTCGGCCGCCAGGGCGTGAAGTGGCTCGCCGTGGCGGTGGCCAAGCTGCAGGCGGCCTGAGTAAGTCTCCCAATCCGCTGTGCTAGGCTTTTCCGGATGAAGCGCAACGACTATCTCGAACGCATCCTCAAGGCGCGCGTCTACGACGTGGCGATCGAGACGCCGCTCGAGCTCGCGCCCGGGTTGTCGCGCCGCCTCGGCAACCGGCTGCTGCTCAAGCGCGAGGACCTGCAGGCCGTGTTTTCGTTCAAGCTGCGCGGCGCGTACAACAAAATGGCCAACCTGCCGCCGGCCAGGCTGGCGAAGGGCGTGATCGCGGCGAGCGCGGGCAATCACGCGCAGGGCGTGGCGCTCGCGGCGCAGAAGCTCGGCTGCCGCGCGCTGATCGTGATGCCGGTGACCACGCCGAAAATCAAGGTGGACGCGGTCGCGGCGCGCGGTGCGCAGGTGGTGCTGCACGGCGACAGCTACACGGAAGCCTACCGCCACGCGATGCAGTTGAAGCGCAAGCGCGGCCTGACCTTCGTGCATCCCTACGACGACCCGGACGTGATCGCGGGGCAGGGCACTATCGGCATGGAAATCCTGCGCCAGAGCACGCGGCCGGTCCACGCGGTGTTCGTCGCGGTCGGCGGCGGCGGCCTGATCGCCGGCATCGCCGCCTACATCAAGCGCCTGCGTCCCTCGGTGCGCGTGATCGGCGTCGAGCCGGTGGATTCGGATGCGATGACGCGCTCGCTCAAGGCCGGGCGGCGGGTAGTGCTGGAACACGTGGGCCTGTTTGCCGACGCCGTCGCGGTGAAGCAGGTCGGCAAGGAGACGTTCCGGCTCGCGCAGGAACTGGTCGACGAAATGGTGCTCGTGGATACGGACGAGATGTGCGCCGCGATCAAGGACGTGTTCGAAGACACCCGCGTGGTGCTCGAGCCGGCCGGCGCGCTCGCCATCGCCGGCGCCAAGGCCTGGGTCGCGCGCCACGGTGTCCGGGGCAAGACCCTGGTCGCAGTGGCCTGCGGCGCCAACATCAACTTCGACCGGCTGCGCTTTGTCGCCGAGCGTGCCGAGGTCGGCGAGCATCGCGAGGCGGTACTCGCGGTGACGCTGCCGGAGCGGCGCGGCAGTTTCCGGCGCTTCTGCCGCGCGCTGGGCGGGCGCAATATCACCGAGTTCAATTACCGCATGTCGGATCCGCGCGAGGCGCACATCTTCGTCGGCGTCACGGTGCACGACCGCGACGAAACCGGGCGAATCGTGAAAAGCCTGCGGCGCGGCGGCTTCGGCACGCTGGACCTGTCGGACGATGAAGTCGCCAAAGGCCACATGCGCCACATGATCGGCGGGCATTTGGCGAGGGTGCGCGGGAGCGCGCCAGAACTGCTCTATCGCTTCGAGTTTCCGGAACGGCGTGGCGCGCTGATGAAGTTCCTGTCCACCATGAACCCGAGCTGGAACATCAGCCTGTTCAACTACCGGAATTTCGGAGCCGACTATGGCTCGATCCTGGTCGGGATGCAGGTACCGAAGAGCGACATGGGCGAATTCCGCCGCTTCCTCGGTGCGCTCGGATACCCGTACGCCGACGAGACCCGCAATCCGGCCTACCGCCTGTTCCTCGGCTGAGCATGGCACGCGGCGCCATTGACTTGCCCACCAAGCTCGCCGAGTACGTCGTCGCGGTGGGCACGCGCGAAAACGCGGTGCAACGGCGGCTGCGCGCGGCGACGCGCAGCATGCCATCCGGCGGGATGCAGATCGGCCCCGAGCAGGCCGCGCTCATGCAGCTGCTCGTGCGCGCGATTGGCGCGCGGCGCTGCATCGAGATCGGCACCTTCACGGGCTATTCGGCGCTTGCCGTGGCGCTCGCCCTGCCGCCGGGCGGCAGGATCGTCTGCTGCGACGTGAGCGAAGAGTGGACTTCGATTGCGAGGAAGTATTGGAATTTGGCTTCTGTATCCCGAAAGATACAACTCAAACTGGGACCGGCGCTTGCGACCCTTGACGACCTGCTGCCCGAAAACAGAGGCAAGTTCGATTTCGCCTTCATCGACGCGGACAAGACCAACTACGAGAACTACTATGAGCGCTGCCTCAAGCTGGTGCGACGCGGCGGCCTGATCGCCATCGACAACACGCTCTGGCATGGCAGGGTGATCGATCGCAGGGACCGGTCGGCAGACACGCGCGCGATCCGCGCCTTCAACCGCAGGCTGCGCCGCGACCGCCGCGTGGAAATTTCCCTGGTGCCGATCGGCGACGGGCTGACGCTGGCGCTGAAGCGATAGCAGCTTCGCTCAGGCTACTGTTCCGAAGAGCGCCCCGACGCCGGCGGTTCGCCGAGAAACACGAGCTTTTCCGCGTCGCGACGGTAGACGCCGCGTTCGGTCACCACCCAGTCCACTGGAATATCCCAGGATTGCGGCTGGATGGATTTCATTCTCGCCAGTTCGTAGCTGATCCCGATCACCGCAGGTTTCTTCTCCAGCGCCGCGAGCGTGCGGTCGAAGAAGCCGCCGCCGTAGCCGAGACGGTGGCCGGCCTGATCCCAGCCGTTCATCGGCAGCAGCACGGTATCCGGTACGACTGCCGGTGAATTCACCGGGTAGGGAATGTCCAGCGGGCCAATGGCCAATTCCACCCCGGGATGCCATTCGCGGAATATCAGCGGCTGCTTCGGCGCCACGACTACCGGCAGCGCGGTCAACGCGCCGCGCTCGCGCAACGTTCTAACAAGGTGCCGCGCGTCGTACTCCCCCTTGATCGGCCAGCAGAAAGCGAGCTTCGCCGAGGCAAGTGCGGGGAACGAGCGCTCGAGATGTGCGTCTATCAAGCGCCGGTATCGCTCGAGCGTCTCGTGATCGAGCGCGGCGCGCGCGGCGATCAGCCGCTCGCGTTCGGTTTTGCGCCAGGCTTTGAGTTGTTCCGGAGCCATGCAGCCTTGATTGCCGAGTGCTAAGCTTAGTCCATGATTTTTAGGCGTTTCCTCACTATAGCAGCCCTCGCTGGCTGGGCGGTCGCCGGGCTTGCCGCGCCCAAGGCGCCGCCTGCGGATGAGGCGCTGCTCAAGTCCTACGACGCGTTCCGCGCCGGCGACGCGTTGAAGCTCTCGAAGTTTTCCGCCCCGCTCGCCGGTCACGTGCTCGCGCCCTACCTGGCGTATTGGCGCCTGAAGCTGCTGCTTGAAGCCTCCCCGGATGCCGAAGTGCGCGCCTTCCTGCAGCGCGAGGCCGGCAGCTATGTCGCGGATCGCCTGCGCGCCGACTGGCTGAAGGCACTTGGCAAGCGCCGCGACTGGCAGAGCTTCGACCAGGAGCTGCCTTTGCTGGTGCAAGACGACCTGGAACTGCGCTGCTACGACTGGCTGTCGCGCCTCGCGCGCGGCGACGGCGGCGCCTACGAGGAGGCCAAGGCGATCTGGCTCGAGCCGCGCGAATTGCCCGAAGGCTGCAACGCCTTGGTCGACCGGATGTTCGAAGCGCAGCGTATCAGCGTGGACGACGTCTGGCGGCGGGTGCGGGTGCTGTTCGAGAGCGGGGCGATTAGCGCCGCGCGGCGCACGCTTGCCTTCCTGCCGGCAGGCCAGAAGCACGACGAGTGGCAGCTCAACCAGGCTGCCACTGCACCAAAGAATTTTCTTGCGAGTCCGTCGCGCAATCTTGAGCGGCGCGCGGCGCGCGAGACCACCGTCCTTGCCGTGCTGCGGCTCGGGCGCAGCGATCCAGAGGCGGCGGTGCAGGTGCTGCGCGGCAAGCTGGGTCAACGCCTGCCGTCCGAAGATGTGAAGTACCTCTGGGGCCGGCTCGCCTACGAGGGCGCGCGGCGGCATCTGCCCGA
This sequence comes from Burkholderiales bacterium, assembly GCA_038904015.1. Lineage (GTDB taxonomy): Bacteria > Pseudomonadota > Gammaproteobacteria > Burkholderiales > SG8-39 > RBG-16-66-20. The sequence continues at coordinate 26,346 of JBCKKZ010000019.1, read as the reverse complement.
GGCGCACCAATGGTACCGGCTGGCCGATGACGCCGCGCTGAACGACGAGCAACTGGCGTGGAAGGCACGCGCCGCATTGCGCGCGGCGGACTGGCAGGCGGTGCGCGATGCGGTTGACCGCATGTCGGTGAGCACGCGCCAGGACGCGGCCTGGAGCTACTGGTACGGCCGCGCGCTCGGTGCGCAGGGGGCGGGCGACGGCGCGCGCGCCTACTACCTGCGGATATCGGGGCAGCCGAATTTCTACGGTCTGCTTGCCGCCGAGGAACTCGGCGCGATGGCGGGCATTCCCGAGCCTTTCCATGTCGCCAGCGAAGCCGAAGTCGCCGCCGCCGGAGCCAATCCGGGTCTCGCACGCGCGCTCGAACTCTACCGCCTCGAGCTGCGCACCGAGGCGACGCGCGAATGGATATTCAGTATCCGCGGCATGGACGATGCGCAGTTGCTGGCGGCCGCTGAGCTCGCCCGGCGCGCCGGGATCTTCGACCGTGCGATCAACACCGCCGACCGGACCCTGAGCGCGCATAACTACAAGGTGAGATTTCTCGCGCCCTTCAAGGACGTGTTCAACGAGTACGCGCGCCTTTTTGGTCTGGAAGAGGCCTGGGTGCTCGGCCTGGTGCGCCAGGAAAGCCGCTTCATCGTGAACGCGAAGTCTTCCGCCGGGGCAAGGGGCCTCATGCAGCTGATGCCGGCGACCGCGCGCTGGGTGGCCAAGCGCAATGGACTGCGTAACTTCTCCCCGGAGCGAGTTGCCGAAGTGCCGATCAACGTCGCGCTTGGCACAGGCTATCTGAAGACGGTGATGGACGATCTCGGCCACGCGGTGCTCGCCTCGGCCGCCTACAACGCCGGGCCGGGCCGCGCGCGCCGTTGGCGCGATGCGCGTCCCTTGGAAGGGGCTATCTACGCCGAGACGATCCCCTTTCCCGAAACGCGCGATTACGTCAAGAAGGTGATGGCGAACACGATGTACTACGCGCAGTTGATCGGCGGTAAGCTCATTCCGCTGAAGGACCGGCTGGGCCAGATCCCGGCCAAATCCTCGACCGAACGCTTCAACGAAGAACTGCCTTGAAACACGAAAATATTCTGGTTGTCGGCGGTTCCGGTTTCGTTGGCCGGCACCTGGTTGCCGCGCTCGCCGCGCGCGGTGCGCGCGTAACGGTGCCGACGCGCCGCCGCGAGCGCGCCAAGCACCTGATCCTCCTGCCCACGGTGGACGTGGTCGAGGTCGAGCAACTCGATTCGCGGGCGCTCGCCGAGCTGAGCGCCGGGCGCGATACGGTGGTGAACCTCGCCGGGGTGCTGCACAGCCCGCGCGCCCGGCCGGGCGAACAGGGGCCGAACCATTACGGGCCGGCATTCGCGCAAACCCATGTTGAACTGGCGCAAGCTGTCGTTGGCGCCTGCCGTGAGGCCGGCGTCAAGCGCCTGCTGCACATGAGTGCCCTCGGCGCCGATCCGAAGGCGCCTTCCGAGTATCTGCGCTCCAAGGGGATCGGCGAGCTGGCGGTGCTCGCGGCCGACGACCTTGAGGTCACCGTGTTCCGCCCTTCGGTGATCTTCGGGCCCGAGGACCGGTTCCTGAACCTGTTCGCGCGGCTCGCGGCGTTTTTTCCGCTGCTCGCGATCGGTTCCCCTGGCGCGCGTTTCCAGCCGGTCTACGTAGGTGATGTGGTGGGCTCGTTGCTCGCCGCGCTGGAAAGCCGGGAGGCCACCGGCAAGCGCTACGACCTGTGCGGCCCCAAGGAATACACGCTGCGCCAGCTGGTTGAACTTGTCTGCGCCATCACGGGCCGCCGCCGCCTGGTGATCGGCCTGCCGGACGGGCTTTCCTACCTGCAGGCGTGGATGCTGGAGTTGCTCCCGGTGCAGCTGCTGACGCGCGACAACTACTATTCCATGCGGGTGCCGAGTGTCTGTAACTGCGCTTTTCCATTCGGCATCCAGCCCGCGCTTTTGGAAGCCATGGCGCCATCCTGGCTTGCGCCAGCGGGGCCGCGTGAACGCGTTGCGGGATCGCGCGAGCGCTTTGCGCAATTGCGCTGGAAGGCGAAGCGCTAGGCGTCAGCCGGCACGTTCGCGGAAAACTGCGAGCGCGGCATCCACCGCCGCTCCCCGCGACAGCTTGAATCCTTCGGCAGCGAGCACGGCTTCGAGCGCGCCGAGCGTCGCCAGCACGGCGTCCGGGCGCGCGTTGTATCCCATCGCGCTGATGCGCCAGATCTTCCCGTGCAGCGGCCCGAACGAGCTGCCGATCTCGATGTTGAAGTCGGTGAGCAGGGCCCGGCGCAGTTTCTCGCCGTCGATCCCGGCGGGAATGTGGACGCCGGTCACGTTCGGCATCTTGTAACGCGCGTCGCCGAAGATCTCCAGTCCCATGGCTTGCAGTCCCGATACCATCGCGCGGGAGGCGCGCGCGTGGCGCGCGAACGCCGGCGCCAGCCCCTCCTGCATCAGGATGCGGGCGCACTCGCGCGCGGCGTAGAGCATCGAGGTGGCTTCGGTGTGGTGGTTGAGCGCCTTGTCGGACCAGTAATCCATGATCATTGCGAGGTCGAAGTAGTTCGAGCGGATCGCCGGGCCGTCGCCATCGGCCGTGCCGGGCGTGCGCAGGCCTGCTTCGGTATGGCGGCGCCGTACGATGCGCTGCTCGGCGCGCTCGTTCAGTGTCAGCGGCGCCGACCCCGAGGGGCCGCCGAGGCATTTCTGCAGGCCTGCGGAGACGATGTCGAGTTGCCAGCGGTCGGTGGGCAGGTCCATGCCGCCCAGCGTCGCCGTGGCGTCCACGTAGAGAAGTGCATCGTGCTCGCGGCACAGGCGCCCCAGCTCCGCGAGCGGCTGCGCCATCGTGGTCGAGGTGTCGCCGTGCGAGACAGCGACGAGCCTGGGCTTGTGCTTTCGAATTTCCTTTTCGAGGACCTCGTCAGGGAAGACGCTGCCCCACTCTGTCTCGATCGCCCGCACCTCGGCGCCGCAGCGCTTTGCAATCTCCACTTTCAAATGTCCGAAGCGGCCGAATACCGGCACCAGCACCCGGTCGCCCGGCTCGATGAGCGACACCAGCGCCGCCTCGATGCCCGCGCGCGCCGTACCGTCGACCAGCAGCGTCCAGCGGTTCGCGCTCTGGAACACGCGGCGATAGAGCTCGGAGGTCTGCGCCATGTAGCGGCGGAACTGCGGGTCGAACTGCCCGAGCAGCGGCGCGCCCATCGCGCGCAGCACGCGCGGATCGGCGTTGATCGGCCCCGGCCCCATGAGGAGCCGCGGCAAGGGGTTCAGTTCTTCGAGCGCCTCATCCATGGGGATGATGCTTCAGCCAGTGGCGCGCGATGTCAATGCGCCGGGCAAACCAGACCCTGGGTTTTGATTTCGCGTATTTGATGAATCTTTCCAATGACGCAATTCTTCCCGGCCGCCCGGCGAGCCGGCAGTGCAGCCCGACGGACATCATGCGCGGCGTCCTGCGCCCTTCCTCGTAGAGGACGTCGAACGAGTCCTTGAGATAGGCGTAAAACTGGTCGCCGGCGTTGAACCCCTGCGGCGTCGCGAAGCGCATGTCGTTCGCATCCAGCGTGTAGGGCACCACCAGCTGCGCCTTGCCGTAGCGCGTGTCGTACCACGGCAGGTCGTCCGAGTAGTCGTCGGCGTCGTAGACGAAGCCGCCGTTCTCGACCACCAGCCTGCGGGTGTTGGGGCTGGTGCGGCCGGTGTACCAGCCCAGCGGCCGCTCGCCGGTGAGGCGCTTATGGATCTCGACCGCGCGCCGCATGTGCTCGCGCTCTTCGTCGATCGGCACCTGCTGGTAGTTGATCCAGCGCCAGCCGTGGCTGGCGATTTCGTGGCCCGCCTTGAGGAAAGCCTCCACCGCGGCCGGGTTGCGCTCCAGCGCCATCGCCACGCCATAGACCGTGAGCGGCAGGCGGTGGCGTTTGAAAAGATCCAGGATGCGCCAGACGCCGACCCGCGCGCCGTATTCGTAGAGCGACTCCATCGACATGTGGCGCGCGCCCTCGACCGGCTGCGCGCCGACGATCTCGGAGAGGAACGCTTCGGACGCCCGATCGCCATGCAGCACCGAATTTTCGCCGCCTTCCTCGTAGTTGAGGACGAACTGCAGCGCGATGCGCGCCTTGCGCGGCCAATTCGCCTGCGGCGGACTGGCGCCGTAGCCGGCGAGGTCCCGTGGGTAGGCGTCGTTCAATGGCCCGATCCTGGCGTGTGCGGACGGAAATCCTCGATGAAACGCAGCAGCACCCTTGCGCCGGCCTCGACGTCGTTCACGGATATCGCCTCCGCCGGATTGTGACTGATGCCCGCCCTACAGCGCACGAACAGCATGCCGATGTCGGCGAGCGCGCTCATCGCCATGCCGTCGTGCCCGGCGCCGCTCGGCAGACGGCGCACGCGATGGCCCTCGGCGGCGATAGCCGCGCCGAGCGCGTCCTGCAGCCACGGCGCGCAGGCCGTGACGGGCTCGTCGTGCATCTTCCTCGCCCGGAAAGAGACGTTGCGGCGCGTGCAGATACGCCCCATTTCCGCGAGCGCGTCCGCGACGGCGGCTTCGCGCTGCGCATCCGACGGGGCACGGATGTCGAACGTGAAACGCACCCGCCCCGGAATGACGTTGATCGCGCCGGGCAGGGTTTCGAGCTTGCCGACGGTGCCGACGAGATCCGCTTCACTGCCGCAGCGTGTCTCCACCGCGAGCACGCATTCGGCGGCCGCCGCGAGCGCGTCCTGGCGCAAGCGCATCGGCACGGTGCCGGCATGTCCGGCCAGGCCTTCGATCTCCAGCGCATAGCGCGTCGCGCCGTTGATCGCCGTGACGACGCCGACCGGCAGCCCTTCGGCCTCGAGCACCGGTCCCTGCTCGATATGCAGCTCGGCGTAAGCGAGCACCGATCCCTTCGGCCGCGCCGCCTCGCCGATGCGCGCCGGGTCGAGGCCGAAGCGCCGCATGGCTTCGGCAAGCGCAACGCCGTCCTTGTCCAGCGCCTCGAGCGCCTCGCCGCGGAAAGTGCCTGCTACGGCGCGGCTGCCGAGCAGCGTGGTGCCAAAGCGCACCCCTTCTTCGTCGGCGAACCCGATTACCTCCACCGCAAACGGAAGCCTCTGCTTTCTCAAATTCAGGCAATACACGCACTCGATGGCGCTCACAACGCCGAGCATGCCGTCGTACTTGCCGGCGTCGCGCACCGTGTCGAGGTGCGAGCCGAGAATCAGGCAAGGTAATCCCGGCCGCTCGCCCTCATAGCGCCCAATCGCGTTGCCGATCGCGTCGATGCGCGCCTGCATGCCCGCCTCGCGCATCCAGCCGAGCACCAGTTCATTGGCCGCGCGCTGTTCCGCGGAGAGATAGACGCGCGTCAGGCCGCCCGGAAGTTCCGAGTGGCGGGCGAGCGCATCGCAGCGCTGCATGATTCTGCGTGGATCGGGCATGCGGCAAGAATATACTAGCCGGCCGATGAATCTGCCGCAGGTCAACGCCCTCACGCTGGAGCAGTTCGTCGCGCGCTTCGGCGGCGTGTTCGAGCATTCGCCGTGGGTGGCCGAGCGCGCCTGGGACAGCCGGCCGTTCGATTCGCTCGACCGGCTGCACGCGTCGATGATGCAGGTGCTCGGCGAGGCCGGCCGCGAGGAACAGCTCGCGCTGCTGCGCGCGCATCCGGAACTCGCCGGCCGCGAAGCGGCGAAGGGCGCGCTTACGGCGGATTCCTCCACCGAGCAGGGGCGCCTGGGATTCCTCAGCCTCGATCGCAGCCATGTCGAGCGGATGGCGGAACTGAATCGCCGCTACCAGCAGAGATTCGGCTTTCCGTGCATCGTGGCGCTCAGGCTGCACGCGAGCCGCGAGAGCGTCATGGCCAGCATGCAGCGGCGGCTCGGCAACACGGCGCAGACTGAAATGGCGAGCGCATTGGAACAGGTCGGCCACATCACGCGCGGCCGGCTCGATAAAATCATGGAGGAGAAATAGGATGGGCAAACTCACCACCCACGTGTTGGACACCGCCAGCGGCGGCCCGGCCGCGGGCATGAAGATCGAATTATCGGTTCTGGAGGGCCCGGGCTGGAAGAAATTGACGAGCCTCCAGACCAATGCTGACGGGCGCACCGATGCGCCGCTGTTGGAGGGTGCGGCGCTGGCGAAGGGTCAATACCGGCTGGTGTTCGATGTCGCTGCGTACTACCGGAGCCAGGGCGCGACGCTGCCGGATCCGCCCTTCCTCGATCGCGTGCCGCTGCGTTTCGGCATCGCCGACTCTGCGCTGCACTATCATGTGCCGTTGCTTTGTTCGCCATGGGGTTACACCACTTACCGAGGGAGTTGAAATGACCATGCGTCTTCTTCTTTCCATGCTTCTCGTTGCCGCGGGGACTGCGTCGGCGCAGTCCTGGCCGGTCAAGCCGGTCAGCATCGTGGTCACCTTTCCGCCCGGCGGTTCGAGTGACATCGTCGCGCGTCTGATCGGCGGGCCGCTGCAGGCGAAGCTCGGGCAACCCGTCATCGTCGACAACCGGCCTGGCGCCGGCGGCACGATCGGCGCCGCGCTCGTCGCCAAGGCGGCACCCGATGGCTACACGCTGCTGCTCTCCAACAGCGCGCCGATCAGCATTTCGCCGTTCATGCTCACCACGCCGACCTATGATCCAGTGAAGAGTTTCAGCCACGTCGCCTACATCGGCTCGGTGGCCAACGTGTTCGTCGTGCATCCGTCGGTGCCGGCGAAAAACATCGCCGAGCTGATCGCCTGGATCAAGGCCGAACCGAACCCGGTCAATTACGGCTCCGGGGGTATCGGCTCGATCGGCCACATCGTCGGCGAGACCTTCAAGAACGAGCACGGTCTGAAGATGGAGCATGTCGGCTACAAGGGCTCTTCACCCATGCACAACGACCTCCTCGGCGGCACCATCAAGCTCGCAGTCGACACGCTGCCGCAGAATGTTCCGTTCATGAAGGACGGAAAGCTGCGCGCCCTTGCGGTGACCTCCCCTGCGCGCGCCGCGATGGCGCCGGAGGTGCCGAGCGTGCTGGAACTGGGGCAGAAAAAGCTCGTCGCCGAGAACTTTCTCGGCGTCTCCGGCCCTGCGGGGCTGCCGCAGGCCGTGGTGGCGCGGTTGCATGCCGCGATGGGCGAGGTATTGGCCGACCCGGTGGTCATCAAGCGCCTGGAAGATCTGGGCGTCGCCGGCCGCAAGATGTCCCACGCGGAGTTCACCGCCTTCGTGCAGAACCAGGTCAACGACTGGCAGGGTCCGGTGCGCGCTTCGGGCGCGAAGCTGAACTGAAGTGCCTGGCGTCTCGATCCACGTCGTCGATGTCTCGCGCGGCGTGGTCGCCGCTGGGATGCGGGTGGAATTCCTGCGGGACGGAACCTTGATCGCGGCAGGCATTGTCTCTGTCAAGGGATTGCTGGAAGAAAAAGCCTTGAGCGGAAAATTCCCTTCCGCCAGCTACGAGGCGCGCTTTCACGTCGGCGAGTGGTATCGGGCGCAGGGCGTGGCATTGCCCGCGGTGCCGTTCCTCGAGGTCGTGAGTTACCGCTTCGGCATCTCGGATCCGGAGCAGCATTTTCACCTGCCGTTCAAGTGCACGCCGTGGGGCTATTCCTGCTTCCGCGGCGGGGCTTAGGGGGCGCGGGGGGAGGTCTATCCCCCTGCTCCGGTAGATTCTTGGAAGCCTATCTCCTCGACTGGCTGAGCCTGCTGCTGAGGTGGGCGCACCTCGTAGTCGGCATCGCCTGGATCGGCGCGTCGTTCTACTTCATCTTTGCCTGGAGAATCGTCGCCGTCGATGAGAGCGTCCGCTGCGCCGCTGGCGCGTTTGCCTCTGGATGGGGACGCGCTGCGCAAAGGGACGGGGGCGGGGAACCGCGGGATTTCGAGGTCGCCGGCATTGTCAATCGTGCGCTATTGGGGGCAAACTACCCCCGGACTAGAGGCTGCGAGCTCGCCGTTGGTCTAATGCAAGTCGCGACCGGGGGTGTGGGCGAAGTGAGAGGGATTGATTCTCCTATCCGTCTCGCGCGTGCTGGCATTCGCGGACGATGTGCCGGTCGGCCAGGGTGGCGTGTCTATCGACGCCAAGCCAGCCGCCTGTGTTTGTAGGGACCGGACTTGCGAGGCTCCGGTGACAACGGTGGAGGCGCTCCGCGAGCGCTGCAGCACGTGACGGAGAGAGCCATGGATGAGGCCGTTCTCAAGGACCAAGCACTAGGGTTGTGGATACACGGGCAGAAGCACCACCTCCGTGGCGATCTCGAGCGCGCCATCGAGCTGTACAGCAAGTCGCTCGGGCTCTACCCCACCGCCGAGGCCTACACGTTCCGCGGCTGGGCCTACAGCTTTCAGGGTCGCGTGGACGAGGCCATCGACGAGTGCAAGAAGGCGATCGCTGTCGATCCGACCTTCGGCAACCCGTACAACGACATCGGGTCCTACCTGGTCAAGATGGGGAAGCTCGACGAGGCGATCGAGTGGTTGGAGAAGGCCAAGACGGCTCCTCGGTATGAGCCGCGGCACTTCCCCTACATGAACCTGGGGCGCATCTACGCGCAAAAGGGGATGATGCTGCGCGCGATCCAGGAGTTCGAGGCCGCGCTCGAGATCCACGAGGGGGAGCCGACCTGCCTTTCCGCGCTGGGACAGCTACGTGGAGCGCTGAATTGATGTCAGGCGCCGCATCGCCAGGGGCCGCATCGGTAGAGGGGACGCGCCGCTACGCGCAGCGCGCCATCGAGCAAGGAATTCCGGCCAGCGCATACCGGGCGCTGGGACGCACGGGCCTTTTCACCTCGTCACTCGGGTTTGGCAGCTACCGAATCGACGATCGGACTCCCGAGCACGCCTCGGCCATGGAGAAGGCACTTCTTGGCGGCGTCAATCTCATCGATACCTCCACCAACTACACCGACGGATCGAGCGAGAGCTGCATCGGAAGCGTACTCGCACAAAAGCAGCGCGAGGAGCTCATCGTCGTCTCCAAGGTCGGCTACGTGCAGGGGCAGGCGCTTCTACTGGCGCGGTCGCGCGAGCAGCGCGGCTCGGCCTTCCCGGAGATGGTGAAGTACACCGAGGGATGCTGGCACTGCATCCACCCAGAGTTTATCGCCGACCAGCTCGGGCGGTCGCTCGGGCGACTCCGGGTCGAGAAGGTGGACGTCTATCTCCTTCACAATCCCGAGTACTTCTTCACGGACGCTACCAAGCGGCGCAAAGGTGCTCCGCTCGAGATGCTGCAGGGCGAGTTCTACGACCGGATCCGGCGCGCGTTCTCCCATCTCGAGGACGAAGTTCGAAGGGGTCGGATCGGCTTCTACGGCGTTTCCTCGAATACGTTCGGCGGGCCGACGAGCGACCCGGAAGCCACTTCACTCGAGCGGATGTGGACGATCGCCGGGGAGGTGACGCCCGAGCATCACTTCGCCGTAGTGCAGCTTCCCGGGAACCTATTCGAGAGCGGCGCGATGCTAACGCGCAACAGTGTGACGGGCACCCGAACGGTTCTGGACTTCGCGCGAGAGCACGACCTAGCGGTCTTGATCAATCGGCCGCTCAACGCCTTCTACCGGGAACAGCTCATCCGCCTCGCGGACACACCGGTGAGGAATCCAGAGGTCCATGCCCGCGTCGATCCGTTCCTGCCGCCTGCGTATCGAACCGAGTCGCTCTCGCGCAAGGCGCTGGCCGTTCTCACGAACACGAAAGGCGTCACCTGCGTGCTGAACGGCATGCGGCGACGGAACTACGTGGACGACTCGCTCGGCGCGCTGCAGAGCCCGCCATTCGATGTCGACCTTCACTTGTACGATGCGTTCAACCAAATGTAACGAGGAGGCAACGATGCTCACGCAAGGAAATACTGCCCCTGATTTCACGTTGGAAACGGACAGAGGCGCGAAGGTCACGCTGTCCGAACTTCGCGGCAAGCAGATCGTGCTCTTCTTTTACCCAAAAGACGACACGCCAGGATGCACGATCGAGTGCAAGGAGTTCCGCGACGCTGCACCGAAGTTCGAAGGGAAAGCCCTTGTCTTCGGGGTGAGCGCTGACGACCGCGCCAGCCACGAGACGTTCCGTGACAAGTTCTCCTTGAACTTCCCACTGCTCTGCGATGTCGGACACAAAGTCTGCGACGCGTACGGCGTCTGGGGACCATCCAAGTGGGGCGACGGGATCCGGAGGACGACGGTGATCGTGGGGGCGGATGGTGCCATCAAGAAGGTGTTCGAGAAGGTGACTCCGCAAGGGCACGCGGAGGAGGTTCTCGCTGCCCTATAGCGCGGACAAACCCATGGACTCCTATTGCGACCAGATGATGTACGCGGCGGCACGTCGTGCTCGCGGAGCTCCATGGCGTTAACTCATCTGCCGCTCTACGTCGGAACGGCGGAACCGCCATCGATTCCCGGCGACCGGTCGGAAGCGATCTCCGCGGGCAGCGACCCTTCTCCCGAGGAAGTCGTGGTGGCCTATCACGAGCGAACGAAGCATCACTACCACCGCTACGCCCTCTCGCTGACCGCGTGGAAACGGGTCCACGAAACCACGTGGTCTCTGCGCGCCAACCCCTCCAGCGGTAACCTCCACCCGACCGATGGATACGCGCTCTTGCCTGCGCTTGGCGCCATCCACGACCATCCTGGCCGTTAATCAGATCCTCTCTGGAGTTGCCCCGTTTCCGTGGACGGTTTCACGCTTGGGTCGCAAGCGGTGATCCACAGGCTCGCGCGCGCTATAGTTTGTGCCCGCCGATCATCAGTCTCTTGAACACCGAGTAGTGTTCTTTTACACCCTGTTCGGTCGGAGTGCGCTTCACCGTGACCCAGACCTCGAGCGCAAAGCTTTCGCAAAGCTCGGCGGTGTAAGAAATCTCTTCCTCCGCGGCGGCGCGAGCGGCCTCGTGTGACGGCGCTCCCAGGTCTTCAAGGCAATGGCGGGTCAATGTTTCGATATGTCGGCGGTACGTGGTTTCGTCTATTTCCACCACTTCTGCAAGAGTGCAACGCTTGCGGTTCCCCAAACCGATGAACGAAACGTCGCAGCGGCAGCCAGGCTGCCGATGGCTGCCTGAGGCGAGGTCGCACACGGCATTACCGCCCGACACAACCCATTCGCCGTCTTCAGGCGCCCCCTCGAGGGCAAAGATTTTGCTGTCCGAAACGTCAAGCCTCACCGCTTTAAGGAATTTCACGTTCAGGATGTCTTGGCTTCGCCGGGCGATGTTACGTTTCTGCCGTCGTCACGTGCCCGATGTCATCAGGGCGCGATCTGCCTTCGCAGCGAAATAGAAGTCGCTTTCAGCTTCTCAACACCCCGGGAAACAGGCGCTGCCGATCTTCTCCGCGGCCTGTGCTCGCGCGGCAGTGGCGATCTCCAGGACCCTTGCCACCACACTCCTTGCTCTCTCCTGCGATATCGAGTCCGTCGCGTACTTGACGAGGAGCTGCCGGCCGAGCTGCTGGTGTCGCTGCTCGTCGGGTTGGATGAACTCGCGATAGATGCGCACCGTCTCGGCGTCGCCACGCCGGTCACAGAAGGCCATGAAATTCTCGTTGACCGCGTAGGCGATGGACTCCAGCGTGAAGAGTCCGGCGGCGACCCGCTCGACCGTGGTCGAAAGACTTCGCAGGTAGTCGAAGAGCGGATTGGCACCGGGCGGCCGAAAGCCGGCGATGTCGAAATCGAGGGCGATAAGCCGATCGGCCACCAGCTCGAAGTGCCCGGCCTCGTCCCCGGCCTGTCGAGCGAAGGCGATCTTCACATCCACTTCCGGTGTGTTCGGCATCCACGCCGCAGCCAACTCGCTCACGCCGATCTCGTTGGCCAGCGCGATCTGCAGCATCTTTTTCGCATCGCCGGGCGCCCCGCCTAGCAGCGACGTCTGGCCCGCTCCGACGATCGGAGCAAGACGTTCGACCTTGAATGCGTCCAATTCCTGTACGAAAGCGATCGCATCCATTGCAGACCTCCTTACGGCCAGCGCCCGCCGCTGACCGGGCGCAAGGGTACTTCTGGCCTGATCTTGATGTCAAGCCGTTTCAGGGCGTCACGCAGAGATGTCTCGACCTCGATATTGCGAGCTCGCCGTTGGGCTCATGAGCGCTGCGACCGGCGGGTGTGCGGGAGAAAAGCGGGATCGATTTTCCTATCCGTTGAGCAGACCTTCAGCTTTCATCGTTTCCTGTACTTTCGGGCGCTCGGCAACACGTGCCATGTAGGCTTTGATATTCGGCCACTTGCTGACATCAATGCCGTGTTTCCTGGTCCAGTTGAGCACCGTGAAAAGGTAGGCATCGGCCACGGTGAACTTGTCGCCCATGATATAGGGCTTTCCATCGAGCATCTTTTCCAGCGAATTGAAGCGACGCTCGATCGTGCCCATCTGGACTTCCTTCATCTCCGGGGTCATTTTCGGGTTGAAGAGCGCTCCGATTTGCTTGTGAATCTCGGTGGCGGCGAAATTGAGCGTCTCCATCTGGTGGTAGCGCTCCATCGTGCCGAGTTTCGCTACCAGGCCCGACTCGGGCTTCTGGTCTGCCAGGTATTGGCAGATCACGCCGACTTCGGTGACTACCTGGCCGTCATCGAGCACCAGCGCAGGGACGTAGCCCTTCGGATTGATCTTCCAGTAGTCGCCGCCGTCGGCGGTCTTCTTGTTGGGAATGTCGACTTTCTCGAGATCGAAAGTGTGCCCTGCTTCCCGGGCGACGATGTGCGGCGCCATCGAGCAGGCGCCAGGTGCGTAGTAGAGCTTCATGCGGGTTTCCTTTACGGTTGATAATGCGGGAGTTGCGGTCAATTCAATCAAGGGCGCGGGTCAGCCGGCGTATTCCGCAGCCACCCTGATGTCGAATTTGCCCACTGACTGAATCTCGGCGGAAATAACATCTCCCGGTTTCACCGGCCCCACGCCCTCGGGTGTGCCAGTGAAGATAATGTCGCCGGGCAGCAAGGTATAGAAACTCGAGGCGTATTCGATCAAGCGCTCCACGTTGTAGACAAGATCGCGAGTATTGGCGTTCTGACGTATTTCACCATTGACCTTAAGCGACAGATTCAGCGTATTGGGGTCTGCGATCTCATCCCGGGTCACAAGCCAGGGCCCGCATACGGCATAGGTATCCACTGATTTACGGAAACTGGGCAGCTCCGGCCCGCGGATGGTCATGTCCAGACCAATGGCATAGCCCGCCACATAGTCGAGAGCATTTTCTTTCTTCACCTTGTTGCAGGTCTTGCCTATGATGATGGCGAGTTCGACTTCGTGGTCGTTGCGCCGCTCGGGAAAGCGCAAGGCGATTTCCTCGCCGGCGCCGATCAGGGCACTGTTTGCCTTGAGGAACAGGCCCCAGTCCCATATGTTCTTGTTCTTGACCTCGCGGCCATGGGCGATACCCTGATCCTTTTCAGCCTCGGCGATATGGGCGCGATAGTTGATCGGCGCGTTGATGATTTTGCTCGGATTAGCCACCGGCGACTTGAGCTTCACTTGGGACAGCGGCTTTTTCACCGCCTTTGTTTCCAATTCGCGCACCCGGGCCAGCACCCGGTCCAAATGCGTGATCAGCAAATCGCCCTGCGGGAGTGGCCAACGCACGGCGGGCAACACCTCGAGAGCAGTGGTGACGTCCAATATCTCGTCATCTTTCACCAGGCCGAGGCGGTCATCGTCGAAGCGGCAGATTTTCATTTTTCTCCTTGGGTATTCGAATCGCTACTGTTTGTTTCCTCGCGCAGGTAGCCGATCTTGTCCAGCAGTTCGCGGTCGGTCATCAGGAACAGCCGGGCCGGCTGACGCGCCTCATGTGAAACCCACTGCCAATGCGGCAGCGTGAAAATATCGCCGCGCGTCCATGCAATTTTCTCGTCCCCGACGCATGTCTCGCCTTCGTCTTCGGCGACCACGCAAACGGCATTACTGGTGCTGCGCACCGGCACGGTGGCGCGACCGGCCGCGAGCTCAAGCAAATAGCAGTCGAGTGTCGGAATCACGGCGCCGCCGGTGGCGGGATTGGTGTAGCGCAGCAGCTTGGAGCCGTCGGGCCGGGCCCAGCTGCAAAAAAACCGAATCCAGATGCTGCGCCAGCGGCAGATCGAGGCCGTCGAACCAGACGACGCGCTCACGGCCCTCGTTCACATGCTCGTGCCAGGTCCATGTCGGCGTCAGGATCAGATCGCCTTCCGCCATCGGGCAACGCTTGCCGTCGACGATCGTGGCGGCGCCGGTGCCGGACATCACAAAACGCAGCGCGGAAAGGGAATGACGATGCGCCCGCCAAACGCCGGGTTTGTCAATAGCAGCACGCGGCGCTCCGCGTCTTCCATGCGGACCTCGCGGACGGCGCGCTCGATGAACGGCAGCATGTCGCGCCAGCGCCAGACATGTGCCGGATCGCGCAACTGGGGGGCGCGCGGGGCCAGCTTCATGTAACGGTCCCACAGCGGCTGGGCATGCACTGTAGTCAGAGCTTCAACCAGCTCGGAGTAATCAACGGCGGCTTTAAGATTCGATGTGGCAGACATGGGGTTCTCCATTGAAGTTGGATCGGCGCGCTCCATGGAGCGCAATTCCAAAAAACGTCGGGAATGGGTTTATGCAGGCACTTCAATGCCCTGATATACCCAGTCGAACTCGGACGATATGCCTGGCGGACGCTGCTTGAGCAAGTCATTGCGCAGATCGCGCTCGCCCCCCCCGCAGTGAATATACTCCCCTACGCTACGCGCCATGATTTGCACGCGCGCGGTGCGTAGATAGCGCGCCTTTTCGTACGCGAGCAAGGCGCCGTGGATGTCGCCTATTCCCTCTGCAAGTTTGGATGACAGCACTACCGCATCCTCGAGCGCCATGCAGGCGCCTCAATGACGTATCACCCCGTCCCCGACATCGCGTAGCCAAGGCGCGAGGCCCGCGGCTGGCCAGCCGCGGGCCTCGCGCTCTGCGGGGGTGTTGAATCCAGCCCAAGTGCGGCCTTTTGTGGCCGTCCCGGGTCTCAGGCATTGTCAATCGTTCGGTATCAGGGGCAAACTACCCTCGAGCTCGATATTGCGAGCTCGCCGTTGGGCTCATGAGCGCTGCGACCGGCGGCTGTGCGGGAGAAAAGCGGGATCGATTTTCCTATCCGTTCTCCGAGACGGTGGGTGCCAACAAGGGCCTGGGCAAGCTGATGCTGGATGCGCAGGCCTCGTTCCAGGTGCCGATCGTGTTCGCCGGTCTCCTCGTGCTGGCCGTGCTGGGGATCGTGCTCTATGCGGCTACCGCGCTGATCGAGGCGCGTTTCACCGGCTGGGCTTTCCGCGGTCAGGCCGACCGCTAAGCCGCGCGGTAAACTTCCGCATGGCAAGAATTCCCTACGAAGAAGAAATGCGCGGCGCTCCCGCCCAGGTGCAGGGCGAGGTGAAAGTGTTGAAAGGCGTGCCCGGGGATGGCGAAGGCTTCCTGCTGGTCGACGACCTGGTGGATGCGGGGCGCACCGCGCGGATCGTGCGCCAGCTGCTGCCCAAGGCTTACTTCGCGACGCCCATCAAGGAGGGCGGCAGGGTCAGCTCGGGACCGTGAAGGTGGCCTTGACGGTCTACGTCGTTGGCGGCGCGGTGCGCGACGAGCTGCTGGGCCTTGCCGTACAGGATCGCGATTTCGTCGTCGTCGGAGCGACGCCTGAGGAGATGGTAGCCGCCGGCTTCAAGCCGGTCGGCAGGGACTTTCCGGTGTTCCTGCACCCGAAGACCCACGAGGAGCACGCGCTCGCCCGCACCGAGAGAAAGAGCGGGCGCGGCTACAAGGGCTTCACTGTCTACTGCGCGCCCGAGGTCACGCTGGAGCAGGACCTCGCGCGCCGCGATCTCACCATCAACGCGATCGCCAAGGCGCCGGAGGGCACGCTGATAGACCCGTTTCACGGGGAAAAGGATCTGCGGGACGGCGTGCTGCGCCATGTGAGCGAAGCCTTCGCTGAGGATCCGGTGCGCATCCTGCGCGTGGCGCGCTTCGCGGCGCGCTTCGGCTTCCGCATCGCCGACGAGACCCTGGCGTTGATGGTCTCGATGGTGGCATCCGGTGAAACCGACCACCTGGTGCCCGAGCGGGTCTGGCAGGAATTCGCCAAGGGGCTCCTCGAGCCGCATCCTGAATTGATGTTCGAGGCGCTGGAGCTCTGCGGCCTGCGCGCGAAACTGCTGCCCGAGCTGAGGCAGCTGCCGAAGACCTATGCCGGTGCGCTGCCGGTGCGCTTCGCGGTGCTTTGCTGGCCGCTGCAGGAAGCGGAAGTGAAAGCGCTGTGCGATCGCCTGAAAGTGCCGAACGAGGAGCGCGAACTGGCCCTGCTCTCTTGCCGATGCCGGAATTTTCTGAACCCTTCGCAGCCGGGTGAATTCCTGAATCTGTTCAAGCGCGCCGACGCCTTCCGCCGCCCGGAACGTTTCGCCCACTTGCTTCAGGCGGCAAGGATTGCGCGTCCTGCATTGAAGACGGAATCGATTGAAAAGGCGCTGGCGGCAGCTGCCGCGGTGGATGCGGGCGAAGTTGCTCGCCGCGCCTCCGCGCCGGCGGAGATCCCGGCGCTTCTTGACCGTGAAAGGGAACAAGCCATCCAACAACAAGGAAAACAATGATCGAACTTTATACGTGGAGTACGCCCAATGGCCGCAAGGTTTCTGTGATGCTCGAGGAGTGCGGCCTGCCGTACCGCGTGCATCCGGTCGACATCGGGAAGGGCGACCAGTTCAAGCCGGAATTCCTCGCCATCTGCCCGAACAACCGCATTCCGGCGATCGTCGATCCGCGGGGCCCCGACGGCAAGCCGCTGCCGCTGTTCGAGTCCGGCGCGATCCTGATCTACCTCGCCGAGAAGACGGGAAGGTTTTATCCCCAAAAAAACAAATATATTGTCCTGCAATGGCTGATGTTCCAGATGGGCGGCGTCGGCCCGATGTTCGGCCAGGCGCACCATTTCATGCGCGCGAAGAAGGATGAGATTCCCTACGGCAGCGAGCGCTACGGCGCCGAAGCGAAACGCCTCTACGGCGTGCTGGAGAAGCGCCTCTCGCAAGCGGCTTATCTGGCCGACGAATATTCGATCGCCGACATCGCCACCTATCCCTGGGTGGCGCGCCACGAGTGGCACCGCGTCGATCTCGCGGGGTTCCCGGCGGTGAAGCGCTGGTACGACACCATCGGTGCGCGCCCCGCCGTCGTGCGAGGGATGGCGGTATTATCCTGAACATGGACAAGCGCAATCTCGGATCGCTCGAAGTTCCCGCCATCGGCTTTGGCTGCATGGTGCTGCCCGGTTTCTATCTTCCGGGCAGCGAGGAACAGGCCATCGCCACGCTGCGGCGCGCGGCCGAGATCGGCGTGAATTTCCTCGATACCGCGGACGTATACGGCAACGGCAAGAACGAAGAGCTGGTCGGGCGCGCGATCGCGGGGCGGCGCGACGCCTACCTGATCGCGACCAAATTCGGCCAGGTCTGGAAACCGGGCGCCGACCGCGACATCGACGGCAGCCCGCAATACGTGATCGAGGCCTGCGAGGCGAGCCTGCAGCGCCTCGGCATCGAAACCATTGATCTGTACTACCAGCACCGCGTCGATCCGCGCGTGCCGATCGAGGACACGGTGGGCGCGATGGCGCGGCTGGTCGCGCAGGGCAAGGTGCGCCATATCGGCCTGTCGGAAGCTTCGCCGCAGACCATCCGCCGGGCGCACAAGGTGCACCCGGTCACCGCGCTGCAGACCGAGTATTCGCTGTGGTCGCGCGATGCGGAGACCGAAATCCTGCCGTTATGCCGCGAACTGGGCATCGGCTACGTCGCCTATTCGCCGCTCGGGCGCGGCATCTTCGGCGGTGAGATACGCGGTGCCGAGAGCCTGGCCGAAAACGACCGGCGCAAGGCGCACCCGCGTTTCCAGGGGGAAAACCTCGCGGCCAACGTCAAACTCGCCGCCGCGGTGGACGCGATGGCGAAGGCGAAGGGCTGCTCGGCCGCGCAGCTCGCGCTCGCCTGGCTGCTCGCCAAGGGCAAGCACATCGTACCGATCCCCGGTACGCGGCGCGCGGACCATCTTGAGGCCAATGCGGCGGCAACCGGGATCGTACTCTCGGCTGCCGACATCGCCGCGCTCGAGGCGGCCTGCCCTGCCGGCGCGGCGAAAGGCACGCGCTATCCGGCCGGAGCGATGGGCAAGCTGAACGGCTAGGCCGCGCCGTCGCGGCGAAAGCTTTCCTGCAGCAGGTCGTCGAAGATCGCCACTGCACGCGTCCAGCCGGCGGAGGCGCCGCGGATCTTGTGCGGGAAGCACGCGACGACAAATCCATCCGACGGTATCGCTTCCAGATTGTGCAGTTTTTCCAGGTGGCAGTAGCCGATGTCGCGCCCGGCCTTGTGTCCTTCCCAGATCAGGCTTGCGTCCTTCGTTTCCTTGTACTTTTCGGCGGTGTAGACGAAAGGCGCATCCCAGCTCCACGCGTCCGTGCCGGTGAGCCGCACGCCGCGTTCCAACAGGTACATGGTCGCTGCGTAGCCCATGCCGCAGCCGGCGCTGACGTAGTCGTCGTGGCCATAGCGCGAGCCGGCGCGCGTGTTGACCATCACGATTTCGAGCGGCTTCAGCGCGTGGCCGATGCGCGCGAGCTCTGTTTCAACGTCCTTCGCGCTCGCCACGTAGCCGTCCGGGAAATGCCGGAAGTCGAGCTTCACGCTGGGCTGAAAGCACCAATTGAGGTCGACTTCGTCGATCGCGATCGCACGTTCACCTTTGTTCATGGTCGGGTGGAAGTGATAGGGCGCGTCGAGGTGCGTGCCGTTGTGGGTGATGAGCTCGACTTTTTCGATCGCCCAGGCGGCGCCGTCAGGCAGGTCTTCCTTCTTCAGTCCCGGGAAGAACGGCGCCATTTGCGGAAACGTCGTCTGATGGTCCATGTAGGTGATCTTCGGACCGAAGGGGGGCGGGTCGGAGATGACGTCGTTTTCGAGATAGATGGAAAGATCGACGATGCGTCGCGGCATGGCAGCCTCCGTTACTTTCTTGCGTGGCGAACGAGAAACGCGTTGATATCTTCGATCCTGAGTTGCAGTTCGCCCGGGACCGGCTTGGAGCCGACCACGCGGTTCATCCATTCCATGTTCTTCTGCATGCGCTCGACCACCACGGGCCACTGCGCGGCGGTGTGGCGCCGCGGATCCGGCAACGCGTGGCACTGACCGCAGGCGACGCGAAACGATTCGCCAGCCGGCGCATTGATTTCCGGATACCTCTTCGGATCGAGGGGCCGCAGCGCATGTTTCCTCAGGTAAGCCACCAGCACCTCGGCGTCCACCGGCGGCGGGGCTTCGACACCGGCCATCATTTCGGTCATCAATTGGCCCATATTACCGCGGCCTTCCATGCGCGCCACCATGCGCTCGACGATGGGCGGCCACTTTCGCGCATCGTGCATCGCCGGGTTGGCGAGGTTGTGGCACTGCACGCAGTAGCGCAGCGTCAGCCGCGCGCCGCGCGAGTCCGGGTCGGGCAGCATGATCGCCTCGAAGCCCGGCGGCAGGATGCGCTCGAGGAACGGGCCGTGCGGGCTCTCGGCCCAGCGCTTGCGGGCGGCGTCTGTTTCATTCGCGTTTGTACTTGGTATTGCCAGAATGAAAATCAAGAGAATACTAAAGCGCATGCGATCGATCCCCGCTCGAAAATCCCAGCAGCGGCCGCGTCACGCCGCGTCCCACCGCCAGCACCTTGAAGAGCTCGCCCATCTCGGACGGCGACAGGAGCTTTTGCGCCGCCGCTGCCGCCGGCAGGTAGCGCTTCGCATCGGCTGGATTCTCTTCGGCAAGCAGCTCGGTGATGCCGCAATTGATGAGGAACTGCGCCTGGTTGGAAAAGCCCAGCATATCCAGCCCCGCATCGGCCGCTGCCTGCGCCAGCGCGCTGAAATCCACATGGGCGGTGACGTCCTGCAGACCCGGCAGATAAAACGGATCGCTGTGCACATGGTGACGGTAGTGACAAGCCAGCGTCCCCATCGAGCGCTGCGGATGAAAGTATTCGTGCGCCGGAAAACCGTAGTCGATGACCAGGATCGCGCCGCGCTCGAGGCATTTGCCGAGCGAGCGCATCCAGGCGCGTGCGAAGAGCGCAAGCTCGCTTTCGTACCGGCCCGAGGGGGAAATTTCTATTTCAAGTTCTTTTGCATGAACAAGTACCAGGTCATCTGCCGCCCGGTCCGACCACGCAAGCTGGCCTTCGTTCGCGCACACCCCGCGCTCCACGATGCCCGCGGGCGTCCAGGCGAGCACATGCACCGGCATTGCGTCCACCACTTCGTTCGCCAGCATCACGCCGTTGAACCGCTCTGGCAGCCGCTCGATCCATTGCGCGCTCGCACCGAGCCGCCGCTGCTGGCGATCGCGCAGCTCGGCACTTGTTTCCAGAATGAAATAAGGGCAGGAGAGATCCTGAAGTACGGCCTGCGCCATGGCTCCGCTACCCGCGCCGAATTCGAGTACCGCGTCGTCCGGGCCAAGGATCTGCCTGACCTGGCGCGCGAGCGTGCGGCCGAATAGCGGCGAGAGTTCCGGCGCGGTGACAAAGTCGCCGCTCGCGCCCAGCTTGCGCGCACCGGAGGCGTAGTAGCCAAGCCCGGGCTCGTAGAGCGCGAGTTCCATGTAGCGCGCAAACGAAATCCAGTTGCCGGCGGCGCTCAGCTCCGCGCCGATGCGTTCGAGCAGCGCGCGGCTCGCGGCGAGCGCCTGCGGGTCGGGCGGCGGGAGTTCTGTGGGGTCGCAGTTTCCGAGCATGCCGCTGAATTTACCCTAGAATTCCACTCTGACATGGCCGAGGATCTGCAGGGGAAAGTGGTACTCGTGACCGGCGCCGCGCGGCGCATCGGCGCGGCGATCGCGCGCCGCCTGCATGCGGCCGGCGCGAACCTGCTGCTGCACTATCGCGGCGCCGAAAAGGACGCGGCGGCGCTCGAAGCGGAGTTGAACGCCTTGCGCAAGGGCAGCGCGGCGAAGGTGAAGGCGGACCTGCTGGCGCCGATCGCGCCCAGGGCGCTGGTCAACGCGACGCTGGAGTGCTTCGGGCGGCTGGACGTGCTGGTGAACAACGCCTCGACGTTCTACCCGACGGCGGTGGGCTCGATCGAAGCAGGCCATTGGGAAGAACTGATGGGATCGAACCTGCGCGCGCCGCTGTTCCTCGCGCAGGAAGCGGCGCCGCAGCTGAAGAAGAACGGCGGCGCGATCGTGAATGTGAGTGACATCCACGCCGAGCGGCCATTGAAAGGCTATCTCGTCTACAGCGTCGCGAAAGCGGGCCTGGCC
Source organism: Burkholderiales bacterium (assembly GCA_038904015.1). GTDB lineage: Bacteria > Pseudomonadota > Gammaproteobacteria > Burkholderiales > SG8-39 > RBG-16-66-20. The sequence goes on along the minus strand of JBCKKZ010000019.1, from coordinate 5,016 downwards.
GCGCTGACACGCGCGCTCGCGCTCGAGCTCGCGCCGGAAGTCCGCGTCAATGGTGTCGCGCCAGGTGCCATCGCCTGGCCCGAAGACGGCCAGTTCGATCCCGGGGAGCGCGAGCGCATCGTCGCCACCACCCCGCTCGCGCGCCTTGGCGCCCCCGAGGAGATCGCGCGGGCGGTACACTTCCTTGCTTCGGCCCCCTTCGTTACCGGCCAAATCCTGGCGGTCGATGGCGGCAGATCGGTGTATCTGTAATGAGCGACGTAATGGGCAACCCGCGCAAAGACGACTACGAATTCAACAAGCTTGCCAAGCGCATCCGCCGCCAGGTGGGCCAGGCGATCGTCGATTTCGGCATGATCGAGGAGGGCGACCGCGTCATGGTCTGCCTCTCCGGCGGCAAGGACAGCTACGGCATGCTGGATGTGCTGATGTCCTTGCGAGAGAAAGCGCCGATCAATTTCGAGCTGATCGCGGTCAATCTCGACCAGAAGCAGCCGGGTTTTCCCGAGCGCGTGCTGCCCGATTACCTGGGCGCGCTCGGCGTGGCGTTTCGCATCGTCGAGCAGGACACCTACTCGATCGTCAAGCGGGTGATCCCCGAAGGCAAGACCATGTGCGCACTGTGCTCGCGGCTGCGGCGCGGCGTGCTGTACCGCGTCGCGGGCGAGCTGGGGGCCACCAAGATCGCGCTCGGGCATCACCGCGACGACGTACTGGCGACGTTCTTCCTCAACCTGTTCCACGCCGGGACCTTGAAGGCGATGCCGGCCAAGCTGCGCTCGGACGACGGCAAGCACGTCGTGATCCGGCCGCTTGCCTACGTCGCCGAGGAAGACCTCGCGGCCTATGCCGAGGCGAAGGCCTTTCCGATCATTCCGTGCACGCTGTGCGGCTCGCAGGAGAACCTGCAGCGCAAGGTGGTGGGCCGGATGCTGAAAGCATGGGAGAAGACCGAGCCGGGCCGCATCCAGTCCATCCTGCGGGCCCTCACCGACGTGCGGCCGTCGCAATTGCTGGATCGGAAGCTGTTCGATTTCGCCAACCTGAAGCCGTCTCCGCTGCAGGGAAGTATTGTCCGTTTCAGGGAACTCGGCGAGCCGTTGTTCGCCGAATAACATGCCCCTGCGCTTGCTGACGATTGCGTTCATTTCGGGTTTTATTTTGTTCTTGGTATCTACCAGCAAAATCGCAAACAGTCAGGACTGGCGCGCCGCGAGCAAGGAACCGGTGGGCCTCGCGCCCGACCCGGCGCTCACGCCCGAGGCGGTGGTGCAGGTGTACGGCGCGCTCACCGCGAGCGGCGTCGAAGGGCTGGAGTTGAACCTGCTGGGGCTTACCTTCGGCATCAATCCCTTCGAACCATCCATCAAACTGCCCCTGGTCGGGCGCCTCGGTGGCGCGCGCCGGGATCTGCCCTTGTCAAATTGAGTTTGACGATTTAGACTTGCGGTGTGGTCGAAACGCAAAACTGCGCCGCGAGACTGGTCGAACTGTTCGGCAGCCAGGCCGATGTCGCGCGCGCATTCCAGCTCGACCGGGCGGTGGTGCACAACTGGGTGAAAACGGGCTACGTCCCCGCGCGTTGGGCGGGCGAAGTCGAGCGCGTCACCGAGGGCCGCATCCGGTCGGAAGAAGTGGTCAACGAAGCCAGCGCGAAGAACCCGGTGCGCGTGAAATCGCGCCCGGAGCATGCCCCTTTCGGAATGCCGGAGAACGATCCCATGACCCAGTACGCCCCCTCGAAGCGCATCCATTCCTTCCACCCGCCGCAGCGCACGCTGATGGGCCCGGGCCCCACCGAGATCCATCCGCGCGTGCTCACCACCATGAGCCAGCCCGCGATCGGCTACCTCGACCCGGTGTTTGTCGAGATGATGGAGGAGCTGAAGTCGCTGCTGCGCTACGCTTACCAGACCCGGAACCCGCTCACGTTCCCGATTTCGGGCCCGGGCTCGGTCGGCATGGAGTACTGCTTCGTCAACATGGTCGCCCCGGGCGACAAGGTGATCGTGTGCCAGAACGGCGTGTTCGGCGGCCGCATGCTGGAGAACGTCATTCGCTGCGGCGGCGTACCGGTCCTCGTGGAAGACAAATGGGGCGAGCCGGTCGACCCGCAAAAGGTCGAAGACGCGTTGAAGAAAAACAAGGATGCCAAGATCGTCGCCTTCGTGCACGCGGAGACCTCCACCGGCGCGCAGTCGGATGCCAAGCTGCTGACGCAGATCGCGCACAAGCACCATGCACTGGTGATCGTGGACGCGGTGACTTCTCTCGCAGGCACGCCGGTGCGGGTGGATGAGTGGGAAATCGACGCCATCTACTCCGCCAGCCAGAAATGCCTCTCTTGCACGCCGGGCCTGTCGCCGGTGTCGTTCTCGGAGCACGTGGTCGAGCGCGTCAAGGCGAGGAAGGACAAGATCCGCAGCTGGTTCATGGACATGAACCTGCTGCTGGGCTACTGGAACGCGGGCGCGCGCACCTACCATCACACCGCGCCGACGAATTCGCTCTTCGCCCTGCACGAGGCGCTGCTGCTGATCCGCGACGAAGGCCTGGAGAACGCCTGGGCGCGCGCGACGCGTCATCACCTGGCGCTGAAAGCCGGGCTGGAGGCGATGGGCCTGAAGTTCCTGGTGAAGGAGCAGTACCAGCTGCCGCAGATGAACGCGGTGCTTTGCCCCGAGGGCGTGAATGAGGAAGAAGTGCGCAAGCGCCTGCTCAACGAGTTCGGCATCGAAATCGGCGCCGGGCTCGGGCCGTTGAAGGGCAAGATCTGGCGCTTCGGCCTGATGGGCTATTCCTGCCGCGCGGACAACGTGATGCTGTGCCTGTCGGCGCTCGGCTCGGTGCTCTCCGATCTTGGCCTGCCGGTGCACGTGGGTGACGCCGAATCTGCCGCACACGGCGCCTATGCGCAGATGCACGTCAAGGATGCGCAGCGCAAGAAAAGGGCGGCTTAGTTCTTCACCACATCGGCGAGAGCGTGGAACAGGTCCACGCTCGCGTCGATTTCATCCTTGTTGATTGAAACGCTCTCGACGTTCACGCCTAACGGGATCTCGCGCGCGTAGGGCTGCTCGAGGATGCGGCGCAGGTTTTCGCGGCAGATCTCGATGGATTTCGCGAGCGGCCGCTCCGCACCGAGGATTGCGCGCGCCGTGTCCGGCGGGATCCGCACACCGAGCCAGTTCAGGAACGCCATGGTCTTCTCGCGCCCGACCGGCGAGAAGGTGAGCACGATGCGCCGCGGCTTGACGCCCGCGCCGCGGCAATCGCGCGCATAGTCGGTGAGCAAGCGCACGCTCGCGTCGGCGTGGTAGACGGTCTGGGAAATGAAGTAGCCGCAGCCCTCGATGCCCTTGGCGAGCAGGCGCGCCGCTTCGCTTCGTTCGGCGGTATGCCGCTCGGCGATCGCGACGCCGCCCACGATGTATCCCGCCGGGTGCGATGCCGCCAGGCGAATCGCCCTCGAAAGTGCGAGCGGGTAGCGGACGCCCGAAGTAGGGCGGCCAACGATGGACAGGAAGCCGATGCCGTGGGCGCGCTTCGCCTCGGTGAGCCAGGCCTGCCATCCCGGCTCGTCCAGGTGCCCCACGCACTTGTAAGTGATCGCCGGCTTGCCGATGCGTGCCGCGAGCATCGATGAATAGCTGCACGGATCCACCGTGCCGGAGAAAGCGAATGGGCGCGCCGCGCTGGTGCGCCCCGATTCGTCCTGGATGTCGTAGACCACCACGCCGTCGATCGGCAGCGCAGCGAGGCGCGCGGCCAGTTTGTCCGCCGCCTGGTGCAGCGCGCTTTCCTCAGTGCCGGCGCGCGGCGGCGTGGTGCCGTAGAGCAGCACCGCGCTGCGGGGATCGAGGAGCTTTTCCGTGAGCACGATGGCTTTGCCGTGGCACTACTTCAGCAGCAGGGAGGAGAGCGCCCAGGAAACGATGCTGTAGGCGATCGCGCCGCCGACACCCCACCAGAATCCCGCGACCACGAAGCCGCTGATGAGCGAGCCGACGAACCAGAACATCAGTCCATTGATCACGAAGATGAACAGGCCCAGCGTGAGCAGAGTCACCGGCAGCGTGAGCAGGATCAGGATCGGGCGGATCACGGTGTTCACCAGGCCAAGCACCAGCGCCGCGACCAGCGCCGTGACGAATCCGGACACGGCGATCCCCGGCAGCAGGTAGGCCACCGCCATCAGCGCGATCGCGTTGATCAGCCAGAGAAGCAGCAGTGTCAGGGGTTCTCCTTTCTTCTAGTAGCGGTAGTGGTCCGATTTGTAGGGCCCGCTCTTCGCGACACCGATGTACTTCGCCTGCTGATCGCTTAGCTCGGTCAGCGTGGCGTTCAGTTTCTTCAGCTGCAGGCGCGCCACCTTTTCGTCCAGGTGCTTGGGCAGCGTGTAGACGCCCACCGGATATTTCGCGGTGTTGGTATAGAGCTCGATCTGCGCGATGGTCTGGTTGGCGAAGGAGGAGCTCATCACGTAGGACGGGTGCCCGGTGCCGCAACCGAGGTTAACCAGGCGCCCCTTCGCGAGCAGGATGATTCTCTTCCCGTCGGGAAAAATGATGTGATCCACTTGGGGTTTGATTTCCTCCCACTTGTATTGCGACAGCGAGGCAACCTCGATCTCGTTGTCGAAGTGGCCGATGTTGCAGACGATGGCCTGGTCTTTCATCTTCTTCATGTGCTCGTGCGTGATCACGTGCAGGTTGCCGGTCGCCGAGACGAAGATGTCGGCCTTGTCGGCGGCGTAGTCCATGGTCACCACGCGGTAGCCTTCCATCGCCGCCTGCAGCGCGCAGATCGGGTCGATCTCGGTGACCCAGACCTGCGCCGACAGGGCGCGCAGCGCCTGCGCCGAGCCCTTGCCGACGTCGCCGTAGCCCGCCACTACCGCGACCTTACCCGCCACCATCACGTCGGTCGCGCGCTTGATGCCGTCCACCAGGGATTCGCGGCAGCCGTAGAGGTTGTCGAACTTCGACTTGGTGACCGAGTCGTTGACGTTGATGG
>JBCKKZ010000018.1:0-40737 GCA_038904015.1 Burkholderiales bacterium | reverse complement strand
CGGAGGGGCCCCTCCGTGGTCCGGCCGATCATTGGATGCTCAACAAGAACACCTATCGCGTTGCGAATTGCGGCCACTGCGGCGCTCGCCGAGTACGCATCCTCCCTGGCGAGAAATTCAAACGCTCGCTCAATGTTCTCGAGAGCGTTGTCGGTGTAGGTTACTTGCGCCACGGCGCCGGCCGCGGCGGTTTCTCACCCTTGGCAAGGCGTTCCATCCAGGCATGCACGTCCTCGGCACGATAAACAGCACCACCGGCTTCGGCCGCGGCATCCGAAACCATCGCCTCGCGCACGAAATCGCGCATTCTCTCCTCGCGCGACACCTCGCGTTCGAGCGCGCGCAGCATCAGGCTGTGCGGCGTCTGGCCGGTCTGTTTCGCGAGCCGGGTGATGCGCTTCTTGAGCTTATCGGGAAGCTTTACAGTCGTGGTCGTCGTCGAGGCCATGGTGTCACTATAGTAACACCAACAGAGCAGAGGGTGGCACGATACCAGGTGTCGCGCGCCGCGATCAGCCCGCAAATCCGGCTCTGACCCCCTTTTTCAGCCGATCGCGGTCTTGATCGCGTCCTCGACCTTGTCGAGGAACACGAACTCGAGCTTCGCCTTGGCATCGGCCGGGATGTCTTCGAGGTCTTTTTCGTTCCGCCTCGGCACCATCACGGTCTTGATGCCGGCGCGCAGCGCGGCGAGGGATTTCTCTTTCAGGCCGCCGATCGGCATGACGAGGCCGCGCAGCGAGATCTCTCCGGTCATCGCCACGTCCGAGCGGATCGGCTTGTTCGTGAGAAGCGAGTACAAGGCGAGGAACATCGCCACGCCGGCGCTCGGGCCGTCCTTGGGGGTCGCGCCCGCGGGGACGTGGACGTGGATGTCGGTTTTCTCGAGCGAATCCCCGAGGGTGTTCTTCACCAGCGTCAGTGCGGCCTGGGCGGATTCCTTCATTACGTCGCCCAACTGGCCCGTGAGGATCAGCTTGCCGGTTCCCGGCGTCTTGCTCGCCTCGATGAAGAGGATGTCGCCGCCGACCGGCGTCCATGCGAGCCCGGTCGCCACGCCCGGGGTGGACGTGCGCAGCGCGACTTCGTTGTCGAATTTCTTCGGCCCGAGGATGCCGTGCAGGTCCGGCGCATCGACGGCGACTTGCGTCGCGCCTTCGGCGATGTTCATCGCAGCACGCCGGAATATCGAACCGATGGCCCGTTCCAGGTTTCTGACCCCGGCTTCCCGCGTGTAATCGCCGATCACGGAGGAAATCGCGGAATCAGAAAGAGAAACCTGATCCTTGTTCAAACCGTTCGACTCCAGCTGCCGCTTGACCAGGTACTTCCTCGCAATCTCGAGCTTCTCTTGTTCCGTGTAGCCCGGCAGCTGGATGATCTCCATGCGGTCGCGCAAGGGGCCCGGGATGGTGTCGAGCTGGTTGGCGGTGGCGATGAACATCACGCGCGACAGGTCGAAGTCCACGCCGAGGTAGTTGTCGCGGAACTTGTTGTTCTGCTCCGGATCGAGCACTTCGAGCAGCGCCGATGACGGGTCGCCATGGAAGCCGCCCGCGCCGAGCTTGTCGATCTCGTCCAGCATCAGCACGCCCGAGCGGGTGCCCGCGCGCTTGATGGCCGCGATGATGTTGCCCGGCATCGCGCCGATGTAGGTGCGCCGGTGGCCGCGGATCTCGGCCTCGTCGTGCGTGCCGCCGAGCGCCACGCGCTGGAACTTGCGGTCGGTCGCCTTGGCAATTGACTGGCCGAGCGAGGTCTTGCCCACGCCCGGCGGGCCGACGAAGCACAGGATCGGGCTCTTGCCTTCCGGGTTGAGCTTGCGCACGGCCAGGTATTCGAGGATCCGGCGCTTCACCTTCTCCAGGCCGAAGTGGTCCTCGTCCAGGATGGCTCTTGCTGCCTGAATATTTATGTCTTTGGAAGGAGAAAGTTTCCAGGGCAATTCGGTCATCCACTCGAGCCAGGTGCGCAGCATCGAACTCTCGCCCGACTGCTCGCCCATGCGCGCGAGGCGCTTGAACTCCTTCTTCACGTGCTTGAGAACCTCCTCGGGGAAGCCCGCCGCCTCGATGGCTTTTTTCAGCTCCTCGGTCTCGGCCGCGCTGTCCTCGTCGTCGCCCAGCTCCTTCTGGATCTGGCGCATCTGCTCGCGCAGCACGTGCTCGCGCTGCTTGCCGTCGAATTCCTTGCGCGTCTTGTCGCCGATCTCCTTCGACAGGCGCAGTACTTCCACGCGCTTGACGAGGAACGACAGCACCTTGTCCAGGCGCTCGCCGAGCACGAAGGTCTCGAGCAGGTCCTGCTTTTCCTCGTTCTTGATGTCGAGCAGGTTCGCCACCATGTCGGCGAGCTGGCCCGGCGCCTCGATCGCGCGCACCACTTCGGCGAGCTCATCGGGCGTGTTGGGCAGCAGGCGGATCGCCTCGGCCGCCTGCTCCTTCAATTGCATGAAGCGCGCTTCCAGCGCGGAACCTGCATCGCCTGCCGCGAGCGCCGGCTCGGGGATCCACGCCACGCTCGCGACCAGGAACGGCCAGCCGTCGAGGAATTCGAGCACCCGGAAGCGCTGCTCGCCCTGCACCATCAGGAAATTCGCGCCGCCGGACAGGCCGCGCATTTCACGAGTATGGCCCACCACCTGGCCGGCCGTGCCGACGCGGTGGAGGTCCTTCGGGCCGATGTCGTTGGTCTGCGGATCGCGCTGCAGGATGAAGCCCACTTTCAGGCCGTTGCGCGTGGCTTCGCTTGCCGCCGCCACCGATGAGGCGCGGCCGATGGTGATCGGCGAAATGACACCCGGGAACAGCACGGCATTGCGCAGCGGAATGAGGATCAGCGCGTCCTCCGGGATGGGACGCACCGCGAGCGCGGTCGAGCGCCTGCCCGCCTTCTCGCCGGCCGCCTGGATGGTTTCGCCCTCGATCGCTTGCTGCTTCTTCTTGCGCCTGATTTCCACGACTTCTCCTTGTCGCCGGCACGGATATCCGCGCTCCCCCATAGGTGAGGGCGGACACGGGGAAATCAAGGTAATAAAATGCGCCCTCCAATCGAGAGGAAAGCGTCCATGCCCCCCATCACCACGCCCAGCGGGCTGATCATCAACGACACCCTCGTCGGCAAAGGCAAGACCGCCGTCGCCGGCCAGGACGTTTCCGTGCATTACACCGGCTGGCTGTTCTACGGTGGCGAGCGCGGCAAGAAATTCGATTCCAGCAAGGATCGCGGCACGCCTTTCGGCTTTGCGCTCGGCGCCGGCCAGGTCATCAAGGGTTGGGACGAGGGCGTGCAAGGCATGAAAATCGGCGGCAGCCGCACCCTCACCATTCCGCCCGAGCTGGGCTACGGTTCGCGCGGCGCCGGCGGCGCGATCCCGGCCAACGCGACGCTCATTTTCGAAGTGGAGCTGCTTGGAGTCGGCTAGGCAGGTAGAGCGGATGCGCCGGCTCGCCATTGGCATTCAGGCGCAGGGCGTGCAGCGCGATTCCTTTTGATTGCATTATTTTCAGTACTTCAGACGAACGGCCAAGAAAAGCGCCATGGTTCCCCCACGCGCAGACCACAAGCGCCGACTCCCGCGCCGCTTTCACGATCGCCGCGTCATTTCCGGGACCCACCGGATCCTTTGCCGCTTTCATTTGACTTGGGTTTGTGTTTCTAAAAGAAAAAATATTTGTCACGATCAGGGCTCCGTAGCCCCAACGCTCGGCATAGTCGCGCGCCCTCGAGCACGTCGGATCGAGCCTCACCTCGTCCGCGGTGCTCGGGTTGAGCATGAGGAAATTGGCCGCCGGCTTCGCCGCATCCCAGCGGCGCCATAAGAGATAGCGCCAGCGGCGGCAGGGGGAGAAGGTGGCGCCGGATTCAGTCATCGGATAAATCGGGCTCTGACCCCGATTCCAAAAACAGGGTCGGAGCCCGATTTTCTCACGCCACCCTGTATATTGCGCCCCGCGATGCCGCTCCACACCCCGCTTCTTACCCTCGCCAACGCCGAGCTCGCCTACGGCGAGCTGCCGCTCCTCGACCGCGCGTCGTTCGCGATGGAGGCAGGCGAGCGCATCGGCCTGATCGGGCGCAACGGCACCGGAAAATCGTCGCTGCTCGGGGCGATCGCCGGCACGGTGGCGCTCGATGGCGGCGAACTGCGGCGCAACTCGGGCCTCTCCATCGCGTTCGTGCCGCAGGAGCCGGGCGTGGAGGCCGCTGACTCGGTGCCGAAGCATCAACTGGACAAGTTCTTGGATTTATTCAAGGTCAACGCAATAACGGATTCCGCAACCGCTTCCGGCGGGGAAAGGAAGCGCGCGGCCCTGGCGCTCGCCTTCGCGCGGCAGCCCGACCTGTTGCTGCTCGATGAGCCGACCAATCACCTCGACGTGGACGGGATCCTGATTCTGGAGAGCCTGCTGCTGAAACAAACCTCCTCCATCGTCATCACCCACGACCGCGCCTTCCTGGACCGGGTCGCGACCAGAATCGTTGAATTGGATAGAGGTTTTTTGAGGTCTTACGCAGGAAACTACTCTTGCTATGAAAGCCGGAAAGCGGAAGAGCTGTCCGCCGAAGCGGTCGCCAACCGCAAGTTCGACCGCTTCTGGGCGCAGGAGGAGGCCTGGATCCGCAAGGGCATCGAGGCGCGGCGCACCCGCAACGAAGGCCGCGTCACGCGCCTGGAGCACCTGCGCGAGGAACGCGCCGCGCGCCGCGAGCGCTCCGGCCAAGTCAAGCTCGCGATCGGCGCCGGCCAGCGCTCGGGCAAGCTGGTTACCGAATTGGTGAATGTTTCCAAGGGTTTTACTGGAAAAGATTTTGTAATTAAAAACCTGAACCTGATCGTTTCTCGAGGCGACAAGCTCGGCATCCTGGGGCCCAACGGCGCGGGCAAGACCACCCTCATCAGGCTGATCCTCGGCACCCTGGAACCCGATGCGGGCACGGTGCGCCTCGGCACCAAGCTGGAACCCGCCTACTTCGACCAGATGCGTGAAGCGCTGGATCCCGAGCAGACGGTCGCCGAGACCATCGCGCCGGGCTCGGACTGGGTCGAACTGCCGGCGGGGCGCATGCACGTCATGAGTTACCTGGGCAACTTCCTCTTCCCGCCGCGCCGCGCCCAGTCGCCGGTGCGCATGCTCTCGGGCGGCGAGAGGAACCGGCTGCTGCTCGCGCGCCTTTTCGCCAAGCCAGCCAACGTGCTGGTGCTGGACGAACCCACCAACGACCTGGACATCGAATCCCTCGAGTTACTGGAAGCCGCGCTGCAGGACTACGCGGGCACCTTGCTCCTCGTCAGCCACGACCGCGCCTTCCTCGACAACATCGTCACGCAAACCATCGCGGCGGAAGGGAACGGGGTTTGGAAGGAATACGTGGGCGGCTACACGGACTGGCTTCGCCAAAAATCTTCTGCTTTTGAATTTCAAGATACAAAAATAAAAGAAACGGCGAGACGGGAGAAGACAAAAGCAAAACTTTCTTACAAAGAAACAAAAGAGCTTGAATCCCTGCCCAGGGAAATCGAGGCGCTCGAAGCCGAGCAGCAGGCCCTTGCCGCGAAGATGCACGCGCCGGAGTATTACAAGCAGCCGGCCGAGCTCCTGCGCGCCGACCAGCAGCGCTTTGCCGACATCGAACAACTCCTGCACCGCAAGCTCGAGCGCTGGACCGCCCTCGAAGCCCGCTAAAATCACGCACCGCCCCATGAAGAAAACCCCCGGCCCCGAGGTGCTGAAGGCGATGCGCTGCGGCATCGAGAAGGAGTCGCTGCGCGTGCGGCCCGACGGGCGGCTCTCCACGCTGCCGCACCCGGGCGCGCTCGGCTCGGCGCTCACCCACCCGCACATCACCACCGACTTCAGCGAGTCGCAGCTCGAACTCATCACCGCGCCGCAACCCGGCGCCGAGGCCTGCCTCGCCGAGCTCACGCAGGTCCACCAGTACGTCTACGGCGCGATCAATGATGAGCTGCTGTGGGGCTCGAGCATGCCCTGCGGCCTGCCCGGCGACGAGGCGATCCCGATCGGCCGCTACGGCAGCTCCAACATCGGCCGCGCCAAGACCGTTTACCGCACGGGCCTCTCGAACCGCTACGGGCGGCGCATGCAGGCGATCAGCGGCATCCACTACAACTGGTCGCTGCCGGGCGTTGGCAACGCCGAATATTTTTCGCTGGTGCGCAATTTCCGGCGCCACGGCTGGCTGCTGTTCTACCTCTTCGGCGCCTCGCCCGCGGTATGCCCGAGCTTCGTCGCCGGCCGCGAGCACGGCCTCGCCGAATTGCGGCCCGGCACGCTCTACCTGCCGCACGCGACGACCCTTCGCATGGGGCGCCTCGGCTACCACAGCGAGGCGCAGGATTCGATCGCCGCCAGCTTCAACGACCTGGAATCCTACGGCGCGGCGCTGGAGGATGCGATGACGCGCGTCTGGCCGGCGTATGAGGCGATCGGCGTGCGCGGGCCAGACGGCGAATACAGGCAGCTCTCCACCGCGCTGCTGCAGATCGAGAACGAGTTCTACGGCAAGATCCGTCCGAAATGCACCATCCGCTCGGGCGAGCGCCCGCTGCACGCGCTGCGCGAGCGCGGCGTGGAGTATGTGGAGGTACGCCTGATGGACCTCGATCCGTTCGAAGCGATCGGCATCAGCGCGCCGGTATGCAGGTTCCTCGACGTGTTCCTCCTGCACTGCCTGCTCGCCGAGAGCCCGCCCGACACGCCGGAGGAGATCTCCACCGTCGGCCGCAACCAGGAAAAAGTCGCCGCGCGCGGCCGCGAACCGGGCCTGCGCCTTGAGCGCGGCTCGCAGCAGGTGGCGCTCGATGAATGGGGCGGGCAGCTCGTCGCCGAGTGCGCACCTCTTGCCGCCGAACTCGATGCCGCGCTGGGCGGCAATGCCTACCGCGAGGCGCATACCGCCGCCGCGGCGATGCTCGCCGACCCCTCGTTCACGCCATCTGCGCGCGTGCTCGCGGCGATGGCCGCAAGCCACTCCAATTCCTACACCGCCTTCGCCCTCGCGCAATCACGCGCGCACCGCGCCGCGCTCACCGCGCAGCCCCTGCCCGCCGACGTGGCTCAGCGCTTCACCACCATGGCCGCCGAATCCCTCGCCCTGCAAAAGCGCATGGAAGAGCGCGACCAGGTCCCCTTCGAGGACTGGCGCAAGCAGTACCTTTCACCAGAGAAACTGCGGCCGTAGTGGAAATCGGGGTCAGAGCCCGATTAATCCACGCCTTCGACCACGCGCATGTCGCGCTCCACCGAGCCCTTGCCCAGCGCCTTGAGCGCCTCCTGGTAACCCGCCCCGTCGTGCGCCGCGAGCGCCTGCGCGAGGCTCGGGAACTCGACCACCACCGTGCGCTGGTTCAGCCCGGCCTCGTAGGTCTTCGCGGGCGTCGGGGCGCGCACCAGGAACTTTCCGCCGGCGGCCAGGACCGCGGGCCCGGCCAGCTTCGCGTACGCCGCGAGCGCTTCGGGGTTGCTGATCGAACGGTAAGTGGTGATCCAGTACGCCTTCGCCATCGTCATCTCCTCGGATTCAGGGGTTCAGCTTCGATTGTTGCACGCGCGGCGGCCGCCCGCGCGGCCGGTGCGCACTCGCTGTTTTTATATCCAGCCCCGGACCTGCCGGGCTAGAGCCGCTGCTTCAGCGCATCGGGCGTCAGAATCGGGATTCTCGACTGCGTGGCGACTGCGAGCAGGTCCGCGTCGCCCGTCACCAGCGCGTCCGCCGGCGCCGCGTAGGCGAGGCGCAGGAACGCGCGATCGTCCTCGTCGCGGCACGCCGGGACGCGCGCCGTGGTTCTTACCGCGCCGAGCGCCTCGGCGTGCTCCATGTACTGGGTGAGCAGGTTTTTGGTTTCTTCCGCCTCCAGGCGCAGCTTGGGGTAGCCGAGGACGCGCACCAGCTCGGCGAGCGTCTCCTTCGACACCACGGGCACCACGCTTCCCGCGGCCCACGCCTCGCGCAGCCAGCTCAGGCGCCCGGCCCGGAACACCAGCGCCGACACCACCGCATTGGTGTCGCAGACCACGCGCAACGCACGGGTGCGTTCCACCACCGCACGGGTGCGTTCCTTCAGCGCCGTTTTCTCGCCCATCGCACCGCGTCCTCGACGTCCTTCTCCGTGATCCCGAGCGACTCGATCTTGCGCCAGACGCCGTCGAGGCTCGTGACGCGGGCCGGCACGAGCACGATGCAGCCCTTCTCGACGCGCACCTCGAAATAGCGCGCGCCCGGAAACTCGCCCACCACCGCCTTGGGCAGGGTGAGCTGGTTCTTCGACGTCAGCTTGGCGAGCATGGCACGATTCCTTTAAGTAAGGAATCCTTATTCTATGGCAAGGAGGGCGCCCGGTCCATCCCGCCCGGCCAGCGCCGCCAGCCGCGCAAGCTTCGCTTCGAGCAGCGGCAAGCGCGCCTGGCTCGCCTCGTCGCCGGGCAGGTGTCCCCCGAGATAGTCGGTGAACCTGGGCGTTGCCAGCAACCTGGCAAACGTTTCCCCCACGAAGCGCACGAGCGCGGGATCGGTGACCAGCAGCCCGGCCGCGCAGCCGCCGGCGAACACCATTCGCTCGCGCGCTGCTGGACGAGGGGACCGCGGGGGGACCCAGTCAGGTGCCGTAGCGCGTGCTGCGGCCCAGCTCGCGGATCGCCGCCAGCGCGCTGAAACAGGCGAGCATCGAGGTCTTGGGGTTCTCCGGCATCGCCACCGATTCGAACTTGATCTCGATGCGCCCGGTGCTGCCGCGGATCACGATGAAGTGCGTGTTGAATTTCAGCGCCGGATCCGCAACCACCTTGAGCCTGGTACGGTCGAAACCGATGCCGGCCATCGACAGCACCGCCGCGATGTTGACGTTGGCCGGGAAATGCGGCACGCCTTCGCGCGCGCTGCCTTCGAACAGGACGGTCGCCGCCGCGAGCCGATCGAGGTCCACGCCGAGCTTCTCGACATAGGGTATGCCCTTCCACGCGACGGGCGGCTTGGTCACCGCGATGCTGACCTCCTCCGTGCCGGCGAGGCAGACCGCCTTGAGGGCATCGAGCCCGCCAATGCCGCCCGAGGGCACGTAGAGCAAGGCGCGATGCTGCGCCGCCGCACGTTCCAGCCGGTCGCGCAGCGCGTCGTCGCACAGCGCGCCGCCGGAGAGCGCAACGAACGAGATGCCGCGCGAGAGCAGCGGCTCAGCGTATTCGCGGACCGCATCATGCGACGCTGCCTCCACGACCGCTTCGGGCCCCGTAGCGGCCAATGCATCGAGCCCGACCACGAACGGGACGCCGAACGCCTCCGCCAGCGGCCGGCCCTTCGACTGCGCGCTGCGGCCGGCGATCGCGGCCACCTCGACGCCGTCCAGCGCGCCGTCGCGGATGTGTTCCAGGACGAGGCGCGCGATCACCCCGCCGCCGATGATGCCGATGCGCATGCTTCTGCCTCCGGGGCGATTTTGCCATAGTAAGATTAACGACTAACCCTGAGGAGGAACCATGAAGCAATTCACTGCAATATTCACAGGATTTTCGTTACTCGCCTCGGCGAGTGCATTTGCGGTCTACCCGGACCGCCCCATCAAGCTGATCGTGCCCTGGGCGGCGGGTGGCGATACCGACAACATCTTCCGGCCCTTCGCGCCGCTGCTGCAGAAGCAGCTCGGGCAGACGGTGGTGATCGCCAACGTCGGCGGCGCCTCGGGCACCAAGGGCGCGAAGGAAGCGAAGGACTCGCCCGCCGACGGCTACACGCTGTATGCGGTGCACGACTACATCCACTCCACCTATTACGCCGGCGTCGCCGATGTCGCCTACACCGACTTCGAGCCGATCTGCCTGATAGCGTCCACCGCGTCCGTGCTCACGGCCAGCCCGAAAACGCCGTGGAGCGACTGGAAGGGACTGCTCGCCGACGCCAAGGCGCGCCCGGGGCAAATCACCGTGGGCGCAACGCTCGCCTCGACCAGCCACTTCTTTCCCGCGCTGATCGAAAAAGCCGCCGGCATCAAGTTCAAGTACGTGTCCTACGAGGGCCTTGCGCCGCGCATGAACGCCATCCTCGGCGGCCACATCGACCTCACCGACTCGAACCTGACGCAGAAGGGCAAGGTCGAGGCCGGCCAGCTCAAGTTCCTCGCCATCGCCACCGAGAAGCGCAACCCGGAGATGCCGAACGTGCCGACGCTCAAGGAACTTGGCGTCAACGTGGTCTATGACGTAAATCGCGGCGTGATGGTGCCCAAGGGCACGCCTGCCGACGCCATCGCGAAGCTGGAATCGTCCTGCGCGGCCGCCGCCAGGGAACCGGCCTTCGAGGAGGCGATGAAGAAGCAGGCGACCGACGTGCGCTACATGGGCCGCAAGCAGTACGCCGATTGGCTCAAGGCCAACGACGAACTCAACCGGAACGTGACCAAGGACTTGGGACTGTACAAGCGGTGAGCCGGGACGGCATCGCGGGGCTCGCGATCCTGGCCGCGAGCCTCGTTCTTTTCGCGCTCACGCTCGACCTGAAACACAACCCGATGGTCCCGGTCGGGCCGGGCTTCTACCCGCGCATCGTTCTGGCGCTCACCGCGGCGCTGTCGCTCGGGCTGGTGGTCGCCGACCTGCTCGCCCGACGCAAGCGCGTGCCCGCGCCCGCGCCGGCCGAGGCGAAGCGCGAAAAGCTCAACTATCCGCTGGTGGCGCTCAGCTTCGGCGTCTTCGCGCTGTATTGCGTCGCCCTGCCCGGCCTGGGCTTTCGCGTCGCAACTTTCGCCTACGTGGTCGCCGCGAGCGCGCTGCTTGCTCCGCCGCGCGGCGTGCGACCCTGGGCCGGCGTACTGATTCTTGGCCTTGCGACCGCCTTCGTGACCTGGCTGATATTCGAGCGCTACCTTTCCGTCCTGCTGCCGCGCGGCCGCTGGACGCAGTTCTAACGGAGCGGTGAGGACGCTCCGTTCCTGCTAACCATGCTCGAGCTGCTCGGCACTGCGCTCGTCAACGTCTTGCAGGTGAAGTACCTGCTGCCGCTGTTCATCGGCACGCTCGCCGGCGTCATCGGCGGCGCCTTGCCGGGCGTGACCATCACCATGACCATCATCGTGGTGCTGCCCTTCACCTTCGGCCTCGATCCGCTGCAGGGTCTCGCCGCAATGACCGGAGTCTACGTCGGCGGATCGGCCGGCGGCTTGATCACCGCGGTCCTGCTCGGGATTCCCGGGACTCCCTCGGCCATCGCCACCACGTTCGACGGCCACCCGATGGCGAAGAAAGGCGAACCCGGGCGCGCGCTGTGGCTTGGCATCTGGGCGTCGTTCTTCGGCGGGCTGCTCGGCGGCGCGTTCCTCGTCTTCGCCACCGGGCCGCTGGCGCGCATCGCGCTCCAGTTCGGGCCCTGGGAATTTTTCGCGCTGTTCGTGTTCGCGCTGTCGATGGTGGCGGGACTGGTCGAAGCCTCGCTTGCCAAGGGACTGGTGGCGGGCGGGCTGGGGCTGATCGTCACCATCCTCGGCAACGACCCGGTGATGGGCCAGAAGCGCCTCACGCTCGGCATCCCGATGCTCGAGGGCGGCATCGATTTCCTGCCGGTGCTGATTGGCGTGTTCGCCTTCGCGCAGATCATGTCGGAGGTCGAACGCATGGGCGGTGCCGCGAAGCTCGGCGATGCGGTGGACCGAAGCCTCAGCCTCGCGGTGTCGCACCTGAAAGTTCTCTGGGAGATAGCGTCGCGCCCCTTCCTGCTGCTATGGTCTTCTTTCATCGGCGTGCTGATCGGCGTGCTGCCGGCGATCGGCGGCAGCGCGGCCAGCATGTTCGCCTACGACCAGGCGAAGAAGCTCTCGAAGCGCCCGCAGGCGTTCGGCAGCGGCGTGCCCGAGGGCATCATCGCCTCGGAATCCTCCAACAACGCCAACGTCGGCGGCTCGCTGGTGACCATCATGGCCTTCGGTATTCCGGGCGATGCGGTGACCGCGGTGATGCTGGGCGCGCTCACCATTCACGGCATCCAGTCCGGGCCGCTGTTCATCCAGCAGAACCCGCAGCTCGCCTACGGCATCTTCGCCGCCTACCTGATCGCGCACCCGCTGATGGTGCTGATCGTCGCGCTCGCGGCGCGCTTCATGCTGCGCATCGTCACGGTGCCCAAAGCGGCGCTGTTCCCGGTGGTGCTGGTGCTGTGCCTGATCGGCGCCTACGCGCTCAACAACACCATGGCGAACGTCTACATCCTGCTCGCCTTCGGCCTCGCCGGCTACGCGATGGTGAAATTCGGCTTCCCGCTCGCGCCCTTCATCCTCGGCGTGATCCTCGGCGACCAGATCGAGATCAACCTGATCCGCGCGATCATGACCGACTCGGACCCGTGGCTGTTCCTCACCCGCCCGATTTCCGGATCCCTGCTCGCACTCTCCGCGGCTTCGCTGGCGTTTTCCGTCTGGCAGCACTACCGGCATCGCGCGAAAGTCACCGGCGAAGTCGACGCGGACTTCTAGCGGGCTACCCCACGCCCAGGAACCGCTTCATGGTGGCGCGGTCGTCGCGCAGCGCATCGGCGCTCGAGTGGTGCACGATCGCGCCTGTTTCAAGAATGTACACCTCGTCGGCGACCGCCAGCGCGCTGTAGAGGTTCTGCTCGACGAGCAGGATGCCTATTCCGGTGTCGCGCAGCTGCGCGATGATGCCTTCGAGGTGCTGCACCATGACCGGTGCCAAGCCCTCCGAGGGTTCGTCCATCAGCAGCAGCTGCGGGTCCGTCATCAGCGCGCGCGCGACTGCCAGCATCTGGCGCTCGCCGCCGGAGAGCTGGCTGCCGCGGTGCTCGCGCCGCTCGCCGAGACGCGGAAACAGCTCGAAGATCTTCTGAACCGACCAGGCGCCGCTCGAACGGGCCCGACGCCCGAGCATCGTGAGGTGCTCCGTAACGGTGAGCGAGGCAAACAGGCGCCGGCCCTGTGGCACCAGGCCGATGCGCTTGCCGGCGACCGCGTGCGGCGGCAGGCCGCGCAGTTCGGCGTCTTCGAAGCGGACGCTTCCCTGGCGCGTTTCGGGCGGCGCAAGACCCATCACCGAACGGATCAGCGTGGTCTTTCCCATGCCGTTGCGGCCGAGCAGCGCCACCACCCGCCCCTTCGGCACCGCGAGCGAAACGCCGCGCAGGATGTGCGCGTCGCCGTAGTAGCTGTGCAGATCCGCGACTTCAAGCATGGTGCGGTTTCCCGAGATAGACCTCCTGCACCTGCTCGTTCTCGCGAATCGACGCCGGCGACCCCTCGATGAGCACCTGCCCGAAATGCAGGCAGGTGACGAAATCGGCGAGCCCGAGCGCGAGCTCCATGTCGTGCTCGATCAGCACCAGCGTCAGGTCGCGCGGCAGTGCGCGGATGATCCCGGCCATGGTGACGCGCTCCGCGGGCGAAAGACCCGCGGCCGGCTCATCGAGCAGCAACAGCCTGGGCTTGGTGGCAAGCGCCATTGCGAGCTCGAGCTGGCGCTGCTCGCCATAGGACAGCGTCTTCGTCAGCACGCCGCGGCGGCCCGCCATGCCCGCGCCCTGGAGCGCGCCCTCCACCGCCTCCCGCTCCGCGCCCACGGGCAGTTCGTTGCCGAAAAACGAGAATTTGCGCGCGGAGAGCCCGCGCACCGCGAGCCGGATGTTCTCCTCGACACTCAGTCCGCCGAAAAGATTGGTGATCTGGAAGGTCCGGCCCATGCCGAGCGCGGCGCGCTGGTGCGGCCGACGGCGGTTGATGTTTACGCCAGCGAACCACACCTCGCCGGAGGAGATCCGCACCTCGCCGGCGATCGCGTTGAACAAGGTCGTCTTGCCGGCGCCGTTCGGCCCGATGATCGCGCGCCGCTGCCCGCCCGGCACGGAGAGCGACACGCGGTCGACGGCGCGCAGCGCGTCGAAGGTCACGCTGACGGCGTCCAGCCTGAGGAGCGCATCGCTCATCCGGCCCCTCTCGCCTCTTCCGCGCGCGCCGGCTAGATCTTCGCGTTGATGCCCTGAAAGGTCCGCGAATACGGCGGCTGCTTCATGTAGCCCTCCGGGTCATAGGTCCAGAACTGCGACACGCCCGGATAGGTCTCGATCGGCACGTTCCAGAACTTGCCGTCGCTGCGGCGCTTGGTTTCGCGGATGAACACGTCGTAGATCGGGTTGCCGTACGCGTCGAGCCGAACCGGCCGGCCCAATGGAGCGTCATTCAGGACGACCTTGTTGACGGCAGCGAGGAAGGACGGGCGCTCCTCCACCTTGCCGTTCACCGCCTTGATGGCGGCGTCGAGCCACATCGCGCCCGAGTACATCGAGAAGCCGTAGAGCGAGGGCATCTTGCCGAAGGCCTTTTCGGAATCGGCCACGAACTTCTGCGTGGACGGCGCCGGATTGCCTTCGCAGAAATGCGCGGAGGAGAAAATCCCCTCGCACTCTGCGCCGAGCGTGCGGATCACCGACTGGTCGGTGAAGTTCTGCGCCCCGAGCAGCTGAATCTTGCCTTTCAGGCCGAAGTTGCTCCACTGCTGGATGAAGCGCGTGGCGTCCGCGCCGGTCTCCATGGCAAACACCGCGTCGGGCGCGAGCGCCGCGATCTGGCCGAGGTAGGGACTGAAGTCCGCGGTGTTGAGCGGATGCCAGAACTGCTGCACGATGCTGCCGCCGGCATTGCTGAACACCTGCGAGAAACCGCCGCACTGCTCGTGGCCGAAGGTGTAGTCCTGCGAGACGGTGGCGATCTTCTTGAGACCTCGCTTCGCCGCCCAGTCGGCGAGCGGCCGGGGCATCTGGCTCGCCGAGTAGCCGGCGATGCGCACGACGTTCGGGATGCGCTTGCGCTGAGTGAGGTCGTCGGCGGCGATGATGGGTATGAAGTACGGCGTGCCGGTGCCGCGCACGTACTCGGCGACCGCGAGCCCGGTGTTGGCGAGCAGGTTGCCGGCGAGCATGTGGACCTCGCGCTGCTCGACCAGGCGGCGCGCCTTCTGCAGCGCAGTGTCGGGGTTCGATGCGTCGTCCTCGACGATCACCTCGATCGCGCGTCCGCCGGATTTCCTGCCGACCGCGCCCCAGTACATGTTGAAGCCCTCGACCATCTCCTTGCCGCCGGCCGCGACCACGCCGGTGAGCGGCGCGAGCAGCCCGATGCGGATCGGGCCCGCCTGCGCACCGGCGAGGCTTGCCCAGCCCGCGCTGGATGCGGCGGCGGTTGCGGCGGTGGACTTGATGAAAGTTCTGCGATCCATGGCTTGCCTCCTGAGATTAAGAACCGGTTGCGGTTGAAGATCGGGCGCCCGCCGCGCTGCGGCGGGCAATCAGCATACGTGTCTTGCCGAGGATGCCCTCGGGCGCGAAGATCATCGTGAAGATGAACAGGAAGCCGAGCACCATCGACCAGCGCTCAGTATACGCGCTGACGATGTTCTCCAGCGCAATGATGACGGCCGCGCCGATGATCGAGCCGAACAGCGTTCCCACGCCGCCGACGATCGCCATCAGCAGCCCCTCGACCGATTGCGCGAGCGCGACCGTCGAGGGGCTCACGAAGCTGTTGTAGAACGCGTACAGCGCCCCCGCCATCGCGGCGAAGAAACCCGACACGGTGAAGCCGATGAACAGGTGCAGCGGCACGTCGTAGCCGAGCGTGCGCATGCGCGACTCGCTCTCGCGG
Organism: Burkholderiales bacterium; assembly: GCA_038904015.1. Taxonomy (GTDB): domain Bacteria; phylum Pseudomonadota; class Gammaproteobacteria; order Burkholderiales; family SG8-39; genus RBG-16-66-20. The sequence goes on along the minus strand of JBCKKZ010000018.1, from coordinate 25,088 downwards.
ATGCCACGCAGCGTGAGACCGAAAGGCGAGGTCACGAACCGCCACATCGCCAGCGTCATGACGGCCGTGACTGCGAGAACGAAATAGTAGAAGCTCGCCCGGTCCATCATCCAGGCTAGCTTCACGGCGCCGCGGATGCCATTCTCGCCACCGGTCACCGAAGTCCAGCGCAGGCACACGCCCCAGACGATCATGCCGAGCGCCAGCGTGAGGAGCAGGAAGTAGACCCCCGAGGTGCGGATCGCGAGCAGCGCAAACACCACCGCCGTGAGCGTACCGGCAGCGACACCCAGGAGGACGGCCAGCCAGACGTTGCCGCCGGCGACGCCCGCGTAGTACAGCACCACGTAGGTGGCGACCCCGAAGATCGCGCCGTGGCAGAGCGGCGTGCGGCCGGCATAGCCGGCGAGGATGTCGACCGACATGGCGAGCGTCGCGAAGATCAGCATCTCCGTGACGAGCGTGGTGTTGTAGCCGGGCAGCACGAGCGGCACCAGCGCGAGCGCGCCGAGGCAGGCGGCGATGATCGCGGTGCGCTTCATCTCATGCTGCCCTGCCAAACAGCCCCAGCGGCCGGAACGCGAGCAGGATCGCCATCGGCCCGAAGATCACGAAGTAGGCGAGCTCGGGGAACCATACCTGGCCGAAAGTTGCCAGCATGCCGACGAACAGCGCGCCGATAGCGGCGCCGGTAAGACTGCCGCGCCCACCGATGATCACCACCGCCAGGCTGAACACGAGGATCTCGGAATCGGCCGTCGGGTAGAGCGAAAGGAAGGCGCCGCCGAGCGCGCCGCCGACGCCCGCAAGCGCAGCGCCGAGCATGAACGTGTAGACGAAGACGCGCGTGATGTCGATGCCCATCGCATCCACCATCTCGGCGTCATCCACGCCCGCGCGGATCAGCGCGCCGAGCCGGGTTTTGTTGAGCAGCAGCCACAGGCCGGCGAAGATCAGGCTGCCGGCGAGCAGCACGAAGAGGCGGTAGCGCGGGTACACCAGGCCGCCGATCTGCAGCGGCCCGCGCAGGAATTCGGGAACGGGCACGGTGAACGTGTCGCCGCCCCAGATCACCAGCGCGAGATCGTTCAGCACGAACGCAACACCGAGCGTCAGCAGCACCTGCCGGAGCTCGTGGCCCTTGACGAAGCGCAACAGCACGCGGTCGACGAATAAACCGGCCACCGCCAGCGCCGCCGCCGCGATGGCGATCGCGACGAAGAAATTCGCGCCGTGCATCGCCGCGGCGAAGGCGATGTATCCGCCGAGCAGGTAGAGCGCCCCATGCGCGAGATTGACGATGCGCATCAGACCGAAGATCAGCGTGAAGCCGCTGGCGACGACGAACAGCAGCGCCGCGAACGTCAGCCCGTTGAGGGCCTGGAACGCCGTCATCGACATGCCGTCATCCGCTTGCCTTCACTGCGTCCGGTACCAATCCAGGATCTGCTCCCCGGTCCAGAACAGCACGTCCTTGTGCGCGCGGATGTCCTCCAGAGCGCGGCGGTAGTACTTGGCCCGGTGCGGCGCGCCCATCACGTATGGATGCACCACCAGCGCCATGACTCTCGCCGAGCTGCGCGAGTCCGCGTAAAGCTGCTCGAACTGGTCCATCGCGCGGCGGTAATACTCTGCCGCCGGATGGTGCTGGATCAGCATCATCGCGATGTCGTTGTTCTCCTGCGTATAGGGAATGTTGACGATCGGCTTGGTGCGCGTCTTGAGCACGACCGGCTGGTCGTCCAGCACCCAGTCGCAGACGTAGTCGTAGCCCGCCTCGGCGAGCAGGTCCGGCGTTTCCCAGGTCTCGGTGAGCCCGGGCCCCAGCCAGCCGCGCGGCCGCTTGCCGGTGAAGGCACGGATCGCCTCGGTCGTCTTGGCGATGTCCTCGCGCTCGTTCTCCACCTTCTGCATGTTCCGCTGGGTGTAACCGTGGCCCATGAACTCCCAACCGCGCTCGAGCGCCGCGCGCGAGACGGCTTCGTAGGCGCGCACCGCCGTGCCGTTGATCGCGAGCGTCGCCTTGATGCCGAGGTCGTCCAGGGTCTCGACGAAGCGCCAGAAGCCGACGCGGTTGCCGTATTCGTGCCACGCCCAGTTCGGGATGTCGGGCATCGGCGCGCCGCCTGCGGGCGGCGTCAGCACCGTGCGCGGCATGGTCTGGTCGATATCCCATTCCTCGATGTTGACGATGGTCCAGACGACCATCCGGGCGCCCTCCGGCAGCTTGAGTGGCGGGCGCTGCGTGATCGGCAGGTAGCTGATGCGTTCCAACGGCTTCATGCACGATCCTTTCGCGGAGCTTGCCGCGCTTTGAGGTACCAATCCAGGATCTGCTCCCCATTCCAGTGCAGCACGCCCGGAAAGCGTGACATGTATTCGTACACCGCCTCGAGATACTTGATGCGGAACGGCTGCCCGGAGATGTACGGGTGGATGGCGATCGCCATCACTCGCGGCCGGTCCGCGCCTTCCATGTACAGCCGGTCGAAGGCATCGATGCATTTCTGCGTCCAGTACTGCGCCTCGTGGTGCTGCACGATCATCATCGGGATGTCGTTGCACTCAACCGAATACGGCAGCGTAATGAGCGGGCCGTGGGCGGTCCTGATCTCGGTGGGTTCGTCGTCGTACACCCAGTCGCCGATGTACTTCACGCCTGCCGCGGCCAGGTGATCCGGCGTCTCGTAGGTCTGCGTGAGGCCCGGCCCGAGCCAGCCGACCGGCCGCTTGCCGCTGAACTTCTCGAGCTGGTCCAGGGTCCGGCGGATCATCGCGGGCTGGTCCTCTTCCTTGTGGATCGGCCCCTGCTCCCAACTGTGACCCATGAACTCCCAGCCCGAATCCTTGCAGGCCTGCGCCACGCGCGGATAGTCCACGGTGACGCGCGCATTGATGGAGAGGGTCGGCCGCATGCCGAGCCGCTCGTACAGTGCATGGAAGCGCCAGAAGCCGACGCGCATGCCGTATTCGTGCCAGGACCAGTTCGGCACGTCGGGCAGCAACGGCACGCCCGTGGGCGCCGGCAGCACCTGGCGTGCCATCGGCTTGCCGATGTCCCAGACCTCCAGGTTGACGATCGTCCAGACGATGATGCGGCCATCGCCCGGCAGCTTGAGTTTCGGCCGGTCGACAATGGCGCTGAACGGCACGCGCTCGCGGGGAAGCATCGCCATTACGGCAGTCTCCTGTGTTGCGGAATCATTGCGCGAAGGCGGGGAGCTTCATCAGTTCCTCGCTCGTCATGACGAAGCCGAACGCGGTGCGCATGCAAAGGAGCGCCGCGTCATGCAGGGCGGGATCATCCATCGTGTCCACGCAATCGCTCGGCACCAGCACCGCGTAATCCTTGGAACAGGCCGCGGCGACCGTAGAGAGCACGCAGCTGTTGGTGTTCACGCCGGTCACGATCAGCGTATTCACGCCGTGCGAGCGCAGGACGAAATCGAGGTCGGTGCCGACGAAGCAATCGTAGCGCTTCTTGGTATTGACGATCCAGTCTTTCGAGTCGAGCAGCGACGGGATCACCTGGCAGCCCGGCATGCCCGCAAGGTTGTGCTTCAGGACGTTTTTGCGCGTTGTCGCGGGATCGTCCGCACGCGTGCGCCAGAACGGGTTGGCACGAATCTCTTCCGCGTCGCGGTACGTGGTCACCAGGTGAGTGATCGGGATCGCGCGGCCGCGGCACCAGTCGAACAGGCGCAGGTTGGCGGCGATCACCCGGTCGGCCTGCGCCTGCGACTTGACCGGCATGGTGGCCACGCCGAGATCGAGGTGGCCGCGGTGCAGGTCAATGGCCACCAGCGCGGCGCGCATCCGGTCGACGCCGACATTCATCGTGGATTCCTCAGAGAAGCGGGTTGCGGGAGGTGGCGAGCAGCTGGCGCTGGTCGATGCCGAAGCGGTCGGCGAGCCAGTCGGCGAGAATTTCCTGGCCGATGGTCGGGTTGTCGTGCTGGCAGTGCTCGGCGCCCGTCTCGTCCGCGGACAGCAGGCGCAGCGTCACATCGACGCTCTTCGCCTTGCCGTAGTCGTAGACTTTCTTCGCCTGCGACACGGTGAGCACGTCGTGGCCGCCATGCATCACGAGGAACGGGCATTTCATGTTCTCCAGGTGTCCCTCGAGAGTGAAATCGCGCGCCTTGGCCATCGCCGCTTTCATCGTCGCCGTTCCGAACACCCATTTGATGTGCTCGGCAAGGCCGTGATCCTCGCCAGCGTTGCCCCAGAGATCGGTGATCGCCCAGATGGCGCCGTGCGCGATGCAGGCTGCGAGACGCGGCTCGTAGCAGCCGGCGCGCGCGGCATAGTAGCCCCCGAGGCTCGAGCCGCACACCGCGATGCGCGAAGCGTCCACGTCGGCCCGGCGCTCGAGCCAGTCGATGCACCGGCCGATCGGCACCTCGGTGTCCACGCGGTTCACCACCTGGTGCCGGCGCAGCGTCCCGCCCTGCCCCGGCCCGTCGATCATGAGCACCGAGATGCCCCGCTGCAGCGCGCCGTGCGCCTGCATGAACCACATCTCGTCCTTAATCGAGTCGAGGCCGCCCATGCAGATGAGCACCGGTTGTCTCGCGACCGGAAACGGGGCGCGCACGAAATACGCGCAGATCGGCACGCCGTTCTCATAGGGAATGTCGACCGCCTCGCCCGGCGGATTGAGGTGCGCGATGAACTTCTTGCTGCAGGCTTCCATCTTCTCGAACGTCGGCAGCCGCCGCGGATCGTCGGGCTTGAGGAAAAATTCGGCTTGCCGGTAGTAGTCCGCCGCGCGCAGCCAGCAGTTCATCGCACTGCGGACATGGCCCGCTTTTTCTTCAGCATCGCCCCTTGCGTCGTTCCGGTCGGCGATCCGCGACCATTCCGCGTGCCAGCTTTCCTTGTCGCCGGGGATCATCCGGCTCGCGGCCTGGAACACCTCGCTCACCGCGCCGCCGCCCTCCTGCGTCTCGCCCAGGCCGCGGCGGAACTGGTACGACAGCCACGGATGCTCCGGCCAGTGGTGCCAGCCGAACGGCTCGTAGTGCGGCTGGCGGTTGTCGGTGATGCGTTCGATCAGGTTGTCTTCGGTGGCGCCCATGCGAGCCGCTTCCCTGGTCAGAGGTTAACGTGAAGTTGCGATCCTACCCTGACGCGCAGGCTCAGAGGCGCAGCAGCCGCCGGGCATTGTCGCCCGCGAGCAGCACGCGGTCGGCGCCGACCAGTTTCACGAGGTTCGCATTGACGCGGTCGTCGGTTGCGGCGCGCCTGAATATTTCCGGGTCGCTTGCCTTCTGCATGGCGTAGTCGCGGGGATGCACGGCATCCCGCCTCACGACACCGGCGCCCGCGCCCGCAGCACCCGCGCCCGCCATCCCGCCATCCCGGCCGCGACCCCGCAGGCGCCGGCGATGAGGAAGGCGGGCATGTAGCTCCCCGTGTGGTCGAAGATCGCACCTGCCATCCAGGGGCCGATGGCGCTGCCCACGGCGCTCCCCATCAGCCCCACGCCGACGATGGCGCCGAAGTGCGGGCCGCTGAAGCGATCGCTCACCATCGCCGGGATCAGCGAGGCGGTCACCGAGTAGCCCAGGCCGAGGAGCACCGCGTAGCCGTAGATCGCCCAGCGCGCGGGCGCGGCGGTGAGCCAGGCGAGCGCCGCCACGCTCGCGGTCATGATGGCGATGCCGGCGAGGTACACCAGCTCGCGCTCGATGCGGTCCGAGAGCCAGCCGCCGCCCGTCTTGCCGACGATGCTGGCCAGGCCCACCACGCCCACCACCGAGGCGGCGACGATCGCGGCCACGCCCAGATCCACCAGGTAGGCCACCTGGTGCACGTGCAGCGTCTGCGAACAGACGTTGCCGAAGAAAAACGCCGCGATCATCAGCCAGAAGGCCTCGCCGCGCATCGCTTGGGCGAGCGTGGCCGGGGGCGGGGTCTTCCTCTGCGTGGCGCTGGAGGGTTGCGGCGCGGCCCTGGGCGCGGGCGGCTGGCGCAGCAGGTAGAGCGAGGATGGCACGATCCACGCGGCGCAGATCACGCCGAGCACGCGGAACGCCGTGCGCCAGCCGTAGGCGTCGATGAGCAGCTGCGTGAGCGGCACCACCAGCAGCATCCCCACGCCCACCCCCGAGCTGACGATGCCCAGCGCAAGGCCGAGGCGGTCCTGGAAGTCGCGCTGCACCAGCACCAGCGCCGGGACCCAGCCCGCGGCGGCCACCGCGAGCGCCGTGAACACGCCGAAGCCGAGGTAGAGTTCCCCCGGGGTGGAGATCGCGCTGTCGGCCCAGAGCGCGAGCCCGAGCGCCGCGCCGCCCGCCGCCATCACGCGCATCGGCCGGATGCGGTCGCAGAGCATGCCGATGAACGGATTCACCGCGCCGTGCACCAGCGTGAAGACCGAAAACGCGCCCGCGAGCACCGAGCGGCTCCAGCCGAACTCGTGCAGCAGCGCCACCAGGATCACGCTGTAGGCGTACCAGACGCCGTAGGCGAGCGCGAGCGAAAACGCGATGATGCCGAGGTTCAGGTAGCGCCGGGACAGGATCGCGCGCATGGTGCTCAACTGACGGTGATGGGCGAGGGCTAAGATCCGCCCGCGAGCGCCGCCAGCCGCGCGAGCTTCGCTTCGAGCAGCGGCAAGCGCGCCTGGCTCGCCTCGTCGCCGGGCAGATGTCCCCCGAGGTAGTCGGTGAACCTGGGCCTTGCCAGCAGCCTGGCAAACGTTTTCCCCACGAAGCGCGCGAGCGCCGCATCCATGCCCGCGAACTCGCCGATCAGTTCTTCCCGGCCGTCGACGACGGCGAGCGCATCGCCCAGGTCGTGGCTCATGAGGAAGTCGCCGCCACCCCGGTCGCGAAACGCGTCCAGCTTGGTGGCGACGAATACCGGCGCGCGCACCAGCCGGATCCCGGCGCCGCTCGGCAGCGCGACGCCCTGCGCGGTCCGGACGGCGAGCGGATACCAGCGGTTGGCGAAGCCGAGGATCGCCTTGTCGGAGGGCATGAGGTCGAGCGCCGCTTCGCGCAACCGCCAGCGGCAGACCGGCGCTCCCTCGCGTTGATCGCGTTCGAAGCCCGCGCGCGCCACTTCTTTCTCGAGCCGGTGGTAATCGGCGAGCGTCGCCACTTCCACGACGACGTCCACGTCTTCGGTCGCGCGGATCGCGGGCAACGCGGGATCGGTGACCAGCAGCCCGGCCGCGCAGCCGCCGACGAACACCATCCGCTCGCGCAGCGCGCCGAGGCGCGCCGCGACGAGCTCCACTATCACGACGTTCGGGTCGTTCGGGTTCACGCCAGGCGCTCGGCGAGCAACTCGCTCGCCATCTTGCGCTCGCGCGCGGCGCCCGCGCGCAACGCGTCGAAGAGCGCCAGCAACTCGTAGAGCGCCGTGTTCCTGCGCGCGGCCTCCGGCACGCTGGGATAGAGCGGATAGAGCGCCACGCCGCGGACGTTCCCCTCGCGGTGCGGCCAGACGGGCGGCGGCTCCGAGGCCGGCTGCGCGATGCGCTCGCGCAGCGGCGCAGCGGCGTACGCCGTGGGAAACCCGCGCGTGGCCTCGCCGCGCACCGCCGGAAAAGCGTAAGGCGCACCGTGACGCACAAACTGCAGCAGCGCATCGCGCAGCAGCAGCGGCGCGCGCCCCCGCTCCTTGCGCACCAGCCTCGCCGCATGCGCGCGCTCGAGCGCGGCATGCACCTCCGAAGCTGTCATCCCAAGCTCGCTGGCGAGCGCGGCGTAACCCGGCATCGCTTCTTTCTCGAGCGAAAGCCGCAGCAGCACCACCAGATCCTGCGGCTTCAGGGCGATCTGCGGGTTTTTTCGCGAGCGGTACATTGTCGATATTCGCTGTTTGCGAATAGCGAATATATCACCTAACTATATGTCATGCAACAGATTAACAGCCCTGTAATTCCGCAGCTACGGTCGCGCCGGGACAGGATCGCGCACATGGTGCGCGACTATAGGCGATAGCGGTAGATTCGCCAGTATTGACAGAGGACGCCCATGCTTCACCAGACCACGCTCGAATTCCGCACCCGCGGCCGCCGCGTCAGGCCCGCACGACTGCGCGCAGCACTGCCTGCGGCTCCTTCGCGATGACGTTCAGCAGGACCAGCGCCGTGCCGCGCGGCTTGCGGTCCCCCCGCTCCCAATGGCGCAGCGCACCGAGGCTGATCGCGAAGGTTGCCGCAAACTGTTCCTGCGTTAACCCGGTGCGCTCACGGATCGACTTCACGTCCACTTCCGGGGGAACGTGCAGGCGCAGTCCCGCGACCCGCGTCCCCTTACGGTGCCGGATCGCCTGCTGCAGTCCCCGCTTGATGCTGGCAAAAGCCTTCGTCATCACCCGTTCTCCGCCATCGTCTTCAGAATCCGGACCAGGCCGGCAAGTTCGTTGCGTTCTGCTCCGCTGAGGTCAGATTTTTCATTCTTGCCGAACACGGTAAGCAGGTAGAGCGGCATCGCCTCGCTGTGAAAGTAATAGATCGCCCGCACGCCCCCGCTCTTGCCGCGCCCGCCCCGCGCCCAGCGCAGCTTGCGCACGCCACCTGTGCCCTGAATCAAGTCGCCCGCCCTCGGGTTCGCCGAGAGGTATTCCACCAGCGCCGCCCGTTCCTCCGCGCAGAGCAGCTTGGCGGCCCGCCGCACGAACTCCGGCACTTCCGCGACCGTAATCAGCGCAGGCATACTAATCCATTGGCTTAGTTTCGTCCACCAGCTTCGGATCTCATCAGATGGACAACGCTGGCCTCGGGGCTGCGGTTGACTCGTCCCGGAAAATCGACGCAGATCCCGATTCTCGTTATCCTTCGACTACTATGGGAAAAACATGGCGGCGAACTTGAAAGCTGGTGGCAAGACACTTTCGGATACGGCTTCGGCTTCCTCACGGAGTCGGAAGCACGCTACCTCGCGCGCGCCGACAGTGTTGAGCTCATCCGAAATCGCATTCTTGCGGCAAGACAAGCGCACGACGATTGAGAAAGCGCGGGCGTTGAAGCGCTGAGCCGGACACAACGATCTCGATTTGAGATCGAGCAAGCGAAAAATTCAGAGTTTCCCTAGCCACCGTCGTCGCGCGCGGACAGTCGAACGCCATCCCTGATTTCCCACGCCACGAGTTCGCCGCTGGGCAGCAGATCGAACAGCCGTTGCCCCGGCCGGCGTGCCACGAATTGCTCGAGCGCTGTCATCCAGATCTCCACGCGCCGCACCGTAGGAAGACGCCGCGGAAGCCTGGAGATGATCACCTGGGAAGGGCTTGCGGCCGGAATGTCGTCGAATTCCGTGTCATTGGTGAGGAACACCAGTTCTTCGGCGGCAAGGCGCGCGCGCAGTACCGAATCGGGCACGCCTCGCTACCCGAGCACGATTACGTGCTCCGCGTCGAATCCCTTGTCCCGCAGGCGGTGGTAGAGCGGAAGCGGAAAGTTCTCGTCGAGGAGAAACTTCACGCCGCCTGCACGGCGGGCGGCTGGTGCGCCGCCACGTGAGCCGCATAGCGCAGCGCCGTGAGAATCTGCTCGCGCGTCACCTGATAATCGCGCTCGACGCTCTCGTAGCTCTCCCCCGCCCCCAGGGCATCGATGATCGTCGCAATGTCCATGCGCGTGTCCACGAGGCACGGCCTTCCGGCGCGGATTCGCGAATCTACCGAAACGCCAGGAAAGATTTCCATTCGAGGCCTCCTTTGAAAGCCGCTCAGCCTGCCGCTATTGTCCGCCAATTCCGCGGGAGCGGCCTCCCGCCTCACGACACCGCCGCCCGCACCCGCAACCCCCGCGCCAGCCGGCCATCCAGGGGCCGGCGGCGCTGCCCAGGGCGCTCCCCATCAGCCCACGCTCGAGCTGACGATGCCGAGCGCGAGGCCGAGGCGGTCCTGGAAGTCGCGCCGCACCTGCACCAGCGTGAAGACCGAGAACGCGCCGGCGAGCACCGAGCGGCTCCAGCCGAATTCGTGCAGCAGCGCGACCAGGATCACGCTGTAGGCGTACCAGATGCCGTAGGCGAGCGCGAGCGTGAGCGCGATGATGCCGAGATTCAGGGTGCGCCGGGACAGTATCGCGCCCATGGTGCGCGACTATAGGCGATAGCGGTAGATTCGCCGGTATTCAGAGAGGACGCCCATGCTCAGAGATCTTCTGCACCGCGCAGCGCGTGAACGTCAGGACAGTTCCGGCTTGTTCGCCGCCAGCCATGCTTTCACGTCGGCAAGGAGTTGCCTCGCCTGCGCGAGGCAATCCACGACCGTCTGCGCGGTCACCGGATCGCCTTCGTAGTCGGCGAGATTGCGCTGCTTGCGCAGAGCGTCGAGCACGATCATCCGCTCGCTCGCCAGGGCGATCGTCAGCGGCAAGGTTTGCAGCGCGGTCTGGTGGTGGCCCGGCCGGCTGGTCAGCGTGCGATAGCCGTTCGCCCGCAAGGCGATCATGGCGCATTGCATGATGGCCTTGTAGGCGGCGTCGAACTTGTTCTCCGCGCTGAGCCCCGCAAGTTGCGCGTCAGCGACATTGCGCTCGGCTGCAGCCAGCATGCGCGCGATGCCGGCGCGCTCGGGCGCGACCCGCTCGAGGCTACGCCCGACGAGGTTTTCCAAGCTCATGGTCCGCGCCGATCACGAAAATCTTCGGTTTTGCGAGAACTTCGCGCAGGAATGCATCGGGCACGCGCCGCTTCTGCGCCCACTCCTTCATGCCGTAGACCTTCGGGGCGATCTCGCGCGCGAGCGTCGCCTGCGCTGGATGCAGGAGCCTGACCGCCTCGCCGAAGCCCACGTCGCCCACGATCATCAGGTCCACATCGCTGCCGGCATGCTCGCGCCCGCTCGCCAGCGAGCCGTAGACGAACGCCACGCGGATGCGATCCCTCGCCGGCGCCAGCGCCGCCGCGAGCACCCCGGCGACGCCCGAAGTCTTGCGCAGGATGCTCGCGAGTTCCTCGAAGACCGGGCAGGCGCGTTCCGCGCTGTAGAGAAGCTGATTGCCGCGCCGCTCCCGCTTGAGGACGCCGGCGTCCCCGAGGCGCGCAAGCTCGCGCGTGAGCGTTCCGGACGGCAGCCCCGTGCGGCGCGCGATCTCGCGCCCGTGGAGCGGCTCGTCCGGGTGCAGCAGCAGCAGCGCGAGGACGCGGCGGCGGTATCCGGGGAATAGCAGGGTGGAAAGCGACTGCTGCATATAAGGCAGCAATTGTCGCCTTTTTTGCAGCATCTTGCAACGGCTCCCCGCCGCGTCGTCTCCTGCGCCCGACGATGCCGAGCGCGAGGCCGAGGCGGTCCTGGAAGTCGCGCTGCTCCTGCACCAGCGCCGGGACAGGATCGCGCGCCTGGTGCGCGACTATAGGCCGATAGCGGTAGATTCGCATGTATTGAGAGAGGACGCCCATGCTTCACCAGACCACGCTCGAATTCCGCACCCGCGGCCGCGGCACCACCGACATCGTCACGGAGATTCAGCATGCGGTCGCCGCGAGCGGCATCGCCAAGGGCCTGTGCACCGTGTTCCTGCAGCACACCAGCGCCTCGCTCATCCTCTGCGAAAACGCCGACCCCGACGTGCGCCGCGACCTGGAGACCCTCCTCGCCCGCCTCGCCCCCGACGCCGACCCCGCCTACATCCACGACACCGAAGGCCCCGACGACATGGCCGCGCATGCGCGCTCGGTGCTGACCTCGAACAGCATCACGATTCCCGTTTCAGAGGGAAGGCTGATGCTGGGGACTTGGCAAGGGTTGTATCTCTACGAGCACCGGCATGCGGGGCACGCGCGGAGTGTTGTGGTGACGGTGATGGGCGAGCCCGGCTAGCTGCGCGCTCGTCGCGTCTTCTCCTGTGGCTGCTCCGGCTGCCGCGGGTTCAGCTTCTCGACGAGATTGCTAGATCGCTAAGAGCGTGAACTCACGCTTGGTGCGTGGCGAAGTTAGCCGTCCCGCGCAAATAGCCACCTGGCGCGCGAGCCATCGCCGCAAAAGCGGCGTTGATGCCGTCAGCTTCGCGCAACCGCGCGAGAATCGCTTCGCTTTGCTGGGGCGAGAATTTCAGTGCTGCAAGAAGCTTCTCAGGTGCAATGGGAACCGAAGAGCCTTCCGGATCGCTCCATTCCGCGCAATGCTCATGCGTCCAGTCGCGGAGCGTCCATTGATCCATCCCACCGAATCGATTCCAGACATCCGCAAGAACATCGATGTCCGCAACGCTCAACTCGAGAAAGTCTTCCGGCGACTTCACTCGCTGCGGATCCTTCAATGCAAGAAAATGTCCTTGCCGATCAGAAATCCACGAGTCCCAACCGCCTTCGCCAGACACCAGCATGCCGTTGATGTGGTCCAGCGTTCTCGAGAGCACCGGTCCATGAGGCATCGAGACGGGATGGTCGCCGATCATTGGTTCGCCGAATTTCTCGAGCGAGCCGCGCTCGGCCAGATACAGCAGCTTCGTGAGCTTGAGCACGGACATCTGCTCGCCGGCACGAAACAGGAAGTAGGCCGCCACCTGGGCGGCCTTCTTTTCATTGAACAGGTTCTTGAGCATGGTGCGCCCTCCTTTGATCCGTCGTAGGAGTGCGAAGCAAATACAGTACTGGTAGTTTATACAGCTTGATTGCAGTCGTCCAGCGCACCGTCGCCGCCAGCGGCATCGCCAAGGGCCTGTGCACCGTGTTCCTGCAGCACACCAGCGCCTCGCTCATCCTCTGCGAAAACGCCGACCCCGACGTGCGCCGCGACCTGGAGACCCTCCTCGCCCGCCTCGCCCCCGACGCCGACCCCGCCTACGTCCACGACACCGAAGGCCCCGACGACATGGCCGCGCATGCGCGCTCGGTGCTCACGTCGAACAGCATCACGATCCCCGTTTCAGAGGGAAGGCTGATGCTGGGGACTTGGCAGGGGTTGTATCTCTATGAACATCGGCATGCGGGGCATGCGCGGAGCGTTGTGGTCACCGTGATGGGTGACGTCGGCTAGTTCGTTGCCTGAAAAACGTCAAAGCGAATCGCCAACCGGTCCGGGTCCGGTCGGTCTTTTGTCCGCGATGGAAGATGCAGCTTCCCCTTGTGCAAACCCTTCAGCGCGTCCAGCATCGGACCGTCGTTCTGATCCAGGAGCCGATTGGAGATATGAATGCGGCAGTCGGGATCAATGCCGATTAGATGCGCATCGAACGCCGCGTGGTGAATCTTCGAAAGTGGAATTCCGTTTTGCACCACTGGCTGCCCGTACTCTTCGTCCGCATCCGCAATGATATGCGCCGCATCGAGCAGCCTTGCTTCAGGCAATCCTGACAGTGCACACCGTCCGTTGTATGCCGTGAGAATCGCTTCTCGAAACGAGGCTTGGTGCAGGCGCTGCTTCACCGCTCGCAACGCGTAGTGCCGTTCGATCGCATTCCTGGGCGGAGCAAGATCCGTCCGCTCCGGCACGCCAAACGCAATCTGCGCCTTGAGCGCGCCAGCGTTCCAACCGGTCACGTACGTCGGAACGACTGCCTGATATAGCCCCGGTGAAATGCCGAGGAAATAGATAATCGGTACCCGGTTCTCCATCGCCTCGCGCAGCCATTGATTGTCCGCAGCGTCCTGATCTTGCCCCATGAAAGCGTAGTCCACCGTCTCATCGCCTTCGTAGATCTGCCGGTGTACCTGTGTTTGATCGTCGTACCACACGCGAGCACCGGGGCGCGGGAACACCGTCTTGATCGACAGGAGGTAGCGCATCTGTTTGGGCTTGAAGATACCGCGCTGCGGATTTACGAGCGGAATGCGGGCACCTTCAAATTCGAATCCAGTCTTGAGATCGCGCCCTGACAGATCGCCTCGCACTTCGGTGAGCCGCCTCACCGCGTTGAAGGCGGCTACTCTAAGCAACCGATCAATATCAGTCGTGGCGGCCATCAAGTGCTTACTCAACGCGGCAGCAGTTGCACATTCATTGAATCACTCCTCGCCCCACATCGCGATACGCCTTGCACGCCGCTTCCTTTACAGGCTCCGCCACGATAGGAAACGTGCTGACAATGTGGACAAATTCGTCCTCAGTCAGTCCGTAAAGGTGTGCTATCAGACCATCGAGCTCAGCTCTTAGGTTGGCACGCTTTGCCGGATCAGTAACGCCATCGCGGTGGCTGCGCAGCCCCATCGATTTCGCGAGTACGTCGAACTCCGGCGATGTGCAAGTAAGCCGCGCAGCGCGGTCCACGATAGCCGACATTCGGGGATCATCGTCTGACAACCGAGGTACAGGCATGTTATAGACGAAAAAAAACGAAACGTGCGCCGTGACACTTTTACGGATTGCCCAATCGAAAGCAAAGCTGTTGAGTATGCTCGCCAGGTAGAGCCGCTGGCCATTCGTAAGGCGCGCGACCGATTCGTACCCTTCGGCCCCTACTTGATCTAAAAATACTTGCTCCATGCTCACCGTGTGGGGACATATCCGGTGCGGAGGCAACACACAGGCGATCACAGTGCGCTCATCCGTGTTCCGCGCGACGTCCCGAAATGCAAGTCGGAAACTGTCACAGTCCAGTCGTACCCTACTCACGTCTAGCGCTGTCGTTATTCCGCGCGCCTCTAATTCCCTGCGGATAAACTTTACTCGAGGGTCTAGCAGTGTCCGCCGCGCAGCCTTTTCATCGAGCCAATAACGCGGTTCACCATAGTTCGCGTCAAATTGATGGAATTGCTTCCCCTCCCACAAAGGAACCCGACCAGATGCAGGCGTAGTCTTGAAGAGCCCGCTGTCGTCCGTCATGTGAAGCTCACGGCGAAGCACGAGCTTCCAAGTGCCTTCAACAGCGTCTCCGAGCAAAGGGTACTGCAGCATCTTCTGCAACGTATCAATCTCGGCCGTGTGCTCGAACTCCATGATCGAATGACTTTCCGGCGAAAGTTTGCAAACCAAGTCCACGTCAAGCCACAGTGCTCCCTCCTCGGGGAAGCGTTCCAGTTCCGTTACCTCATGGCGCATAAACGCGACGGGAAATTTGCGGGTACCCACCGCACCGGTTCGTGCCGGCGATAGCAAATCATCGGGTGGTGCGCTTGCGTTACGTTCGCCGTTTTGCCGCAATCGCGGCACTGAAGTTTTTTCAAATGTCAGCACTACGAACTTAAACCGACTGTCCACTCCCTCAAAAATCGCCTTCCGGTTCTCGAAACAAAACAGTCCCTGAATTCTCGTGTGCTCAAAAAGCAAGTCGCGCAATGCTTTGGCGCCAAGATCAGTGTAAATGCCGCTCGGAATGACAATCCCGCAATGTCCACCAGGCCGGAGTAGTGCAAAACAACGTTCCGTAAATAACTTGTAGAGATTGAGGTCGGAGCCGACCTTTCGTCCTTCGACAATCGCGGACTGATGCTGATACTCAGGCGCAAGACGAAAAAACTGGTTCATGTGTGGAAACCGGCTCTCGTACTCCAGCCACGCGTCTCGCACCGACTTATTCTTCAATAGCTTGGCCCGCTCCTTCTCGAAATCCTTAATCGTCATCTTGTTCTTGCTGACTAAATCCGAATGATCGGCGAAGAACTCCTTGGCTTGCGGCTTGAATACCTCCCACGGAGGATTGGTGAGCACAATATCGAATCCGCCGCGTTGCTGGACGATCGCATCGAAGGCATATCCCCAATGCAACGGGTGCTGTGCGGTGACATCAGAGAGTTCGACATTGCGCTTCTTGGGCTTGCCTAACGTGCCTTCGTCTACGTCCCACGTCGCCTGCTCGAATTTGATGCCGCGCTCCTTGAACTGGTCCTGCAACAATTCGTTCAGCACAGCATTGGCTTCAGCCATGCCGGAGTCGATGTCGTCGCGCAACGCCCGCAGGTCGGTCGTCCTGCCCAGATCGTTGGCGATCGAGCGATAAATATCAAGCTTCCGGTTCTTCTCCTCCAGCAGTCGCCGGAAGCTCTTGCGAAACATGTCGTCCTGCCGGTTCTTGGCATCGAACTCATGTTCGTCTACTCGCATAAAGCCGACTAGCGAGTTACCAGTGAGGATGTTGAAATCGATGTTCGGCAGTGGTTCCAGTTCATCGACTTTGCGTACAGACGAAACCATAGCCAGAAACAGGCGGAGCTTGGCGATTTCGCAAGCCTCTTCCATGATGTCCACGCCATAAAGGTTGTCTGTGACGATACGGCGCTTGATGTAGTAGCCAACGCTGGGGTGATCATACCGAATGCGCTTCAGCCAAGTTTCCAGTTCCGCACTCGCTCCGAGCTCGGCGCGACCTACGATCGCGTAGTAGACGTTGATCAGGCACTTGAGCGCGGCGACGAGAAAAGCACCTGAGCCGACCGCCGGGTCGAGAACCGTGATGGAGGGCAGCACGTCGTTGACCAGCTTCAAGGCTACACGCGCGTCCATATGCGCGAGCAGGTCGGCCACCGAATCGAACTTCACTTCAGGAAGCTTGAGCTCCGGCAATGCAGGCTCGTACACCCGCTCGAGAATGAGCTGGTGGATGCTGCGCTCGGCGAGGTACCCGGTGATCTCGGGTCGTGTGTAGTAGGCGCCGAAGGCCTTCTGGTTGATGTACTTCTCGAAAATGTAACCCAGCACATCGGGATTGATCTCGTCGGAATCACCACCGGGCGTATCGTCGAGGTGCCAAGTAAATGCCGCGAACACGCCAAATACACCTTCGAATGCCGCGTCGGGGATACGCAGCGTTGCTCCCAAGCGAGGCCGATGCTGCTCGTCTAGTTCAAGTTTATGGTGCAGAAACAGTCCACCGTTCAGGTACGGAATCTCTCCGGTAAGCTTGCGTGCTTCGGTCGAGCGATCAGCTTCGGGTTTGGCAAATGCCTCAAAGAAAAGCGCACTAAGAAACTCGCCGAAGAACTTGTTCTTGCCTCGGCGACGGGATTCAGCGAGCTTTGTCTGCAGATAGTCGGTATTGCCGCTATCCAGAAAGAATTTTTTCTGCAGGAACCAGACGAACATCAACCGGTTAAGGATCACGGAGGCATACCAGCGGCGATCACGCTCGTCAGCGATGCCTTCGATCTGACCGAGCAGGTTTTCGTGCTGCGCCGAGTAGCTCGCGAAAAAGCGCTTGGTGGTCTTCTCTACATCCAGCGCTGCCTGGATACGGCGCGCCGCTTCCAGTACCGGCATGCGGCCTGCGGAATCGAGTTCGGACAACTCGACCACCATTGCCTGAAGCTTGGATGCAAACAGATCGACGGGCTGGCCGCGGAAATACTCATGCCGGCGCGGCGTGTTCTTGGGTTTGCCAGTAACGTCGTCCTTTGAACGCTTGACCCAGTACCACAGACTTTGCGACGCGCGCTCGCGCCGGTCCGTAAATATGAGGATGTTCTCGGCGTGCCGTAGGAACAGGTGCTTCCATATACGCGAACGGGTCGCCTCGTCAGGCCAGCCCGATGCCGGAACAACCTGCAGCACGGCCACGCCGCCCAATTCCGCTACCCATCGGCGCGAAAACGCCTGTTCGCCTGCGCCGTCTTCCTGCCAGGATCGCTCTGCCGCGGGCGCGTGGTTCCAGCCCAACACGTCCACAAACAGCCGGGAAAAGTCGAACGCGGAGAGGTGCTCTTGAAAGCTTGCGAAGTCGAGCTTGGCCACGCCGTCAATTCACAATCAAACCCAAGGAGCAGACGACGCGCGGTTCGCGCAATGCCGCGTCTTCTTCGGCATAAGTGAGTCGCCCTTCCTCACGCAAGGACTTTACCGCAGCACCAAGTTCTTCGTCGTTCACACCGCTGCGCATCAGACGGTTAAGCAGGTCGGACGCGGTCTCAAGCAGCGGACGCTGGAATATGTCATCCAACGCGCGTTCCAACTCTTCATCCCGAAACAGAGTACTCATTTGCTGATCCGCGTAGCGCTTGAGCCGCTCATATGCTCTCCTGCGCGGACTGGAAGGCCTCCCGAGTCCGCCGCCCACTGCCTTGTCCTGCGTCACAGCCAGTTGTAAGCCGTTAGCCACCAGGTCGTGATGATTCTCCCTACGAGGCACGGCAGGTGTATCGGGCTCACATTCGGCAGCACGCAATACTGTGAACTGCGATTCGGTCACGGTGGAGCCGTTGGGGTCTATCCAGACCAAGTGATCGTTCCCCTCCGGCGACTTCACATAGACCAGCACGCCGCCTTCTTCCGCATCCGGTCCAAGCAAAGGAAAGCGCGTGGCGTCGAGCTGAAAGGATTTCGCCGAATACACCACCGGTGGAAGCGATTCAACGGCGCGAGCGAGCTCCGGATTGTCGTCCGTCGCTTGCTTCCAGATCTGCCAGGCGTACGACGCAAGATCGACTTCATCGTCCCTGTCGTCCAGTACGCCAGATTGTTCCGTATAGAGATTGCGAATCGCGTTGGCTTCTTCATCGTCAAAGAAGGATTCGTCAGTGCCTACAACCTCCGCGTGCTCGATGAGTCGCTGCCTGATGCGAGCGCGTAACTGAATTAGCCGCTCCACGCCATCGGTCGGCAGGAATGAATAGCAATGAATTTCTTCGGCACGCTGACCAATGCGGTCTACCCGGCCTGCACGTTGGATCAATCGGATGATTGCCCAGGGCAAATCGAAATTGACGACGACATTGCCGTCTTGCAGGTTCTGGCCCTCTGACAGCACATCGGTACATATCAATACGCGCAGTTCCTCTGTTTTGGGAATGCTCTTGTTGTTCGATTGTGGCGAAAAACGGCAAGCCAACGCGTACGGATCGGCGCTGGTTCCGGTGGCAACACCCAGCTGGGTCACGCCGGACTTGCGCATTTCACGTGCGAGGTACCGTGCCGTGTCCGCGAATTGCGTGAAGATCAACAGCTTGTCCTTGCCGTGCGTGCGCGTGATGAGTTTGTGCAGGGCTTGAAGCTTCTGGTCATGCTTCGGATCCCATTGACCATGAATACGCAGCAGTTCGCGAAGCGTTTGGGTATCGGCCGCAAGATGTTCGGCGAGAGATGCCTTGAATAGTCCCGGTCGGATCCACTTAAAGCGCTTTTTGTACTCTTTGGCGTACTGCTGGTAAACCGCCTTTGCCCGCGCCATTCCGCCGGGAACCACGTCCTCTTCCGCCACTTCTTCAATCAGACCGTCCAGCAAGTCCTCGGGGTCGCCCTCCAAGCCCTCGGCATCTTCATCCACGTGTTCGAGATCGAGCAGACCCGCGTCGAGCACTCCCACCGGGAGATCCAGGCCGTGTTCTATCGCATAGAGGTAAATCTGATTTCGGAGCACGTGCCGGTCTATCGACTGGAGGAAAGAAAATCCGCTCGACTCCAATCGCTTGAAGAGGTTGGTACGGCAAAAACCCATCAATCGCTTGCCTGCTCGACTAAGATTTTCGATGAACTTTCGCTCGGCGGCAGTGGCGCCCTTTTCAGCCTGCGGATCTACGTAGTTCCCTAGACCGTACCGCGGCACATGCAAGGCATTGATCTGATCGACTACCACCGCGGAATACAACCGCGCGTACCTGTCCTCCGGATCGGCGTCGTTGACGGCAAACCTGAGTGACTCGGGTTTTCGTACCGGGAAATATCGCTTCTCACCATCCGGCCCCGAGATATAGCGGCGACCCTGCTTGTCCGCGACGGTGTAATGCTGGACGATGAAGCTACGCGTGCGGCGCACCATGTATAGACGAATAAGTTCGCGCCAATCGTCGAATTCCTCGCTCTTCTCGATAGCCAGTATCGAATTGACCTTGCACTGGTTCTTGCGCTCGAACTCAGCCTCCGAGAGGCCGTGCTTGCGCATGTGGCGTTCTGGACGAATCCCGATGTTTGCCTTCTCGTCGATAAATAGGCGCAGCTGGCTGGACAGGTCTGTTTTGGTCTTGTTGTAAGGCGTTGCGGTCAGCAAAATTACTTTTGCATCGCAACTTCGAATGTAATCGGCAATGGCCTTGTAACGCCGGCCTTCGCGGTTGCGGAGGTTATGGCTCTCATCAATGAGCACCAAGCGGTAACGCTTGAGGGTCGGCAGTTTCCTCGTCACCAGCGAAATGGGCAACACCATTCCTCGCAAGCCGTACTCGGTGCGGTACTGCTCCCACATCGGCTCGAGGTTCTTGGGGCAGATGATGAGCGTTTCGTAGCCCTGGTCGTCCTCGAACATGCGAGCGAGCGCGGTCGCCATCCTCGTCTTACCCAGACCTACGACATCTCCGATCATTACTCCGTTGCGTCGATGCAGATGGCGTGCGGCAATCTTTACTGCACTTTTCTGAAACTCAAATAGCTCCTGCTCGAACCGCCCGGGCAAACGGAATTGGCTTAAACCGGCGCGCGCCTCCGTGCTAAGGTGGTAGGCGATATTGAGATAGATGTGATACGGAGGTATGGGCTCTTCGCGCGCCCAACTGGTTTCGATGATCTCCGCGAGATCGGCTGAAACATCCAGCGCCCACCGCTCATTCCAGCGGTCTTCAAACCATTTCGACAGCCGCTGCGTGGCGTCATGGTCAAGCACATCAACGTTGAGCTCACCCTGCTTCGCCAACCCTGAAAGCGTGAGATTGCTGCTCCCCACAAAACCGGTAATCGGGTTGTTCAAATCGTCCCGAAAAAGAAGATAGAGCTTAGCGTGCAGCGGATAGGGTAGGAAAAGTTTGACGATCACCTGTCCGGCGCGAAGCTGATGCGCGAGGCGCCGCAGCGCAGCTTCATCTTGGCCGCTCGGAATACCCAAAGTGATCTGCTCACGCAAATGTGCCGCGAACTGGGTCTTCACACGCGAAGCGGCCGCATTGTCGATCGCACCACCATCTGCGACCGCGCGGTAGAGCTCACGAATCTCTTCGTGCGGCGGTCGTTGCATACCCACCAGAACCCGACAAATCTGGCCGGTGGCGGGATTCCAATTCTGGATCAGGTCATCGATTGCCTGCCAGCCCCGGAGATTCAAGTAGCCGACACAGAAATCCGAGCGCTTGGATACCTCCAGCGTAGCGCGCAACGCCGAGAGAAGATCCTGATCAATATTGTCGAAAATGCGCGCCATAGCTCCCTTACTCGGACCGACCCAGGCCCGGATACTTTATCGCTGAAGTGCCACCAACTCTTCTTTTTCCTCAAGCGCCGGAAAGACCGCGATGGCTTCCAGCTGAGGTAGTGCGCCTTCGCCGAGGCCCTGCAGTTCCCCGACAACAGCAGCCATTTCCCCAGTCATCCTTCCCAGCTGCTTATCGCGCCTCGCCCAAATTCTGGCCATCGCGGCTTTTTCAGACTCCAGATCTATACGCAAGGCCGCAAAACCCTCAACAACCGCTTTCATCCGCTGCGCGAATTGCGGGCTGCATAGGTAGTTGTACAGGGCTTCCATTTTCTCGCCGCGTCCCGCATTCGCGAGCTTGACCTTATGCGTCTCGAGGAGGACTAGCCGCAGAGTTTCCGCAACGGGGCGCGCTGCAGAGAACCGCGTCACGAAGACATCTTTAAACCGCATAAAAGGCTCCGCTACGTCCTTGGGCATTGCTGCGGTGACAATTACGCCGAATTCAGCTCCAGTTTCCCGCTGACAGTCTTTCAGCTTGGTGAGCCACCCATCGCTCCAAGCCTTCGTGTCCTTTGTTTCCCACAGGATCGTACCGCAGTGCAGGCCGGACGCGGAGCGAACGCGCTGCTCAATATCGGCGCCCACTTTGCCCTTGGGCACGGGCACAATTTCATCGATCGGAAACGCACCCCGGAGAAGCTCCTCCAGCGAGATCTCGAGTGCCTCGCCTTGGGTCTGCTGGGATGCCTGATCGAGCTTCCGTTTCAGATCCGTCGCCTCGCGCTGCGCAGACTCGATTTGAGTCTTGTATTGCGCCTCACGGCGAGCAAAGTCTTCCCCTGCTGCGGTGCGGACCTGCTCCTCAATTGTCTTGCGCTCGACATCAAGCTTTCGCTGATACTCGATCGCGGCATTCCGTTTGACTTCCTCCGCCTCCCGCAATTGGCGACGCAGCGCAAGCTCCTGCTCGTTAGATTTTCCAAGGGCCGTACTTTTCTCTGAAACCTCTTCGCGAAGTGCCTTCAGCTGCACGGAAAATTCTTCACGGGCACGCTCCTTAGTTTCCGCACAAGCTTTCACCACCTTACCCTTGCTTTCTGCCAGCGCTTGCTTGTGCTCGGCAAGCTGGTCCTCGAGCGCACTGACTTTGCCTTTTTGCTCGCCCTCAACCTGCCTCCGAGCCTGCGCGGAGATCTCAACCTCAAGCGCCTTGCCTCTCGCAGCGAGCGTTCGTTCGAACTCGTCACCATACTGCTCTATTGTCTGGCGCGAAATTCCTTCCTCAAGAGAAAATTCAGCGCTGCACTTCGGACAAGCAACAGCGACATCAGCTTGCAAAATAATTCGTCTTTCCACGGTCCACTCTCCTCTTCTATTTCGCTTCGCCGCCTGGCAGTAAGCCGTCGGCCCGCAGCTTCTCGCCAAGCTTCAACACGGCTTCCGCCAGATCGCGGTAGCGATCAGCGGCCATCGCGATACCTTGCTTACCAGGCAGCCACTCCCCGTTCTCGGCTCGATAGTGCACGCGAATATTGATAATCTTGCGGCCCCGGAATTCGTCGACGCTTACCCAAACCTCTTCCCGGGAGTTCTTCTCGAATTTGCCAACCACGTCGCGCGCTTCTTCGGTCATCGATATCTCTCCCAGTAACGGTTAGGCCGCTTTGTCGACCAACTTCCGAAGGTCTGACATGATTGCTGTCGCATCCGTCGCGCCCTTGAGCGAGCGCTCCTCAGCAGCCGTCAATTTCAATCCGAATTTCAGCTTTAGGAATGACGACGAGTCGGTGCGGCTTTGACGCCGATTTACCACGTCTGTGCCCGACATTGCGATCCCCTGCCACTCTCGATTTGTTCTCCTCCAATCGATTGATCGCAGTCCACGAAGTCTTTCCTTCCAATCATCCGGAAACGTGGACATGAGGGTCTGGCCCATCGCGCCGATTGCCCACAGCACCACAGCGTGCGTATGAATGAATTCTTGCCGAACCTCGAACGGCTTCAGGTCGTTCGCCTTGACCTTGCGCCATTCGGGGATGTTAGCCGCCACTGTCTCCCAGAACTCGATCGCAAGATCACGTTTGTCGTCGTAATCAGGCTCCGAAATCGTTGCTAGAAACGCTGCGGTCGCGTCATAGATTGCGCCCAACGTGAACAACTTTGGAGCCCGCAACGGCAACGAGATCCGGTCCTTGTCGACGAGCCCTTTGAATTCATCGACTCGCTCTATAAGCGCCAAGGTAACCTGACTCATCAGGTCGCGATGGTTATAGAGGATGTTCAGCGACTTCGACGTGGTGCGCGCCGTGCGGTTCAAATCGGAAAACATCTGTTGCATCCGATCGAGGTCCTCCCACGGAAAGAGCACTACAGAGATTGTTTCATCACCCAGGCTGGAGTTCTCCTTCAGCGCTTCTTCGATCGCGGCGCGCCTATGTTGACCATCGTTGATTACTAGATCTGCCTCAAACGGAATTTCTAAGATTCCGATGTCCTGCATTCCCTTTGCTGGCTGAAAATCGGGGTCACAGTTGTACGAGGCAGTCAACGACGAAAACAGATAGCCGTCCTCGTTTTCGAGGATGTAGTTGGTGATTTCTGGAACGCGGCTTTTCTGAATGACGCGCTGAGCTCGCTGTTCAGGAGGGAGCTCGCCCCAATCGCGAAACTTAAACAACTTCGGCACAAGACTCTGTTTGATCATGGCCACGTAGTAGTCGCGTTTGCCCATGCGGCCCCGAACTGCTGGAAAGGAAAGTTTCATATCAAGCCTCCAAGTTGAACGTTGGTGACTTTATACACCATCAACGTACAGTACGTCAACTATGTGAAGAAATATTTATATTTCCTTCAAACAAAGACGTTCATTTAATCATAAATGCTTGTTTTTTTACACTAATCTAAAACGAACCCCACTACCCCCTCCGCCACCGCCAACCTCGCGCTCAGCTTTCCGCCGCTCCTGACCATATCCCCCAGCGCCCGCTCGAAATCCTCCATCCCCAGCTCGTTGCCGCCCCGCTCCAGCATCGCCTGCGCCGCGCGGCGGTCGAGCTCCTTGATGAAGGCGGGGCTCACCTTGCCGATGCGCTTGCTCAAGGCGGCGATCGTTTCCTCCGGCAGTTCCAGCCCGCGGGCGTCGCGCGCGTGCCGCGGTCTTCGGGCAGGCCGATCTCGATGGCCTGGTCGATGCGCCCGGGGCGGCCGGGGAGCGCGGGCTCGAGCACCTCGGGGCGGTTGGTGGTGAGCAGGAACAGCACGCGCGCGTCGGGCCCGAGGCTACTTGACCCTCATGGCACCGCACAGGCATAATCCTTCCGATCGGAAGGGTTCGAGAATGGCAGATTCCTCACACGCGGTGCAGTGGCGGTCGGGCGAACAGCTCGGGGGCGCGGTGCGCGATGCGCGCGAGCGCATGGGAATCACCCAGGCGCAGCTCGCGCGACGCGCAAAGGTGGGGCTGAAGTTCCTCTATGAGCTCGAGACCGGCAAGGACACCCTGCGCGCGGACAAGGTGCTCGACGTGCTCAACGCACTATCGCTGCAGTTGGTGGTCGCACCCAAAGGCGCTGCGCTGGAGCGGCGGGAAGTGCCCAATGCGACGACGCGGGCGGCGATGCTGGAAGCCCGGCAGGTTCGCGCAAGCTACGACGTTGAAAGGGACGCAATGATCGGGCAACCTGACTACATCGGCATGGCTTGCACCACGGCGAGCGTGAGCCTGCGCAAGACGCTCGGGGCGGACGAACTCGTGCACGCCCTCCTTTCGGGCAAGCCGACGCCCGGCAAGCATGCGCACTTCATTGTCCTTCTCGAGGAGGCGCCCAAAACGTTGCTGCGCGGCCTCGTCTCGCAGGTAGGCGCATGGGCAAAGCCCGGCCAAGTGGCAAAGAACGTCCGCAAGATCGCCAGCGAGATCGGCATCCGCCTCAAGGCAAGCGATTGGCTGAAGACCGCCTGAAGATCTGGGAAACGCTGTTCGGGCGCGCATTGGAGATCGTCGACTCCGTCGCCGCGTCGGGCACCCGGTTCGACGACTGGAGCTTTGGCGGCGGCACCGTGCTTCTATACAAACCCCACCGCCCCCTCCGCCCCCGCCAGCCGCGCGCTCAGCTTTGCGCCGCTCCTGACC
>JBCKKZ010000017.1:0-40770 GCA_038904015.1 Burkholderiales bacterium | reverse complement strand
GCCGCGGGAGCTGGCGCGGCGGCAGCGGGGGAAAATGTGACCAATGCCACACCGGCGCTGCGTTGCGGGCGCCATTCGTCCGGACAAACCGGCATTCCGTCGGAAGCCTGTTCTGTCCGTCCCGTCGCCGTTGCTATAGTCCATCCAGGAGAATCCAGATGCAGTGCAAGGCAGCGTTCCTGAAGGCCCGTTCCGGTGACTTCGCGGCGGGCGGTTTCACGCTCATCGAGCTGATGGTTGTGGTTGCGATTTTGGCAATCCTCGCGGCGGTAGCGATACCGTCGTACCAGAACTACAACAAACGCGCCAACCGCTCGGCGGCGGCGCAGATCATGCTCAATATTCAGAATCGCGAGGAACTGTACATCCTGGACGCGCGCGCCTACAGCGGCAATGTGGGAAGCGCCGGGCTGAACATCGCCCACGACGGCTGGACTTGCACCAACGATGCTACCGTGCCCTCCGCCTCCACCTGCAGCAGTAATTTCTATACGGTGTCCGTGGCCCTGGTCGCCGGACCGCCCCCCTCCTACACCATTACCGCGGTGCCGCGTGCGGGAACCTACCAGGCCGGAGGCAGCACTCCCGCCGATACCGACGGCACGCTCACGCTGACCAGCGCCGGAACCCGTTCGCGCACCTACAGTGGAAGTAACGTCGGCGATGGGAAGTGGTAGGCGGCATGGCCACGCGCGCCGACACGCTCGGCTTCACGCTCATCGAATTGATGATCGTGGTCGGCATCGTCGGCGTGCTCTCGGTTTTGGCGCTGCCCTCGATGCGCGACCTGGTGGTGCAGAACCGCATGAAATCGCTCTCGCTGGACCTCTACACCAGCCTCGCGCTGGCGCGCAGCGAGGCGATCAAGCGCAATACCAGCAACATATCGATGGTCGCGGCAACGGGCGGCTGGCAGAACGGCTGGACCGTATGCGTGGACGCCAACGCCAATGGCGTCTGCGATGCGGGCGAAGTGGTGGTGATGGCCGGCGACGCGGTCGACAACAGCATCACGCTGACGGGGCCAAGCGGCCCTGCGCTGGTCACCTTCAACCGCGACGGCAGGCTGGCGAGCGCGGCGGCGTCCTTCAGGATTATCTATACCGCGAACAACGCCCAGGTGCCGATGCGCTGCGTGGAATTGAGCGTCAGCGGGCGGCCCAAGACGCTGGCCGACACCGACGCGAACGACGGCAACGGATGCACTTGAGCGCCATGCCGACCCCGATGCCCCTGCCTTCGCAAGCACGCGGCTTCAGCCTGCTCGAGGTGCTGGTCGCGATGCTGATCGTGATGATCGGGCTGCTGGGCCTCGCCGGCATGCAGGCGCGCGCCAAGGTCGCCGAGCTTGAATCCTATCAGCGCGCGCAGGCGCTGGTGCTGCTCTACGACATGATGGATCGCATACAAAACAGCCGCACCACCGCCTCGTGCTACGTGGTTACCACCGACACCGCCGCGGGCACGCCGTATTTCGGCGAGGGCGCCACCGCCACGGCAGCCTGCAGCGTGAGCAACCCGGCCGACCAGGCGATGGCGATCGCCTCGATGAACGGCTGGAATAATTTGCTGCAAGGCGGCGCCGAGACAAAGGGCGCGGGCGCCACCAGGGTCGGCGCCATGATCGGCGCGCGCGGCTGCGTCAGCTACAACGTCAATTCCGAGTATGTCAATGCCACCACCAACGTCAACGTCGCCGGCACGGGCGAATACACCGTCGCCGTTTCCTGGCAGGGGATGGCCGGCACCTTCGCGCCCACCAGGGCCTGCGGCGCGGGACTGTATGGCCCTGCCGCCACCAACGACACCATGCGGCGCACCGTGTGGGCCACGATGCGCATCGGCACCCTGGCGACAAGGTAGGCGATCCATGACCAAACCTGCCCTGCATTCCAATCCGCGCTACTCCCGCGCCACGGCGCCGCGTGCCGTCCACTCCACGGCGCCGCGTGCCGTGCGCGGGTTCTCGCTGATCGAGCTGATGACCTCGATCACGATCGGGCTGATGATCCTGGTCGGGCTGACCTCGGTGTTCGTGAATTCGAGCACTTCCAGCCGCGAATTGAAGAACACCGCCGAGCAGATCGAGAACGGCCGCTACGCCATCGAACTGCTGGCGCAGGACATCCGTCACGCGGGGTTCTACGGCGAGCTCTCGGCGCTGCCGACGGTCCCGGCCGCCGCGCCCGATGCCTGCGCCGCGCCCACCGCCGGCACGGTCAGCGACGCCGTCAATGCGGCCCTCGCGCTGCCCCTGCAGCGGGTCGTCGCCGGGGCCGTGGGCAGCTGCGCGGTGCTTACCGCCCTGAATCTGCAAGCCAACAGCGACATCATCGTGGTGCGGCGCACCGATACGACGCGGCTGCCGGTGACTTGCGCGACGAGCGCGACCGTGGAGGCCGGCACCGTATACCTGCAGACGACGCCGAACGGGGCGGAAATTCAGTACGGCGTCGCGGGAAGCATCGACAGCACCCAAAAGGCCACCGGCGTCGTCACCCCGACCGGGAACCCGATGGTGCGCCGCGACCTGAGCGTCGCCGCGGGCGCCACCGCCGGCACCTGCGCCGCGGCCGTGTCCGGGCAATTCCCGCAGGCCGCCGCCGCGATCCGCAAGTACCGCACCCACATCTACTTCGTCGCGCCTTGCAGCGTTCCGGCCGGCGGCGGCACGGTGTGCACCGGCGCGAGCGACGACCAGGGCCGGCCGATCCCGACGCTCAAGCGGCTCGAAATGGGCGCGGGCGGCGCATTCTCGATCGTGCCGATCGTGGAAGGCATCCAGGCGATCCGCATCGAGTACGGGCTGGACACGATTCCCGCGGTCGCCGACATCAACACCGGCCTCATCGGCGATGGCGCGACCGACAGCTACACCCATACGCCGAGCGTGGTCGACATGGGCAACACCATCGCGGCGCGCATCTACGTGCTCGCGCGCAACACCGCGCCCACCAACGGCTACATCGACGACAAGACTTACACGATGGGAACTTTCACCACCACCGCGACCAACGATCCCTACAAGCGCCATGTCTATGGCGCCGAGACGCGGATCGTCAATCAGGCCGGCCGCCGGGAGATCCCGAGATGAAGACCGCATTCGCCATCCGCCCCGCAAGCCGCCAGCGCGGCGCCACGCTGCTGATCTCGCTCATCATGCTGGTGGTGCTGACGCTGTTCGCGATCACCGCGATCCGCACCGGCAACATCGGCCTGAAAATCGTCGGCAACCAGCAGGCCTCGAAGCTGATGGAGGCCGCCGCGGCGCAGGCGGTGGAGCAGGTGGTGAGCAACCTGGGCAATTTCGATTCCGCCAACGTGGTGGCGCCCGCGACCACGGTGGCGCAGCGCGTTTGCGTCAATTCCAGCGCCGGCCACCCGCCGGCCGCGATTCCGCCCGCCAACTGCCTGTCGGGCACGCAGGTGGACGTGCAGCCGGTGCGCTGCATCTCGGCCAAACGCCAGACCGGCGGCTCACTGACGCAGGCCTTGTCCACCTACGAGAACACCTGGGAGGTGGTGGCGACGGTGACCGACCCGCTCACCGGCGCGCAAGCGACCTACCACCAGGGCGTGATGATCCGCATGCTGGCCAGTTCCTGTCCCGGCATCGCCTCCTAGGCGGGGGAATCAGATGGAGTTCAAGACCATGAAACACGCATTCAAAAAGCTGCTGCTGGCCCTCGGGCTGACGGCATTCTGCGCCGCGCCGTTCGCGGTGTTCGACCCGGTGAACGACGACACGGACCTGTTTCGCAACAACCCGAACATCCCGGCCGAGCGGCCCAACGTCCTCATCCTCCTCGACAACACCGCCAACTGGAGCTCGGGCGGCCGCTTCGCCGCGGAGAAGACCGCGCTCATCAACACGGTGGCGGCGCTCGACAGCTCCTTCAACGTCGGCATTATGATCTTCACGCAGGGCGGCAGCTGCACCACGGTGACCGTCAACGGCGGCTACGTGCGCTTCGGCGTGCGGCAGCTGACGACCGCCAACAAGGCGGCATTGACCTCCGTGGTCAACAGCTTTACCGACGCCGCCTGCGGGGCGGGCGGCGACCAGGGCAGCCTCGCGTTCGGCGGCCAGGCGATGCACGAGGCCTACCTGTATTTCGCCGGCCTGACCTCGCGCTCCGGCATCACGCAAGTCAAGCGCGACTATGCCGGCAGCACGGTCAACACCGTCACCGCCTCGCTCACCCCCAATCCGCTCTCCAGCAGCTCGGCAACCACCTACGCCAGCCCGATCACCGACGCCTGCGCGAAGAACTACATCATCTTCATCAGCAACGGCCCGTTCGACAACGGCGACGACAGTCCGTCGAGCAACCTCTTCGCGAATGCCACCACTGGCCTGGTGCCGAACGCCTCGGGCGGCGCCTTCTCCAGCTGGGTGGACGAGTACGCGGGTTACCTCGCTAACACCGGCGTCAACCTCCTCGGCAGCAACCAGAAGATCTTCACCTACGCGGTCGAGGTCGATCCGGTCATCACCGGCCAGGGTCCCGCCCATACGAATCTGCTTAAGAACGCGGCGACGCTGGGCAAGGGCAAGTATTTCGGCATCACCAGCGCCAACGCCGGCGTGGCGCTCACCGACGCGCTGCTCTCCATCTTCACCGAGATCCAGGCGGTCAACAGCGTGTTCGCCGCCTCGACCCTGCCGGTCAGCGTCAACGTGCGCGGCACCAACCTGAACCAGCTCTACATCGGCGTGTTCCGGCCCGACGCGATCGACCGGCCGCGCTGGCTCGGCAACCTCAAGGCCTACCAGTTGAAGGCCCAGACGCTAAACAACGTCACCACCGTCTTCACGGTCGACGCCGATCTCAACCCGGCGATCAACAGCTCCACCGGCTTCATCACCTCCAACGCGAAGAGCTTCTGGACCAGCGCCAACCAGCCGACGTCGACCTATTGGTCTTTCCGCTCGGCCGCGGAGAACGGCGTGGGCGGCAGTTCCGACAGCCCGGATGGCGATCTGGTGGAAAAGGGCGGCGCCGCGCAGCAGTTGCGCGCCCGCTACTTCGCCGCCGGCGTCAACGCGGCCTCGCCGAGTCCCTCCAGGCTGCTGTACACCTGCACGCAGGGATCGCCGTTTTGCAAGACGCACGATCCGAGCAATCCCAGCCTGCTGTCGGCTACGCCGTTCAGCACCGCCAATGCGGCGATCGACGCCGCGGCGCTCAACCTGGACGCGCGCAACGTAGCGCCGCTCACGGCCAAGGTCACCAAAACGGTGAGCGCGCTCATAGGCGAGCGGCCCCTGGCGATCACCAACGCGGGAGCCCCGATCCCGGTCCTGTCGATCACCACGGATTCGATCACCTCGACCGTGACGCTCAGCAATTCGCGCGCCGTCAGCGTCACCGCGATGAGCAACAATGCGAATGTTCAAGCGGCGTCCTGCCAGAATAGCGGCTCAAACAACACCGCCAGGGTCGTCATTGCCACGGGACACGGCCTTGCCGGCGGCAGCTCCGTCAACGTCGTTGTGCCCGTGAATCCGGGTTCGAAGTACAACGTCACCAACAAGCAGATCACCTTCGTCAACCCGACCACGTTCACCTACACCGCAGCGGGCCTGGACGACAATGCGGCCACGCTCGGCTGCAACGTCACCAGCAGCAACACCAACGTCGTCGCCACCGCCGCGAACCACGGCTTCAGCGCCGGCCAGTCGGTCACCATCGCGGGCGTGGCGCCTAATGCATACAACGGCTTGAAGCCGATCACCGCGGTGACCACCAACTCCTTCACTTTCGCGCACACGGTGGACACCGCGCCGACGGTTGCGATCACCACCACCGCGACCGGGGCGACGAGCACCGTCACCGCGACGACCAGCGGCGCCTTCGCCGTCGGGACGTTCAGCGCCGGCCAGCAGGTGACGGTTTCCGGGGAAACGAGCGGTTCCAGCCCGTCGTTCAACGGCACCTTCACGATTCTGTCCAGCCCCGTGCCGACCACGATCGCCATTTCCTATGCCACCAGCTCGGCGATCACCACTCCGTCCAGCGGCACCATCACCGCCGGGCAGAGCGGCCTGACCGCGACGGCGAGCGTGGCCGGACACGCGTTCATCGACGGTGACACGGTGACGATTGCCGGGGCGAGCCCCGCGGGTTTCAATGGTCCTTTCGTGATCAGCGGCACGATCCCCACGGTCAGCTTCCAGTATGCGGTCACCGCGGGCCTGGGCAACGCCACCCCCAACCCGGCGATCACGGTCTCGACCAGCACCGTCGCCATCGTCACCGCGACGCTGGCGAACCACGGCTACGCCGTGAACGATGTGATCACCATCGCCGGGGTCACCGGCGATCTGGCGCATAACAACGCAGCGTGGACAGTGGCGAGCGTGGGCGTGCCGGACGCCAGCACCTTCACCTATTTGACGACGACGCCCCCGGCGCCCCCGCTGGGCGGCCCGGGCGGCAGCCCGACGGTGCGCCTCACCAGCAATCCCAAGGCCTACGCCACCATCACCGGCCACGGCTACGGCGCGAACAACACCACCTTCAACAATTTCACCATCACCGGGGCCGCGCCCGGCGGCTACAACGTGAACAATGTGACGGCCACGGTCGTGGATGCGAATACCGTCAGCTACGTGCTGACCTCGCCCCTCGCCAACAATACCGGCGCCACGGTCAGCGCCCTCACGCCGAGCTTCACCGCGCGCGCCACCTCCACCCAGCACGGCTTCAGCGGCACGCCGACCGTGACGATCGCCGGCGCCACGCCGGGCGCCTTCAACGGCCCCTTCACGATCGCGGTCACCGGCGTGGACACGTTCGAATACACCATTCTCTCGGCGCAGAACGACGCCAGCGGCACCATCACCGCGACCGCGAGCGGGGGCGCCTCGAGCGAGCGCGACAACGTCATCAACTGGATCCGCGGCGAGGACAACTTCGAGGACGAGAATGCCAACTCCTCGTTCACCGACACCCGCGCCTCGATGCACGGCGACGTGCTGCATTCGCGGCCCTCGGTGGTGAACTACAACCGGCGCGCGACCGATGCGGCCAACATCGACAACGACGTCTATATCTTCTACGGCGGCAACGACGGCGTGTTCCGCGCCGTCAAGGGCGGCTTTGGCAGCACCACGGGCGACTCGGCGATCGGGGTCGAGGTCTGGGGCTTCGTCGCCAAGGAACACTTCAGCAGCCTGAGGCGGCTGCGCGTCAATTTTCCCGGCATCAGCAGCGCCTTCAAGAAGCCGTACTTCTTCGACGGACCGATCGGCGCTTTCACCCGGGACGCGAACAACGACGGCATGCTGGATCCGGACAATGTGCGCACCATCGACGGCGCGGGCGTGGTCACGGTCACGCCCTCCCCCAACACCGGCGACAAGGTGTGGCTGTTCCTCACCATGCGGCGCGGCGGGCGCGCCATCTATGCGCTCGACGTAAGTGATCCGCTGGTGCCCAAGCTTCTCTGGCGCCGGGGCTGCCCGAGCTTCAGCACTGTTGCCGCCGACATCGACGCGATCACCGGCTGCGACAAGGGCTGGAGCGAGCTGGGCCAGACCTGGTCCGAGCCCAAGGTCGTTTCGGTCACCTGCAGCACCACGCCCTGCGGCTCGACCGACCCGGTGCTGATCTTCGGCGCCGGCTACGATCCGCTGGTCGAGGACCTGGATCCTTCCACGATCACTGCCAGTACCCCGGCCTCGGTGGTCTCGAGCGGCACGCCCTACACGCGCAGCATGGGCCGCGGCCTGTTCGTGGTGAATGCCGCGACCGGCGCGCTGATCTGGCATGCATCGCCCAAGCCGCCAGCGGCGGTATCGATGCCCCCTGGCGCGACCTACAAGCAGGTCACCGGCATGGACTACGCGATTTCCTCCGACATCGCGGTGGTCGTCGGAGACCCGGACACGAAGCCCTTCCGCGCCTACGTCGGCGATACCGGCGGCAATATGTGGCGCTTCGATTTCGGCGCTTCCGACCCGGCCAACTGGTCGGTGGTGAAGCTCGCCTCGATCGCCGACCACGCGACCACCGCCGTGGTCAGCGGCAACACCGTGATTCCGGGGATGCGCAAATTCCAGTTCGCCCCGGACGTCGTCGGCGCGACCGGTTTCGACATGGTGATCACGGGCAGCGGCGACCGCGAGCACCCCTTCGACAGCGTGGTCGTCAACCGGGTGTACGCGTTCAAGGACAAGAAGCAAACGTCCTCCCCGCTGGTCGCCCCCCTCCAGCCGACCATCGAGCACGCGACCAGCGTCACGTTCAACGACCAATCGATCAAGACACTGCTCAACGTGAGCACGCAGTGCATCGAGATACCCGGGGCCTGTAGCGGCGCGGCGCCCGAGGCCGCGGTTTCCCCGTTCACGTTGACGGCAGCCGAAAACGTGTCGGCGGCGCTGCGCGATTCGACCAACACCGGCTGGTTCATCACGCTGGCCGCGGGCGAGAAGCAGGTCGGCTCGACGCTCGCCTCGGGCAGCGGCATTGTGCAGTTCGGCACCAACCAGCCCTCGGCGAGCGCGGGCGGCGGCGCCTGCTCGCCGAACCTCGGGGTGGCGCGCCAGTACACGGTCAACTTCCTCGACGGCACCGCGTTCAACGGCACGGCGCTCTCGACGCAGTACGTGGGCGGCGGGTTCCTGCCCTCGCCGGTGCTGGTCTTCGTCGGCCTGGGCGGTGCCACCGGCACCGGCACCACCTCGACCTCCGGGGTGGGGGTGGGCGGCACCATCACCAGCGGCAGCAGCCAATTGGGGATCGGCGCGGGCGCCTCGACCGGCGGCAGCGGCAACGTCGCCTCCGCGGTGGTCTGCTACGGCGCTTCCTGTACGCTCGCGCCAGGCACGGTGCTGTTCTCCCGGGTGCGCAAGTTCTGGTACAAGGAAATCGATTGATCCGTATCGCACGCCTGGACGCAAACCTGCCAGGGTACGTGACCGCCGAGCGCCTCGCCTTTGCGCTCGCGGTTTCGGCGGGCGCGCACTTTGCGGTGCTCGCCAACGCGCCGCTTGCGCCGGGCCTGAGCGAGGCGGCGCTGTTTGCCGGGCGGCCGTTGACCGCACGCATCACGTCGGCGCAGGCAGCGGCGCCGGTTACGGAGCTGCTGCCGCGGCAGCCCGAGCCCGAGTCAGAACCCGCAAGGTCCGAAGTATCGGCCGCTCCTGCTGCGGCGCCGGCGAAGGCGGCCGGTCTGCCGAGCGCCGAGATCTACTTCCGCGGCAGCGAGGTGGATGAACGCGCAACGCCGCTGAACGTGGTCGATCTGGTTTATCCGGAACTCGCGCTCGCTGCGCGCCAGAGCGGCGTGGTCACGCTCCGGCTGAAAATCGACCACCAGGGGGTGCTGCGCGACGCTTTCGTCGTCGATGCGCAGCCCGCCGGCGTGTTCGAGAACGCGGCGCTGGAGGCGGTGCTGGGACTCAAGTTCCGGCCGGCCTTGCGCAACGGCGTGCCGGTGGGCAGCGTCAAGACCATCGAGGTGCCGTTTCATCCCGACTGCAAGCGCACCGGGAGCTGCAATGAGTAGCAGGGAACGGACGTATAATGCTTGCTTCGCAATTCGCGCGGCCCGCTGGTGTAGCTCAGCTGGTAGAGCAACTGATTCGTAATCAGTAGGTCCCCCGTTCGAGTCGGGGCACCAGCACCAATCTCGACGTCATCCCCGATGCGCGCCCCGCGTTAGGTGATCATGGACTTGCTGTGGAGGTGCATATGCGACAGGCTTTGATTTTCCTGATGGCCCTGATGCTTGCCGGTGCGGCGCACGCGCAGCTCTACAAGTGGGTCGACAAGGACGGCAAGGTGCGTTACGGCGATTCCCCGCCGCCCGGCGCCAAGACTTCCGCGCTCAAGGCGCCGCAAGGCGGTGCCGCCGCTGCGGCCACGCCCGCTGCGGCCAAGGACGCGGCCAAGGATGCGGCCAAGGGGCCGTTGACGCCGGCCGAGCAGGCGCAGGAATTCCGCAAGCGCCAGGAAGAGACGAAGAAGTCGGCGGAAAAATCCGAGCGCGAGCAGCAGGCGAAGTCGGAAAGAAACGAGGGCTGCGAGCGCACGCGCGAGTACCTGCGCACGCTGGAAAGCGGCCAGCGCATCGCGCGCAGCAACCCCAGCGGCGAGAGGTACTACCTGGATGACAACCAGGTGGCGCAGGAAATCGCCAAGGCGCAGCAATCGGTGCGGCAGGCCTGCAAGTAGCAGCGGCGCACGGTCCCGATCGCGGCGCGAACTCGTGGCGGCCAGAATCCTGGTGGTGGACGACGACGAGAGCCTGTGTGAGCTGCTGCGCATGCACCTCGCCGCGGCCGGCTACGAGGTGAGCACCGCCGCGGACGGCATCAGCGCCGGCTACCTGGTGTTGAAAAATCCTCCCGACCTGATTCTTTCTGACGTCAACATGCCGCACATGGACGGCTTCGAGTTCATCGCGGCGCTGAAATCGGACCGCACGCTGCCGAATATCCCGGTGATTTTCCTCACCTCGGTGGAGGACGGCGAGGCGCGCGGCAAGGAACTGGGCGCGGTGGCCTACCTGACCAAACCCGTGCGCGCCGACCGGCTGCTCGAATTGGTCGCGAAACACGTGCCCGGCGGCGCCATTCCGATCGGATAGAAAATCGAAAGCTGACGCCAACCCCGGCGGGAAACGCAGGCGCTATTTCGCGCTGCCCGGCGTCAGGTACGGCCCGGGTTTATCCGGCCGGTTGGACTTGAGACCGCTCGCGTCGTAGGGGCCGGGCTTGTCGGAGCGGTTGGACGGCAAACCGCTCGTGTCGTAGGGACCCGGCTTGGCGGATGCGGAGGCTTCTGGCTTGATGGGTTCTGCCTGCGGCGGTGCCTCGTAGCCCTCCGGCGGTGCGGGGGCGCGCTGTGTGCGCTCGGGAGCCGCGCCCTGCTTCGGGTAGCCGGCAGAGTCCAGCACGCTGTCGTACCTGGCCGGATCGAAGCCGCTCAGGGCCGTTCGGCCGACAACGAGCGCAGGCACGGTGTCCGATCCGGCCTTGGACTTCAGCTGCTCCAGGGTTTCGGGATTCCAGACCTGGACTTCGGTGAAAGGCACGCCGCGCTTGTTAAGCGCCGTGCGCGCCAGTTCGCAAGGCTGCTTGCATATCGGCGCGCTGTACAGCGTGACCGGGAAATCCTTCTGCGCCTGCATTACTTCAAAGGGGACCTGCTGCCGCTCCTCGGTCGCGGTCTGCGTCTTTAGGTCGGCTTTGCGCACCGCTTTTGCACCAGCCGGAGGGGTATCCGAGTAATGGGCGCGCCCCTTCCCGTCCACCCAGCGGTACTGCTGCGCCTGCGCGGCGGCGGCGGCGGACAGGAGCAGACCAAGGACGATCAGCCGTGAGAGCATCGGAAAATCATACCACTCGCCTTCCCTACCTGCGCTTCACGAGGATGTCGTTTTCCCAGGCGCCCGTATGCAGCACCTTGCCCTCGGGGCCGTACTCGACGCCCGGCCCGTTGCGCTTGTCGTCGCGGTACTCGCCGACGAACTTCACGCCGCTCGGATAGGTGAACGTGCCCTTGCCGGAGCGCATGTCTTCCTTGTAGCCGCCGAGGTAGGTCGCGCCGTCCTGGTAGGTGAAGGTGCCCTGGCCGTTGCGCCGGTTATTGCTGAACTGGCCGACGTATGTCGCCCCGTTGCGGTAGCGGTAAGTGCCGTGCCCCTCGAACTTGTCGTGCAGCCATTCGCCGGCGTAGATCGCGCCGGTGTTCGTCATGTTCGTGCCGTAGCAGTTTGACCACTTGTTCGCGGCGTAGGCGCCGGGGCAGGGCGGCAGCTTGCTCTGTGCCCACGCAGCCTGCGCCGCGGCCAGAAAAATCGCGACCAGAAGCATCGCGACGCTCGCGATTTTCATTGGCAATCCCGGATTTCGGTACCGGGCAGGGCCTGGGCAAGACCCCTCAGTTTTCCCTGCAGCGCGGCATCCGCGCCGCGCACCTGGAACCAGATTTTCGCCACCTGCGTGTCGCGCTCGCCGGTCTGGGCGCTGCGCACGCCTCTGGCGCGCAGCGCTTCCAGACGCGTCCTGGCCGCTTCCTCGCTGCTGAACACGCCCAGCGAAACCGCCCAGCGCATGCTGCCTTCGTCCGGCAGGATGAAGTAGTCGTCGATCCCCAGCGTTTTCAACTCCGCGGTTTTCTTCAGCGCCGCGGCGCGATTGCCTTGCGGCGGGATGAACACCCACCAGCCGGCTTTTTCCTCGCTGCGCCGCTGCGAGAGCCGCGCACCCAGTGCAAGCGGCTCAAGCACCTGCTCGGCGCGCGGTGCTTCCGCGACCGAGAAACCGCCCCATTCGACGCAATTTTCGGGCGCCGGTTTGGGTTTGAGCACCGGCAAGCCGGCCAGGTCGGGTCCGGCGAGCAGGCGGATTTTCTCGGGACTGACCTGCCGGCGCAGCGGTTCGGGATCGCCCGCGCCATCGGCTGTGGCGTAATACTGCGACCAGGCAAACAGCGCCAGGTTGGCGGCAAGCAGCAGCAGGAACAAGGCTCTCATGGGAAGCTGGGATCCTGGCTGCGGCCGATGCGCGCCAATCCCTCGAGGACCAGATTCTCCACGTAGCGGCAGGGCAGGTCGAGCCGCTCGATGAGGGCCTGGCCCGCGCCACCCGACACCAGGCAGGCGCTGTCGCCGCCCAGCACACGGTGCATGCGCTCCACCGCGCCCGCCTGGGCGTGGCGGCAGCCGGTCTCGATCGCATCCACCGTGTTGCACGGTGTTTTGACGAAGCGGCCTTCCTGCAGCGGCAGGCGGCCGGTGTGCTCATGCAGCACGAAACGCATCAGCTCCACCCCGGGCAGGATCAGGCCGCCGAGAAATTCACCGCCCGCCGACAGCGCATCAATGGTGGTCGCGGTGCCGGCGTTCACCACCAGGCAGGCGCGGCCGGGCTCGAGTGAGCGCGCCGCGATCAGCGCCGCCCAGCGGTCGGGGCCGAGCTGCTCGGGGCGTTCGTAGCCGTTCCTCACCCCGCACAGCTGCGGCATGCCCTTCACCCACAGCGGCTCGGCCTCGAAGATGCTGGTCCAGTTCACCAGCAATTGGTGCGCGCCTTCGCCCGCGACATTCGATATGATGATGCGCGCCGGGTTCTCGTGCGTCGCGGAGAACGGGTTGACGTGGTCGCTCGAGGCCGCGAACTCGATCAGCGACACGGTGGCGACGCTCGACCAGACGCCGCTCGCGTCGGCTTCCTCGAACCAGCCCCATTTCACGCGCGAATTGCCGGCGTCGATGGCGAGGATCATGCCGCGCTCGCCGAAAGGATGCGGCCGCTCGCCACCTCGACGATTTGGCCGCTCGCCGGCTCGCGGGGGCCGCCGCGCGTGCGCAGGCGCAGCGCGCCGCTGGGCGCGATCCCGGCCGCGATGCCGCTGACGGTGCGCCCGTCGGCCAGGCGCACGCGCAGCCGCCGGCCTTCATGCGCGTGCAGCGCGCGCCAGTCATCGGCGAAAACCGCCAGGCCCGCCGTCTCAAAGGATTCGAGCGCGGCCAGCACTTCGCGCGCCACCGCGGCGATGACCGCGTTGCGCGCGGCCGCGGGCCGCAGCAGATCGTCGAGGGAGATGAGGCGGCGGCGCAGTTGCGCGCCCAACGCGCGCACCGGGCGGCAGTTGATCCCGATCCCGACCACCGCCGAAACTTCCCGCCCCTGCACGCGCGTCTCGATCAGGATGCCGCCCAGCTTCGCGCCCGCATGCTCGCCCCCGGCGAGCAGGTCGTTTGGCCACTTGAGCGCGATATCGCCCGCGCCCAGCGCGCGCAGCGCGCGCGCCGTGGCGACCCCCACGGCAAGGGAAAGCCCGCTGAGCAGGCGCGGCGCGCAGCGCATGCGCCGCAGGATGGAGAAGGTCGCGCCCGCGCCGCGCGCCGAGCGCCACCTGCGGCCGCGCTGGCCGCGGCCGACGGTCTGTTCCTCGGCGGCGAGCAGCACCGGATGATGCGGCTTTTCGGCGAGCAGCAACGCGTTGGTGGAAGTACAGCGATCCACCACCCGCACCTCGAGTCCCGCAATGCGGATGAGCGATGCGATCGCCGATGCGTCGAGCGGATCCATGGTGCGGATTTTACGTTGTTACCCGCTGGCGCCGCGCGCGGTATGCTTTGCACATGGCACGCATCGCAATCGGAGGCATGCAGCACGAGACCAACACCTTCGCGCCCTCGAGGGCCGATTACGCGGCCTTCGAGGCGGGCGGCGGCTGGCCGGGCGCCCGGTACGGCGAGCCCGTTTTTGCCGCGGTGGAGGGCGCCAACATTCCCGCCGCCGGCGCCATCCAGGCGCTGCGCGCGCAGGGGCATGATCTGGTCGCCACCGCGTGGGCGGCGGCCAGCCCATCGGCGCACGTCACCGACGACGCTTTCGAGCGCATCGTGGGAGAAATGGTTTCTCGATTGAAAAATGCGCTGCCGGTGGACGGCGTGTACCTGGACCTGCACGGCGCCATGGTGACCGAATCGCACGACGACGGCGAAGGCGAGATCCTGCGCCGCGTGCGCGAAGCGGTGGGGCCGCGCGTGCCGGTCGCGGCGAGCCTCGACCTGCATTGCAACCTCACGCGCGCCATGTTCGAGCGCTGCGACGCACTGGTTGCCTACCGCAGCTACCCGCACCTCGACATGGCCGAGAGCGGCGCGCGCGCGGCCGGTCTGCTGGATGGCATGCTGCGCGCCGGCCAGCCGCTCGCCAAGCGCTGGCGCTCGCTCGATTACCTGACCGGCCTGCCTTCGCAGTGTTCCTTCGTCGAGCCCTGCAAGACGATCTACGATGACATCGGGCGCGAGGAGGACGTCACGCTCTCCTTCACGCCGGGATTTCCGATGGCCGACTTCCCCGAATGCGGCATGGCCGTGTTTGGTTACGGTTCTGATGAGAAAAAAACTTCACTCGCGCTCGACAAGCTGCACCGCATGGTGTCCGATGCCGAGAAAGATTTCGTGCTTGAGTTGCATCTGCCCGACGATGCGGTAGCGCGCGCCCGCGGCCGCGGCGCGCCGGGCGCGCCGGTGTTGCTGGCCGACACGCAGGACAATCCGGGGGCGGGGGGCAATGGCGACACCACCGGGCTGCTGAAATCCCTCATCCGGCAGGATGCGCGCGACGCGGTGCTCGGCTTGCTCATCGACGCCGAGGCGGCCAAGCGCGCGCACGACATCGGTCTGGGTTCTACGGCCGGCTTCAGCCTGGGCGGGCGCTCTGGCATTGCGGGCGATTCTCCCCTCGAAGGCGAATTCACCGTCGAGCGCCTCGGCGACGGCAAGTTCACCTGCACCGGACCGATGTTCAAGGGTTTCCGCATGCAGCTGGGCGCCATGGCGCTGCTGCGCAGCAAGGCTTCGCCAGGGGTACGTGTAGCCCTGGCGTCCCGAAAATGCCAGGCCGGCGATCAGGAAATGTTCCGCCACCTCGGCGTCGAGCCGCGCCGCAGCCGTATCCTCGCGCTGAAGAGCTCGGTGCATTTCCGCGCCGACTTCGAGCCGTTCGCGCGCGAGGTGCTGGTGGTCAAAGCACCCGGCCCCGCGCTCGCCGATCCGACCGAATTCGCCTGGACCCGGATGCGCAAGGGCCTGCGCCTGCGCCCGCTCGGGCCCGCTTACACTGGTTGAATTCCAGCGCGGCCAGAGCGTCGAGCTGGCGAAGCCACAAGGCGCTCGGCGAATCCATCGTCATCTGGCGCGACGGCAAGGTGGTTGTCGTGCCGCCGGAGGAAATCGAGGTCTGAAGATCCGGTCCGGGATCAACCCGGCGCGTGCTTTTTTCGCCACGCCCTGAATTCAGCCAGCCGCAACCGAAAACGCGCGATATTGCCTTCGTGCAAATGCCGCAGCTCGTCCGATACCATCTTTGAGAAGCGCTGCTGGTCTTCGGCAGGCACAAGGTTGGCCGCGACACGCCGGACCGCGCGGACGTTGACCGCTTTTTCCGCGCGCACCAGCCCTGACACCGCCTCGACGAGTTCGGCGCGGTATTTCAACCTGAACGGATCCGGCTCCGGCTGCGTACCCGCGATCGCCTTGAACTGCTCGCAGGAGCGCTCGTAGGCCCAGGTAAACACGTCGCGCAGCAGGTCCACGCGCGCGTGCTCGTACAGCGCCAGCGTGCCCTCGACGTAGGCGCGTTCTGGCACGTCCACGAATGAGAGCGGACAAAGATTGTTCTTGATGAACGGCATATTCGCCGCGAGCCGCGACACCCGCTTGTTCACATCCACGAACGGTTGCAGGTACGGGATGTGGACCATCGCGAAAAACGCCTGTTCGAAAGGATCAGCGATCGCGCCGGCTTTCTCCAGGATCAGGTGGAACAGTTCCTCGATCTGCTGCGGCACCGCGAGCGGCCGGTAAACCGTGCCGCCGATCTCGACGATGCGTTGGCGCAGCCTGCCTTCGTCCGCCGGGTTGCCCAGCAGATTCTCCGAGAGCAGCGCCTGCAGGTTCATGAAAGTGTGCATGTTGAAGCGCGCCTCGTCGGCCTGCTCGACCAGGAATTCGATCGCCTGCTTGTGATTGAGGATCATCTGCGTCTCGCGCCGGTCCTTGCCCTCCGCGGCGCGGCTGTGCTCGATCAGGTTCTGCGTCTCGAGCCGCGAATAGGTATTACCCTCCAGGCGCGACGACGCCCACGACAGATCGATCAGCAGTCGATTGAGGATGTCGCGCGCATACGTGCCCGCCGGGCGTGCGCCGAAGGATGAGCGTCCGAACTCGCGCAGCCGTGCCCGCCAGTCCGCGTCGTTCAGGTAGTACGTTTTGTTAGGCTGGTAATTGTCGAGCAGCGCGCGGTCGTACCCCACCGGACGGCGCTGGCTGATCGGGCGCCGCACCCACTCGCGCAGCATTGGCGCGTCGCCGGTCATGGGGACGTAGACTTCACCTTCGGCGCGTAGAGTGTCGCCGGCCTCCTGTACCGATGCGGTGGCGTGAATCGATGGAGTCGCAACGTATCGGGTCGCACGACTCCCGCCCTTGGCCAGGATTCGGTCGCGCTTTACCAGCTGGTCGAGAATCCGGAGCAGGGAGCGCGGGCTTGCCTCAGGTGTGAACGTCAGGTAGATCGACGTGGCGGGGACGCCCTCGGGGTGCCCGCGGATTTCGGCCTCCAGGCGAGCCGCGAGATCTGGAGCCAGTTTTTTTGGCATGAATCGCCTTCCTTTTGGCGCGAATGTTTATAAGATGTTGGCAGAACTATATATTTTATTGGCGTGAATGTAAAATACACGCCAATCTTATAGCGTGAATAGGAGCGATGCCTGAGTGCGCTGCGTGGAATTCAACAGGGCCGTGGAGCCGGCACCCGTCGGGGTAATGAGCACGTATTACGCGTTTGACTAAATTAAGTTAATAGTATAAATTTAGCAGGTCGCATAACTGATAGTTGATCAATGACTAGGTTATTTCCGAATCCGTTCCGTCCGGGCGCCGGACATCCCCCGCCGTACCTCGCCGGCCGCGATGCAGAGCGGGAGGAGTTCTCGAAGTTACTGGACCAGTCTCCCATCCTCACGAACCTGGTGCTCACTGGGCTTCGCGGCGTTGGCAAGACCGTGCTGCTCGAGACCTTCAAGCCGGTCGCGATACGCAAGGGCTGGCTTTGGGCGGGAACCGACCTCTCGGAGGCTGCAAGCGTCAGTGAAGAGATCATCGGAACTCGAATCCTCGCGGACCTTGCTCCACTCGTATCTGGAATCAAGGTTGGAGAGACCGAGCAGCGCCGAGTGGGATTCACAGCATCGGTAGAGAAAAAGTCGTTGCATCTCGATTTCGACCTGCTCAAGCGGGTGTATGAGGGAACGCCCGGGCTGGCTTCGGACAAGCTCAAAGCGGTGCTGGAATTCACGTGGTCGTGCCTGGGGCACACCAAGTGCCGCGGAGTCGTGCTTGCCTACGACGAGGCGCAAAATCTCTCGGATCAGGCAGTTAACCACCAATATCCGTTGTCACTGCTTCTCGACGTGTTCCAGTCGATCCAGAAAAAACAGCTCCCATTCCTGCTCGTGCTTGCCGGGCTTCCGACTCTGTTTCCGAAGCTGGTCGAAGCCAGGACTTTCTCTGAGCGGATGTTTCACGTCACGACGCTTGGGCGCCTGCGGGACAAGGATAGCCGGGACGCCATCCTCAAGCCCATCGCCGAGCAGGACTGCCCGGTTCGATTCACCGACCATGCAGTGACCGACATCATAGAGAATTCCGCAGGGTATCCGTACTTCATCCAGTTTCTGTGCAGGGAGATATTCGACGCCTACCTGCAGCAGAAGGCCGCGGGCGAGACTAAGCCGAAGGTGACGGTTTCCCAGTCCGTCCACAAGCTGGACTCTGATTTCTTCGCGGGCCGCTGGAATCGCGTGACCGACCGGCAGCGCGATCTTCTGAGGGTGGTCGCCATCCTGCCGAACTGCGACGACGAGTTCACGGTTCAGGAGGTCGTTGAGGAATCGCGCCGCAGCCTGACCAAGCCGTTCAGTGCGAGCCACGTAAATCAGATTCTAGCGAAGCTGGCAGAGAACGGGCTCGTGTACAAGAACCGCCACGGGCGGTATTCATTCGCGGTTCCGCTTCTCGGCGAGTTCATCAAGCGGCAGCAGATCGAGGGAGTCATGAAGAACCTCTAGGCCGGCTCGGGCCATGCCCGCTGCGCCGGCCGCATCTGCTCCAAGGCGCGCGACAGGCGTAGAACGCCGAGATCATCAAACCGCCTGCCGATGATCTGGATGCCGATCGGCAAATCATCCTTGCTGTACGTCCAGTTGAGCGATGCCGCGGGCTGCTCCGACATGCTGAACGGCACCGTAAACGCGATGTGCGGCAGGGCGTTGTGCGGGTCGTTGTTGGGCGAAGGCAGCTCGGCTTCGTAGGGCAGGATCGGCGAGGTGGGGGAGATGACGAAATCGTAGGGCTGGCAGGCGGCGACGGCGGCTGCGCGCAGCTGCATGATGCTGCCGTAAGCACGGATCACATCCGCGCCGCTGAATCTGCTTGCGCGCCAGGTGCACCACTCGACGATGAAGGGCAGCACCTTGGCGCGGTTTTCGGGCGCGAGCTGGGCGAGGTCGTTGCAGGAGCGGGCCTCGAAAAACCGCCACCAGCCGTCGAACATCTCCGGCGTGAGAAAGGATTTCATTTCCTCGACATGGGCGCCGGCGGACTCGAGCGCTTTCGCGGCGGCGGCTGCCGCGGCGGCGACTTCGGGATGCACCGGCAGCCCGGCCTTCATATCAGGGAGGAAGCCGATCTTCAGGTCCTTGAGCTTTATTTTTTCACTGCCATTCAGAAAGTCGATTTCTTCAAAAGGCAAAGACATGAAATCGCGTGCGTCGGGCTTCGCGAGCAGGTTCATCAGCGCGGCGCTCGCCGCCACGCTGCGTGTCATCGGGCCGGTAACGCGGCCGATATAGGGCGGATAGACCGGCACTCGGCCGAGGCTGGGTTTCAACGCGAAGATGCCGCAATGCGTCGCCGGCAGGCGCACCGAGCCGCCGATGTCGGTGCCGAGGTGCAGCGGCGCGTAGCCGGCGGCGGCGGCCGCGCCGGCGCCGGAGCTTGAGCCGGAGGTGTTGCGGTCCAGGCGC
The DNA here is from genome assembly GCA_038904015.1 of Burkholderiales bacterium. Lineage (GTDB taxonomy): Bacteria > Pseudomonadota > Gammaproteobacteria > Burkholderiales > SG8-39 > RBG-16-66-20. The sequence goes on along the minus strand of JBCKKZ010000017.1, from coordinate 21,208 downwards.
CAGGGATTGCGCGTCACGCCGTGGATGCTCGAGAGGCCCGAGGACAGCATGCCGAAGTCTGGCATGGTGGTCTTGCCGAGGATCACGCAGCCGGCCTCGCGCAGCCTGGAAGCCGGCGGTGAATCCGCCGGCTGTGGGGCGGCGTCTTCGTTTGCCAGCGTGCCGATCGGCGCCGGGTCGCCTTTGGTATGGATGTTTTCCTTGATGGTGGCGGGAACGCCGTCCAGAGGTGACAGCGGCTGCTTGTTACGCCAACGGGCTTCGGCGGCCGCCGCAGACGCGAGCGCGGCATCGCGATTGACGCGGTACATCGCATTCAATCGCGGTTCCAGGGCTTCAATGCGCTCAAGACAGGCGCGCGTGGCGTCCACCGGCGACAGCGTGCCGCTCGCATATTGCGCCGCAACCTGAAGCGCATCCAAATCGTGCAGCGCAGCCATGCATCGCATCATACAATTCGCGCCCTATGCGACGCACTCTCGTTTCGATGGTTCTTGCGCTGTGCTGCGGGGCGGCCGCCGCGCAGCAGGAAATCCGGCTCTGGCACGCGATGGGCGGGGCGCTGGGTGCCGAGCTCGATGCGCTGGTGCAGCGCTTCAACGATTCGCAGAAGGATTTCCGGGTCGTGGCCGAACACAAGGGCAGCTACGAAGACGTGATGATCGGCGCGCTCGCGGCGCAGCGCGCGGGCGGCGGTCCGCACCTGGTGCAGGTCTACGAAGTCGGCACCGCGCACATGATGGCCGCGAGGAGCGCGGTGCGCCCGGTCGCGCAGTTGCTGGCCCAAAATGGCGAGCGCATCGAGACCAAATCCTTCCTGCCCGCAGTGGCGGGCTATTTCTCCGACAGCGCCGGGCAGCTGCTCGCGCTGCCGTTCAATATCTCGACGCCGATCCTGTTCTACAACAAGGACGCCTTCCGCAAAGCCGGGCTCGACCCGGATTCGCCGCCGAAGACCTGGTACGAGATGCCCAAGGCGATGGGCGCGCTCCTCGAGGCGGGATACGAATGCGTCTACACCACGGTGTGGCCCTCCTGGGTACAGATCGAAAACATGAGCACCTGGCACAACCAGGACTTCGCCACGCGGGAGAACGGACTCGGCGGCCTGGACGCGAAGCTGATATTCAACACCCACCTCATGGTGCGGCATGTCTCGATGCTGTCATCTTGGGCGCGCGCGGGCTACTTTACCTACAGCGGGCGGCGCATCGAGGGCGAGCGGCGTTTTGCGCGCGGCGAGTGCGCAATGGTGACCGCGGCATCGTCGAGCTACGCCGACCTGCGCCGCGAGGCGAAGTTCGGTTTCGGCGTCGCGCCGTTGCCGCACTATGACGACATCCGCGGCGCGCCGCATCATTCGCTGATCGGCGGCGCCGGCTTGTGGGTGCTGGCCGGCAAGAATAACGCCGAGTATCGCGGCGTCGCGAAGCTGCTCGCCTGGCTGGCGCGGACCGAGGTGCAGGCCGAGTGGCACCAGCGCACCGGCTACGTGCCGGTCACCCGCGCCGCCTACGAATTGACGGCGCGGCAGGGCTTTTACCGGGAACACCCGGGGCACGAGATCGCGATCAGGCAGTTGCTGCTCAACCAGCCGACGCGCGAGTCGCGCGGCATCCGGCTGGGTGATTTCCAGGCGATCCGCGGCATCATCGAAGAGGAGCTGGAGCCGGTGTGGGAGGGTACGGTGGCGCCCAAACTCGCGCTCGACCGCGCGGCCGAGCGCGGCGACGCGCTGTTGCGCAAATTCGAGCGCGAGCAGCGGGCCGGGGCGGAGCCGGGCGTGCCGGAGCGATCGCCCAGGGGGCCGCAGAAGGCCACGAAGAAATGAAAGTCGCAAAACCGTAGCCAGGTTTGGCTATACTTTCGCACCGCCCGGCGTCATGATCGGGCCTCTACACGAAACATCCGAGGAGAAACCATGCGTATCAAGCTCTTAGCAGCCGCGCTGGCAAGCGCGGGCCTGTTCAGCGGTCCCGCCCAGGCGCAGGTCGAGATCCAGTGGTGGCATTCGATGGGCGGCGCGCTGGGCGAATGGGTGAACGGCCTCGCCACCAAGTTCAACGCCAGCCAGAAGGACTACAAGGTGATGGCGACGTTCAAGGGATCGTACCCCGAGTCGATGACCGCGGCGATCGCGGCGTTCCGCGCCGGCTCCGCGCCGCACCTGCTGCAGGTATTCGAGGTCGGCACCGCGACCATGATGGCCGCGAAGGGCGCGATCGTGCCGGTCGCGAAGGTGATGGCCGACGCCAAGGAGCCATTCGATCCGAAGGCGTACCTGCCGACGGTGGCGGGCTATTACACCGACCAGAAGGGCAACATGCTGTCGTTCCCCTTCAACAGTTCGACGGTCATGTTCTACGTCAACAAGGACGCCTTCAAGAAAGCGGGGCTCGACCCGAACAAGGCGCCCAGGACCTGGAAGGAAGTCGCCGTTGCGGCCGACAAGCTGAAGGCCGCAGGCCAGGAATGCGTCTACACCACGAGCTGGCCGTCCTGGAAGCACATCGAGAATTTCAGCGCCTGGCATAACCTGCCCATCGGAACCAAGGAAAACGGCTTCGGCGGCTTCGACACCCAGTTCAGCATCAACTCGCCGGCGCACGTCAAGCACATCTCAATGCTGGGCGACATGGCCAAGAAGGGCCAGTTCACCTATGCCGGCCGCACCAACCAGGGCGACGCCAAGTTCTCCAGCGGCGAATGCGCCATGTTCACCGGCTCGACCGGCGCGCAGGCGGGCATTCGCAAGGCGGCGAAGTTCGAATGGTCCATCAACTTCATCCCCTACCACGACGACATTGTGGGCGCACCGCAGAATTCCATCATCGGCGGCGCCTCCCTCTGGGTGATGGCCGGCAAGAAGCCCGACGAATACAAGGGGGTGGCCAGGTTCTTCGCTTTCCTTTCGCAGGCTGACGTCCAGATGGAATCGCACATCAGCACGGGCTACGTGCCGATCACCCAGGCGGCCTACGAGATGACGAAAAAATCAGGCTTCTACGACAAGGACCCGGGCGCGGAACTGGCGGTGAAGCAACTCACCAACAAGGCGCCGACGGCGAATTCCAAGGGCTTGCGCTTCGGCAATTTCGTGCAGGGGCGCACGGTGATCGAGGAGGAGCTCGAATCGGTGTTCTCCGGCAAGAAGGACGCCAAGACCGCGCTGGACGACGCGGTCAGGCGCGGCAACGAGATCCTGCGCCAGTTCGAGGCGGCGAATAAGTAGTTCGCCGCAGTAGCAATACGGTGGAAAAGCGGGTCGTCTTCCGGTCTGCGTGGCTGCCCTATGCATTGGTGGCCCCGCAGATCGCGATCACGCTGGTGTTCTTCTTCTGGCCGGCGGTGCAGGCGGTCTGGTATTCGTTCCAGCTGCAGGACGCCTTCGGCCTGAAGACGCAGTTCGTCGGGCTGCAGAACTTCGCGGCACTGTTCAAGGACGATAACTACCTCGAATCGTTCAAGACCACGGCGCTGTTCAGCCTGCTGGTGGCGTTCTCGGGCCTCGCGATATCGTTGCTGCTGGCGACCATGGCGGATCGCGTCCTGCGCGGGGCGCTGGCCTACAAGACCCTGCTGATCTGGCCCTATGCCGTGGCCCCGGCGGTTGCGGGCGTGCTGTGGGCGTTCCTGTTCGCGCCCTCGATCGGCATCGTGACCTACGTCCTCAAGGGCTGGGGCGTCGACTGGAACTGGATCATCAAGGGCGATCAGGCGATGCTGCTGGTGGTCATTGCCTCGGTGTGGAAGCAGATCAGCTACAACTTCCTCTTTTTCCTCGCCGGGCTGCAGTCGATCCCGAAGTCCCTGATCGAGGCGGCGGCGATTGACGGCGCGGGGCCGCTGCGGCGCTTCTGGACCATCGTCTTTCCGCTGCTGTCGCCGACCACCTTCTTCCTGCTGGTGGTGAACATTGTCTATGCCTTCTTCGACACCTTCGGCGTGATCGACGCCACCACGCAGGGCGGGCCGGCGCAGTCGACCAACATCCTCGTCTACAAGGTCTACCACGACGGCATCAAGGCGGCGGACCTGGGCGGTTCCTCGGCGCAGTCGGTGATCCTGATGTTCATCGTCATCGTGCTGACCGTGGTGCAGTTCCGCTTCATCGAACGCAGGGTCCAGTACTGAGGCCGGCATGGTAGAGAACCGCCCCTGGCTCACGTTTTTCTCGCACGCGGTGCTGATCGCGGGCGTGCTGCTGGTGGCTTTTCCGCTGTACGTGACCTTCGTTGCCTCGACGCTGACGCTCGAGCAGATCATGCAGGTGCCGATGCGGCTGCTGCCGGGCGACCAGTTTCTGGAGAATTACTCGCAGGTGCTGACGGCGGGCTCAACCAAGGGATCCAAGGCCGCAGGTTCGGTGATGCTGGTCAACAGCCTGGTGATGGCGCTGGTGATCCCGCTGGGCAAGATCGCGATCTCGATCATCTCCGCTTTCGCGATCGTCTATTTCCGCTTTCCGCTGCGCATGTTCTTCTTCTGGATGATCTTCGTCACCCTGATGCTGCCAGTCGAGGTGCGCATAATTCCAACTTTCAAAGTGGTCGCCGATCTTGGCATGCTGAACACCTATGCCGGCCTCACGGTACCGCTGATCGCCTCGGCCACCGCGACGTTCCTTTTCCGCCAGTTCTTCATGACCGTGCCCGACGAACTGGCGGAGGCCGCGCGCGTGGACGGCGCCGGGCCGATGCGCTTTTTCTGGGATGTGGTCGTGCCGCTTTCCAAGACCACGATGGCGGCGCTGTTCGTGATCCAGTTCATCTACGGCTGGAACCAGTATCTGTGGCCGTTGCTCATCACCACCGACGAATCCATGTACACCACCGTGATCGGCATCAAGCGCATGATCGTCGGCGGCGATTCGGCCAACGAGTGGAACCTGATCATGGCCACCGCGATCCTGGCGATGCTGCCGCCGGCGCTGGTGGTGATGCTGATGCAGAAATGGTTCGTCAAGGGCCTCGTGGAGACTGAAAAATAATGGCTGCCGTTTCGCTCAGGGATGTGCGCAAGAGCTACACGCCGGAACTACAGGTGATCCACGGCGTGTCGATGGAAATCAAGGACGGCGAGTTCATCGTCATCCTCGGGCCCTCGGGCTGCGGCAAGTCCACGCTGCTGCGCATGGTGGCGGGCCTGGAGACCATCAGCGCCGGAGAAATCGCCATCGGCGGACGGGTGGTGAATAACCTCGAGCCCAAGGACCGCGACATCGCGATGGTGTTCCAGAACTATGCGCTCTATCCGCACATGAGCGTGTACGACAACATGGCATACGGGCTTCGCATCCGGCGCCTTTCGAAGCAGGAGATCGACGCTCGCGTGCAGAAGGCCGCCGGCATCCTGGAGCTGGGCAAGTTTCTCGATCGCACGCCGCGCGCGCTCTCGGGCGGCCAGCGCCAGCGCGTCGCCATGGGCCGCGCCATCGTGCGCGAGCCGCAGGTGTTCCTGTTCGATGAGCCGCTCTCCAACCTCGACGCCAAGCTGCGCGTGCAGATGCGGGGCGAGCTGCAGGCGTTGCACCGGCGCCTGGGAACCACGAGCTTGTTCGTCACCCACGACCAGGTCGAGGCGATGACCCTCGCCCAGCGCATGATCGTGATGAACGCCGGCCGCGCCGAGCAGATCGGCGCGCCGCTGGAAGTCTATGCCAAGCCCGCCACCACCTTCGTCGCCGGCTTCATCGGCTCGCCGCCGATGAACCTGATTCCGAGGGACGGCAAGCTGCTCGGCATCCGCCCGGAGCATCTGGAGCCCTGCGCCGGGTCCGATGCCATGCTGACGATCGATGTGGACCTGATCGAGCCGCTCGGCGCCGACATCATTATTTACGGCCACATTGGAGACAAGGACAGCGCGCGCGTTGCCGCCCGGCTGCCTGCCGATGCGCAAGCCCAGGCGGGCAAGCTCGCGCTGCGCTACGAGCCGAAGCACCTGCACTGGTTCGACCCGCAGAGCGGCAAGCGCCTCGAGCCATGACCCGGCGGCTGGCCGGGCTGCTTGCGATGGCGCTCGCGCTTGCGGCGTGCTCCGCCGCATTTTCCGCGCACGCGTTCGACCTGCAAGGCCATCGCGGTGCCCGCGGCCTGTTGCCCGAGAATACGCTGCCGTCGTTCCAGCGCGCGCTCGAACTCGGTGTGACCACGCTCGAGCTGGACGTCGCGATCACCAGCGATGGCGTGCTCGTCATTTCTCACGATCCGGCGCTAAACCCGGATATAACGCGCGTCGCTGCCGGCCGCTTCCTCGAGCGGCGCGGCCCGGCGATTCACTCGATGACCTGGGCACAACTGCAGATCTACGACGTGGGCCGGATCAAACCCGGGACCGAATACGCGCGCCAGTTCTCCGACCAGAAGCCCATCGACGGCGCGCGCATTCCGCGCCTCTCGGACCTGTTCGACCTGGTGAAGCGCGCGGGCGACGGCAAGGTGCGCTTCGCGATCGAGACCAAGGTCACGCCCGGCAAGCCCGAGGAGACGCCGTTGCCGGAGCCGTTTGCGCGCGCGGTGGTCGAAGAAATCCGCAAGGCGGGCATGGCGGCCCGCGCCCAGATCCTGTCGTTCGACTGGCGCACGCTGCAGGTGGTGCAGAAAATCGCGCCCGAAATCGCCACCGTGTATCTCACGGCGCAGCAGCGCTGGCTCGACAACGTGGGCGCCGGGCGGCCGGAGGGCTCGCCCTGGACGGCCGGCTTCCAATACCGCGACTACGGTTCGATCCCGAAGATGATCAAGGCCGCCGGCGGCAGCCATTGGTCGGTCCATTTCGGCGACCTGGAGCCGCAGCGGGTGAAGGAGGCGCAAGCGCTCGGCCTCAAGGTGCTGGTCTGGACAGTCAACGATCCGGCGGTCATGGCGCGCATGATCGGCTACGGGGTGGACGGCCTCATCACCGACCGCCCCGACCTCGCGCGCCAGCTGCTCGAAGAGCGCGGCATCCGCTGGCGATAGGCCGCGCGCACCGATGAAAATGAATCCTCGCCTGCTGCGCCGGGGCATGGGCTGGTGGCCGCCGTTTCTCGGCGCGGGAATCCGCGTCCTGCACATCGCCGACGATTTCCGCGAGGCGGTGGTGGAGCTGAGGCTCGGGCGCCTCAATCGCAACTACGTCGGCACCCATTTCGGCGGCAGCCTGTACGCCATGACCGATCCGTTCTTCATGATCATGCTGCTGCACAACCTGGGCGCCGACCACCTGGTGTGGGACAAATCCGGCTCGATCGAGTACGTGGCGCCGGGGCGGGGCACGGTGCGCGCACGCTTCGTGCTGACGGAAGGGCGCATTGCCGAAGTCCGCGCTCAGGCCGCGGGCGGCGAGAAGGTGCTGCCGGAGTTCCAGGTCGAGGTGCGCCACGCGGGCGACGACTCGCTCGTCGCGCTGGTGCGCAAGATCCTGTATGTGCGGCTCAAACCGGTGCACCGGCCGCAGGCAGCGAAGTGACGCGCTGGCCCTATCCGAAGATCGTCGCGCACCGCGGCGGCGGCGCGCTCGCGCCGGAGAACACGCTGGGCGCGATCCGCCTCGGCGCCGCCATGGGCTTCAAGGGCGTGGAGTTCGACGTCATGCTGGCGGGCGACGGCACGCCGGTCGTTATTCACGACGAGACGGTCGAGCGCACCACCAACGGCCGTGGCGAGGTGTCGAAGCTGACCTACGCCGAGCTCGTGCGCCTGAAGATCGGGGAAACAGAAAAAATACCGAAATTCGAAGAAGCCGCACGGCTCTGCCGCGAACTGGGCGTGTGGGCGAACGTCGAAATCAAGCCGGCGAAAGGCCATGAGCGCGCCACCGGCCTCGCGGTCGCGCCGCTCGCGCGCGAGCTGTGGCGCGGCGCGGCGCTGCCACCGGTACTGTCCTCGTTCTCGATACAAGCGTTGGAGGCCGCGCGCGAGGCGGCGCCCGAACTGCCGCGCGGCTACCTCGTGGACAAGGTGCCGGATGACTGGAACAGCGCCATGCGGCGTCTCGGATGCGTTGCGTTGCACTGCAATTGCAAGGAAGTGGAAGAAAAAACCATTTCTGAAATCCATGCCGCTGGCTATTGGGTCCTGTTGTGGACCGTCAACCAACCCGAAACCGCCAAACGGATGTTCGCCTGGGGCGCCGACTGCCTGGTGACCGACGCGCTGGATCGCATCGGGCCGGATTTCGTTTGACTCACACGCAGCGGGCCTTGCGCCCGTTGCGTCCTTCACACGCAGCGGGCGCCGTCGACCTCGATGCAACTGCCGCTGACCATCGCCGCTTCATCGGAAGCGAGGTAGAGGCAGGCGTTGGCGACATCCAGCGCGGTGGAGAACCGGCCGAGCGGAATGGTGGCGAGGAATGCCTTCTTCGCCTCGTCGGTGAGCGCGCCGCCGGCGAATTCCGCCGACAAGGCGGTGTCCGGGCTGAACACCGGGTTGACGCAGTTGACGCGCACCTTGTCCGGCCCGAACTCGGCCGCCATGGATTTGCTCATCAGGATCACCGCGCCCTTGGAACTGTTGTAGACGGTCAGGCCGGGCCGCGGCCGCAGGCCGGCGGTGGAGGCGATGTTGACGAAGCAGCCGCCGCCCTGCTTGCGGAACGCGGGCAGCACGTGGATCGCCGACAGGTAGATGCTCTTCACGTTGACGGCGTAGACCTTGTCGAACTCGGCCTCGGTGACTTCCAGGTAGGCCTTGCGGCGGTGCGTCCAGCCGGCGTTGTTCACCACCACGTCGAACCGGCCGAAGGCGGACAGGGTGGCGCCGACCAGACTTGCCCAGTCCTGGCCGCGCGTCACGTCCGCGTGCACGAACACGGCCTTGCCGCCCGCCGTGGAGATTTCCCCCGCCACGCGCTGGCCGGCCGGATTGTTGATGTCCGCCACCACCACGCCGGCGCCTTCCGCGGCGAAGCGCTTGGCGATACCTTCGCCGAAGCCGCTGCCCGCGCCCGTTACGATCGCGACTTTGCCTTTTAGCCTCATGTTTTCTCCTTGCAACAGAAAATTATAGGAGTGCCTGCGTCCTGAAGGGCGAGTGCTCGTTCAGTTCGTCGACGTAGCGCGTGATCCCGGCGCTCTCGCGTTCCAGGTAATCCTCGATGGCGCGCGCGAAACGCGGGTGCGCGAGCCAGTGCGCGGAATGCGTCGCGACCGGCAGCAGGCCGCGGAACAGCTTGTGCTCGCCCTGGGCGCCGCCCTCGAAGGTCTGCAGCCGGTTGGCGATGGCGAACTCGATCCCCTGGTAGTAGCAGCACTCGAAGTGGAGCAGGGGGATGTGCTCCATCGTTCCCCAGTATCTGCCAAATATTTTCTTATCGGAAATCAGATTCAAGGTGGCGGCGACAGGTTTCCCCGCGCGCTCGGCGAGAATCATCAGGCAGTGCTGCGGCAGCGTCGCCCCGAGGCGCAGGAAGAATTCGAGGCTCAGGTAGGGGCTGGAGCGGTGCGCGGCATAGGTGCGCCGGTAGCAGCGCTCGAAGAATTCCCAGTCGCTGCGCTCGATTTCGGCGCCGCGCAGCCAGCGGCAGGTGATGCCCGCCTCGCGCACCCGGCGCCGCTCCTGGCGGATGTTCTTGCGCCGGTGGCGCGTCATCCTCGAGAGGAAATCCTCGAAATCGGCGAATCCCCGGCTGGCGTCGTTTTCCCAGTGGAACTGGACCGTGCGCCGCAGCAGCATGCCCGCTTCCTGCAGCAGGCGTGCTTCGGCGGACGGTGGAAACAGCACGTGCAGCGATGAAACCTCGCGCGACATCTCCAGGGCCGCGGCCGCCAGCCTCGCCCGGTCCGCGTCGTTCGCCGCCAGCAACCGCGGGCCGGTCACGGGCGTAAAGGGCACCGCGCACAAGAGCTTGGGGTAGTACGCGAGGCCGTGGCGCTGGTAGGCGTCCGCCCAGGCCCAGTCGAAGACGTACTCCCCGTAGGAATGCGATTTCAGGAACATCGGCATCGCGCCTGATAGCTCGTAACCTGCAGCGTCCTCCCGCTCCAGCAGGAGGATCTGGGGCCGCCAGCCGGCCCGCGCGCTCGCGCAGCCCGTGTCAATTAGCGCGCTCAGGAACTCGTGGGAGGTGAAGGGATCGCCCGGGGAGAGCGAATTCCAGTGCTCGGCGGGCACGCCCGCGAGCGATTCCACCACCCGGAGGCGTTCCTTTGCCATGCAGGCATTATAGAATTAGCCACAATCGGATTAGACCCCGATCGGATTGAACCAACCTGCCTGATTTCCCGGAGGAGCCCGCGATGAAAAAGATCGAAGCGATCGTAAAGCCGTTCAAGCTCGACGAAGTGCGCGAAGCGCTCTCCGAAGTCGGCGTGACCGGTCTGACGGTGACAGAGGTGAAGGGCTTCGGCCGCCAGAAAGGCCATACCGAGCTCTACCGCGGCGCCGAATACGTGGTCGATTTCCTGCCCAAGGTGAAAATCGAGGTGGTGGTCACCGACGGACAACTTGAGCCGGCGATCGAGGCGATCGTCAAGTCGGCGCGCACCGGTAAGATCGGCGACGGCAAGATCTTCGTCACCTCGGTGTCGCACGTGGTGCGCATCCGCACCGGCGAAACCGACGAGTCCGCCGTCTAGACGTCAGCGTTTGGTTTTCAGCAGCACCAGCAGGGCGCCGCTGCCGCCGTCGTTCGCGGGCGCCTGGCAATAGGCCAGCACTTCCTCGCGCCGCGGCAGCCATTTCCCGAGCTTGGCCTTCAGGATCCCGAGGCCCTTGCCATGCACGATCCGCACGCAGCGCAGGCCGCGCGCCAGGCACTGATTCAGGAAAGTAGCGACGATCGCGGCCGCCTGCTCGCGGGTCATGCCGTGTAGATCGATGCCGTCCTGGACCGACCAATGGCCGCGCCGCAGCTTGCGCAGGGTCTCGTGCGCCATGCCCTCGCGCAGGTAACTGAGTTCCTCGCCGGTTTCGAGCGCCTCGTCGGCCGCCAGCGGGCCTGCCAGGCTCTCGGCCAGGGCCGCGGCCTCGTCGCGCCGGCGCTGGTGCGGCACGGGCGCCGGCGCAGGTCCTTTTAGCGCGACGCGCTTCGGCCGCTTGAGCGGCTTCACGTCCGCGACGGCCTTGCGGAATTCATCCCCGCTTTTGTCCCGTATGTTATCCCATGTCATCGAGATATTTCTCCGCATCCAGCGCCGCCATGCAGCCGGTACCGGCGCTGGTCACCGCTTGCCGGTAGACATGGTCCTGCACATCGCCCGCGGCGAACACGCCCGGCACGCTGGTCGCGGTCGAGCCCCCCTGCTTGGCCAAACCCCGGCCGCCGCGGGTGATGATGTAGCCGTTCTCCATTTCGAGTTGACCGGCGAAGAGTTGGGTGTTCGGCGTGTGGCCGATCGCGATAAAGAGGCCCTTGAGCGCGAGATTTTTACTTTTATTTGTTTTCAAAATGCGAATCCCAGTGACGCCGGTCTTGTCGCCCAGCACCTCGTCCAGCGTCGCATCGAGCTCGAGCACGATCTTGCCTTCGGCTACGCGCTTCATCAGCTTGTCGATCATGATTTTCTCGGCACGGAACTTGTCGCGCCGGTGGACGAGGGTCACCTTGGCGCAGATGTGGGCGAGGTAGAGCGCCTCCTCGACCGCGGTATTGCCGCCGCCGATCACCGCGACTTCCTGGTGCTTGAAGAAAAAGCCGTCGCAGGTGGCGCAGGCCGACACGCCCCGGCCCATGAATTTCTGCTCGCTTGGCAGGCCGAGGTATTTCGCCGAGGCGCCGGTGGCGATGATCAGCGCGTCGCAGCTGTAGAGGCCCGAGTCGCCTTCGAGGACCAAGGGGCGCTGCCCGAGTGCTACGGTGTGGATCTGGTCGAAGATGATTTCGGTCTCGAAGCGTTCGGCGTGTTTCTGGAAACGCGCCATCAGGTCGGGGCCCTGGAGGCCGGCGTCATCGGCCGGCCAGTTGTCCACGTCGGTGGTGGTCATCAGCTGGCCGCCCTGCGCGAGGCCGGTGAGCAGCACCGGTTTCAGGTTGGCGCGCGCGGCGTAGACTGCGGCGGTGTATCCGGCCGGGCCGGAGCCGAGGATCAGCAATTTGCAGTGACGGGAATTGGTTCCCATTTTCAGGCACTTGAAATGTCGCGGGGATGAAGGACCGGGATTATAAGGCGACCGGTTCTGCTACCATAAGCGGGCTCAAATCCGTGCTCGAACGCAGAGGCAAGATGCCCCCCGCAGCAATCGCAGTTTCGACCACCGTGTTGAAGTCGGTGCCGCTGTTCGCGAGCGTCCCCGATGAGCAGTTGCGCGCGCTGGTGCCCGTGGTCACGCGCCGCAGCGCGCCGCGCGCAACCACCATCATGGCCGCTGGCGACCCGATCGATTCCCTCTACATCGTCATTTCCGGCCGCCTCAAGGTGATGATGGGCGATGCCAACGGCAAGGAAGTGATCTTGAGCCTGCTCGGGCCCGGCGAGTTCTTCGGTGAAATGGGGCTCATCGACGACAGCCCGCGCTCGGCGAGCGTGGTGACGATCGAGCCCTGCGAGCTGCTGTCGATCAACAAGCGCGATTTCAAGAAATGCCTGTCCGAGAATGTCGAGATGTCGGTGGCGGTGATGCGCGGCCTGGTGCACCGGCTGCGCGAGGCCGACCGCAAAATCGGCAGCCTCGCGCTGCTCGATGTCTACGGGCGTGTCGCGCGCCTGCTGCTCGACATGTCCGAGGACGTGAACGGGCAGAAGATGGTCACCAAGCGCCTGCCCAAGCAGGACATAGCCAAGATGATCGGCGCCTCGCGCGAGATGGTGAGCCGCGTTATGAAGGACCTGCAGATGGGCGGTTACATCGAGGTGCGGGGTTCCACTATCGTGCTGCGCGACACGATCATGCTGCGGCACTGATCCGCCGGCGGTCAGGTCAGCGTGGGCATGGCGGCGGCACGCAAATCCCGGGGCGATACGTCCGGTAAGCCCCTGCCGGCGAAACTCGCCGGGCTCCTGCGCGAAGCGAAGTGGCTGGCATTGGTCGCCGCGGCCGGCTACCTGCTGCTGATCCTGCTGACGCACCAGGCGACCGATCCGGGTTTTTCGCGCAGCGCGACTGCTGCGGTAGTACAGAATGCCGGCGGCCGGGTCGGCGCGATGCTCTCGGACCTCATGCTCATGCTGTTCGGCTGGTCCGCGTACTGGTGGGTGGTGTTGTGCCTTTACACGGTGATTCGCGGCTACCGGCGGATCGAGACGAGCGAGAAGATTGAAGCGCGGCCGCTGATGCTTTCCATGGCGGGCTTTGCTCTGTTGCTGGTGGCGAGCGCGGCCCTGGAATACCTGCGTATGCACAGCTACGGCCGGGGGCTGCCGCAGGAGGCGGGCGGCATCATTGGCATAGAGCTGGGCAGGCTGGCAGGGAACCTGCTCGGCTCCACAGGTGCAACCCTGCTCACGCTCGCGGCGCTCGCCGTGGGCTGGAGCCTGTTCAGCGGCAACTCCTGGCTGCGCATCGCGGAAGTCACCGGATTCCTGCTCGAATCCGCTTATGCGCTCGCGCTAGGCACCTGGGAGCGCCGCAGGGATGAAAAGATCGGCGTCCAGGCGCGTGTCGAGCGCGAGACGCTGGTCCAGGCCGATCGAAAGCGGGAACAGGATCACCCGCCGGTGCTGATCGCGCCGCCGCCGTTGGAAATCAAGCGCTCGGAGCGGGTGCAGAAGGAGAAGCAGGCGCCGTTGTTCGAGCACCTGCCGGACACGCCGCTGCCGCCGCTCAAGCTGCTCGATGAGCCGGAGAAGAAAACCGAAACCGTCAGCGCGGAGACGCTGGAATTCACCTCACGGCTGATCGAGAAAAAACTCTCCGACTTCGGCGTCGTGGTTAAAGTGCTCGCCGCGTATCCAGGCCCTGTCATCACGCGCTACGAAATCGAGCCCGCGGTCGGCGTCAAGGGCAGCCAGATCGTCAACCTGATCAAGGATCTGGCGCGCGCGCTGTCGGTGGTGGCGATCCGCGTCGTCGAGACCATCCCGGGAAAGTCCTGCATGGGACTGGAGATCCCGAATCCCCACCGGCAGATGGTGCGCCTCACCGAGATCCTCGGCTCCGAGACCTACCACAGCTCCCATTCGCCGCTCGCGCTGGCGCTGGGCAAGGACATCGCCGGCAACCCGGTGGTCGCCGACCTCGCGCGCATGCCGCACCTGCTGGTGGCCGGCACCACCGGCTCGGGCAAATCGGTGGCGATCAACGCCATGATCCTTTCGCTGCTCTACAAGTCCGAACCCAAGCACGTGCGCTTCATCCTGATCGACCCGAAGATGCTGGAGCTCTCGGTCTATCAGGACATCCCGCACCTGCTCGCGCCGGTGGTGACCGACATGAAGCAGGCGGCCAACGCGCTGCAGTGGTGCGTCGCCGAGATGGACCGGCGCTACAAGCTGATGAGCTGGCTCGGCGTGCGCAACCTTTCGGGCTACAACCACAAGGTCGCCGACGCCGAAAAGCACGGCCGCAAGCTCGAGGATCCCACGACGCTCGAGTCGGGCAATCCGCAGCCGCTGCAGGCGATGCCGTTGATCGTGGTGGTGATCGACGAGCTCGCCGACCTGATGATGGTCGCGGGCAAGAAGGTCGAAGAACTGATCGCGCGCCTGGCGCAGAAGGCGCGCGCCGCGGGCATCCACCTGATCCTCGCCACCCAGCGCCCGTCGGTGGACGTGATCACCGGGCTCATCAAGGCGAACATCCCGACGCGCATCGCCTTCCAGGTGGCCTCGAAGATCGACTCGCGCACGATCCTCGACCAGTCGGGCGCCGACGCGCTGCTAGGCTCCGGCGACATGCTCTACCTGCCGGCCGGCACCGGCCTGCCGCAGCGCATCCACGGCGCCTTCGTCTCCGACCAGGAAGTGCACAAGGTGGTCGAGCACCTGAAGGGCCTCGCCAAGCCCGAATACCTCGAGGAAATACTCGAGCCCGCGGCGGCCGATGACGGGGCGGCGGGCGCGAACGGTGAGCCTGCCGGCGAGAAAGACCCGCTCTACGACCAGGCGGTCGAGATCGTCGTGCGTACGCGCCGGCCGTCGATTTCCCTGGTGCAGCGCCACCTGCGCATCGGCTACAACCGCGCCGCGCGCCTGATCGAGGACATGGAGCGCGCGGGCCTGGTGTCGCAGATGCAGTCCAACGGCAACCGGGAAGTCCTGGTGCCCGCGAAAGTGGAGTAGCGCGATGGGAAGATTTTTCTTCACCCTGTTTCTTGCCTTATTTTTTCAACCGGCAAATGCCTCGAGCCTGGAGCGCTTCCAAAGCTATTTGCGCACCACACAGGGCGCGCGTGCCGATTTCCATCAGAAGGTGTTCGACAAGACCGGCAAGCTGGTGCAGGAATCCAGGGGCAGCTTCTCCTTCCTGCGCCCCGGCCGCTTCCGCTGGGCCTACGTCAAGCCGCCGCAGCTCATCGTGGGCGACGGCGAGCGCGTGTGGATCCACGATGCGGACCTGAACCAGGTTACCGTGCGGCGCGCGGCGCGCGTGCTCGGCGCGACGCCTGCCGCCCTGCTGTCGGGCGCTTCCGACATCGGCAAATCGTTCGAGCTCGTGGAATCCGGCGAAAAGGACGGCCTGGAGTGGCTGGAGGCAAGACCGCGCGAGAAGGAATCGGGCTTCGAGCGCATACGGCTGGGCATGTCCGCCTCGGGCGTGGACGCGATGGAACTGGTGGACCACTTCGGCCAGACCACGGTGCTGCGCTTCACCAATCTGGTGCGCAACCCGCAGTTCGACGCCGGCACCTTCCGCTTCACCCCGCCCAAGGGAGTCGATATTCTTGGGGAATGACCTGTTCGGCACGGTTCTGCCGGTAGCACCGCTCGCGGAGAAACTCCGGCCGCGGTCGCTGGATGATGTTGTAGGCCAGAAGCATCTTCTCGGTCCGGGCAAGCCGCTGCGCGTGGCCTTCGAGTCGG
Organism: Burkholderiales bacterium; assembly: GCA_038904015.1. Taxonomy (GTDB): domain Bacteria; phylum Pseudomonadota; class Gammaproteobacteria; order Burkholderiales; family SG8-39; genus RBG-16-66-20. The sequence continues at coordinate 5,325 of JBCKKZ010000017.1, read as the reverse complement.
GCCAGCCGCACTCCATGATCCTGTGGGGGCCGCCGGGCTCGGGCAAGACGACCCTTGCGCGCCTGATGGCGCAGGCTTTCGATGCGGAATTCATCGCGCTCTCTGCGGTGCTCTCGGGCGTCAAGGATATTCGGGACGCAGTGCATACCGCAGAGCAGTCGCTCGCAGCCGGCGGGCGTCGCACCATCCTGTTCGTGGACGAAGTGCACCGCTTCAACAAGGCGCAGCAGGACGCCTTCCTGCCGTTCGTCGAGGGCGGCCTCTTCACCTTCGTCGGCGCGACCACCGAGAACCCCTCGTTCGAGGTCAACTCCGCGCTGCTGTCGCGCGCCACGGTGTATGTGTTCGAGAGTCTTGCAGAAGAAGATCTTTTGAAGTTACTTTCAAGAACCGAAATAAGTCTGGACGAAAGCGCACGTGCCCGTCTCGTCGGCTTTGCCGATGGCGATGCGCGACGGCTCTTGAATGCCGTAGAGATTCTTTCAAATGCAAAGCCCAAAGGCGTCATCGACGGCGCCTTCGTCGAGGAAACGCTGGCGAAGAACCTGCGCCGCTTCGACAAGGGCGGCGAGCAGTTCTACGACCAGATCTCTGCGCTGCATAAATCGGTGCGCGGATCGGATCCGGATGCCGCGCTCTACTGGCTGGTGCGCATGCTCGATGGCGGCGCCGATCCGCTCTACCTCGCGCGGCGCGTGGTGCGCATGGCGGTGGAAGACATCGGCCTCGCCGATCCGCGCGCGCTGCGTCTGGCGCTGGACGCGACCGAGACTTACGAGCGGCTGGGCTCGCCGGAAGGCGAACTCGCGCTCGCTGAAAGCGTGCTCTACATGGCGGTCGCGGCCAAATCGAACGCGGTCTACAACGCCTATAATGCCGCCCGCGCGTTCGTCTCTCAGGACGGCACGCGGCCGGTGCCGTTGCACATCCGCAACGCCCCCACGCGGCTGATGAAGGACCTTGGCTACGGCAAGGACTACCGCTACGCGCACGACGAGGCCGATGCCTTCGCCGCAGGGGAGAATTACTTTCCGGACGGCATGCCGGTGGTGAGCTGGTACCAGCCCACCGGGCGCGGCCTGGAAGGCAAAATCCGGGAAAAGCTCGACGAACTACGCCGGCTAAACGATGAAGCGGTGAAGAAACGCAAATGATCGACATCCAGCTGCTCAGGAACGACATCGACGCCGTGGCGAAATGCTTGGCGACGCGCGGGTATGTTTTGGATATTTCTGCCTTTTCTGTTCTTGAATCCCGGCGAAAAGAAATACAGTCAAAGACCGAACAACTTCAGGCACAGCGCAACGCGCTGGCGAAGCAGGTCGGACAGGCTAAAGCGAAGAAGGATGAGACCGGCGCGCACCTCGTGATGATGGATGGCTCCAAGGTCGGGAAAGAGCTCGAGAGCCTCGAGACGGAAAACAAGGAGACGCAGTCTCGGTTGCGCGAATTCGTCTCGCTGATCCCGAACATCCCGCATGAGAGCGTGCCGACCGGCGCCTCGGCCGAGCAGAATGCGGAGGTGCGCCGCTGGGGCGATCCGAAGAAGTTCGCTTTCGCGCCGAAGGACCACGTCGACATTGGCGCCGCGCTGGACGGCATGGATTTCGATACCGGCGCGAAGCTCGCCGGCGCGCGCTTCGTGGTGATGAAGGGCGGCGTGGCTCGGCTGCACCGCGCGCTGGCGCAGTTCATGCTGGATACGCACACCGCGGAGCACGGCTATACCGAGGTCTACACGCCGTACATGACAACCGCCGCCTGCGCCGACGGCGTCACCAGCTTCGCCAAGTTCAAGGACGACCAGTTCAAGATCGAGGGCCGCGACCTGTACCTGATCCCGACCTCGGAGTACACGGTCACCAACTTCGTGCGCGACGAGATCGTGCCGCTGGAAAAGCTGCCGCTGAAATTCTGCTGCCATTCGCCCTGCTTCCGCTCAGAGGCGGGGGCCGCCGGCAAGGATACGCGCGGCATGATCCGCAACCACCAGTTCGACAAGGTGGAGTTGGTGCAGATCGTGCACCCGTCGAAGTCCTGGGAGGCGCACGAGCAGCTCACCGGCCACGCCGAGGCGATCCTGCAGAAGCTCGAGCTGCCGTACCGCACCGTCGCGTTGTGCACCGGCGAGATGGGCTTTTCCTCCGCCAAGACCTACGACCTGGAAGTCTGGCTGCCGGGTCAGAACGCCTACCGCGAGATTTCCTCCTGCTCGAACTTCGAGGCCTTCCAGGCGCGCCGCATGCGGGCGCGCTTCAGGAACGAGAAGGGCAAGGCCGAACCGTTGCACACGCTGAACGGTTCCGGCCTCGCCGTCGGCCGTACGCTGATCGCGGTCCTGGAAAATTACCAGAACGCCGACGGCTCCGTGACCATTCCAGCGGCCCTGCGTCCGTACATGGGTGGAACCGAAAAGCTTGTGCAGGGCAAAAGCGCGGCCTGATAAAATTTGCCTCCCGCGGAGAGGTGGCAGAGTGGTCGATTGCGGCAGACTCGAAATCTGTTGTACTCGCAAGAGTACCGGGGGTTCGAATCCCTCCCTCTCCGCCACTTTTTAACTACTTACCTACGAATTCAATACTCTGAGTTCGGGCGCCCGCCGCGCCAGCCATTTGCTTGATAGTAACGGATACGTTACCATAGCCCGTGTCCGAGATCCGCGTTTCTGAGTATCTCGATCCCTCCGGCCGCTCGCCGTTTCGCCGTTGGTTCGACGACCTCGACGCGACGGCTGCGGCGAAAGTGAGCACTGCGCTGTACCGGCTCGGACAGGGCAATTTTTCGAACGTGAAGGGCGTCGGCGCCGGAGTATTCGAGTACCGCATCGCCTTCGGCCCCGGTTACCGGGTCTACTTCGGCAAGGACGGCCCGACATGGGTAATACTGCTCGGCGGCGGCACCAAGAAACGCCAGTCCGGCGATATCAGTGCGGCAGCCGATGTCTGGACCGACTACAAGCGCCGCAAACCGGCGCGATAGCAAGGAGAGCTTTATGGCACTGACCCGCGATTTCAAACTTACCGTGGTAGCTCGTGCACAACGGGATCCAAAATTCCGCCAAGCGCTATTCACCGAGGCAATCAGCGCCTACCTCGCCGGCGACACGCGCACGGGTAAGGCAGTCCTGCGCGACCTGGTCAACGCGACGGTAGGCTTCGAGGGTCTCGCGGCGGAAGTGAAAAAGCCGAGCAAGAGCCTGCACCGCATGCTCGCGCCGCACGGCAATCCGAGTGCCGAGAATTTCTTCGACATCGTCAAGGCGCTGCAGAAGAAGACCCGCGTGCGCCTGCGGGTGACGGCCGAACTGAGCTAGAGACCTCGACAAAGCCGAACGACATGGCCAAGCGAAAAATAGATCCGGTGCACCCCGGCGTGGTGCTCGACCGGAATCGAATTCTTTCAGTGCTCGCGGAGCACCTGCAGGAGATCGCCGCTCGCTACGACGTCAAGCGGCTTGCCCTGTTCGGCTCGGCGGCGCGCGACGCGCTGGAAGCAGCGAGCGACATCGACGTGCTGGTCGAGTTCGCCGGCCCGGCGACCTTTGCCAGAGCCCCATTCTAGGTATATTATATGCAACGTAAAGTACACTAATAGGTAATTACGTTGCATTTAATATCCTATGCCGAGCATCGGAGGCCTTAGAAAGGCATCACGCGAGCGGCTCTCGAAAGTGCTGCGCCAAGCCAAGGGCAGCATTTCCCCCGCCGATGCTTCGCGCGCGCTGAACGTTGCGCAGGCTGAAGCGGCGCGATTGCTGTCCCGATGGTCTTCGCGCGGCTGGCTGACCAGGGTGCGACGCGGCCTATACGTGCCAGTTCCCCTCGAATCGTCCACCGCCGATCTCCCGCTCGAAGACACTTGGGCCGTTGCCGAGCGCTTTTTTTCTCCCTGCTACGTCGGCGGCTGGACCGCGGCCGCGCATTGGGGTCTCACCGAGCAACTCTTCCGCTCGACACTCGTCGTGACCACCCGCCGCCCGCGTGCACGCCGTGTAGAAGCGCGGGGCGCTGTCTTCGTCGTTCGCACTGTCGGGAAGACCGCCATGTTCGGGCTGAAGCCCATCTGGCGCGGGAAGGCAAAGGTGAACGTGTCTGATCCGACGCGCACGGTCCTCGATCTCCTCGACACGCCCGCCCTGGGCGGCGGGATACGAGCTGTGCTCGATATCCTGAAGTCCTACTTCAGTTCTACATATCGCGACCCGAAGCTCCTCATCCAATACGCCGACCAGCTCGGAAACAAAGCGGTATTCAAGCGGCTCGGTTTCCTCGCGGCGACGTTCGCGCCGAACGAAGCAGAACTCGTCGCCGATTGCCGCAAGCGGCTCTCGGAGGGAAACGCGAAGCTTGATCCCGGCCTCTGTGCCACGCGCCTTGTCACGGCGTGGCGCCTCTGGGTGTCCGAATTCGACAATGGCAGCGACCGGACCGGGGCGGCAGAGGCTAAACTTCGACGCGAGGACACGATGGCGACCGATCGGATACGGATTCTCGCGCTGCTCGCGGAGCGCCGGCAGGAGATCGCCGCGCGCTACGGCGTGAGGCGTCTCGCCCTGTTCGGCTCGGCGGCGCGCGACGCGCTGGAAGCAGCGAGCGATGTCGACGTACTGGTTGAGTTCGCGGGCCCGGCGACCTTCGCGGCCTACATGGACCTCAAGTTCTATCTCGAGGACCTGCTCGGACGGCCGGTGGATCTGGTGACCGAAAAAGCGCTGCGGCAGGAACTCAGGCCGTACGTCGAAAAAGATCTGATCCATGTCGCGTGAGTGGCGGCTTTATGTCGCCGACATGCAGGCCTGCTGTGGACGCGTCGCCGAATACACGGCCGGCCTGAGCCGCGAGCAGTTCGAGGCGAGGCGAATCGCGTACGACGCGACGCTCCGCAACCTCGAGTTGCTCGGCGAAGCGGCCCGCCACGTTCCCGAGGAAGTCCGCGCGAAGTCGCCGGGTATTCCCTGGCGGCGTATCGTCGCGGTGCGAAACGTGCTGATTCACGGCTACCTCGGCATCGACAACGACATCATCTGGGACATCATTCGGAACGAGATCGAAAAACTGCACCTCGCGCTGGAAAAACTGACGGCGGCGAACCCCGGAAACGCCGGCTAGGCGTAGACCGGCTCGAACACGAGAGCACCACCGGGATACCGGGGCCAATCGGGAGCGAACGAGATGGTCAAGCGCAAATTCGATCCGGCGCACCCTGGCGTAGTGCTCGCCGAGGACTTCCTCAAGGGATTGCAAATCACGCAGTACCGGCTTGCCAAAGGTATTGCAGTGCCGCCGCGCCGTATCAACGAGATCGTCCAGGGGAAACGCGGCATTA
>JBCKKZ010000016.1:0-40890 GCA_038904015.1 Burkholderiales bacterium | reverse complement strand
GATCCAGGTCGGCTCGCACTATCACTTTTTCGAAACCAACGAGGCCTTGAAATTCGACCGCAAGCAGGCCTACGGCTGCCGGCTCAACATCGCCGCCGGCACCGCGGTGCGCTTCGAGCCCGGGCAGACCAGAACTGTCGAATTGGTTGGCTTGGTCGGTCTGCGTCGGGTTTTTGGTTTTGCCGGAAAAGTGAACGGGAAACTAAAGTGAAAGTCACAAGACAAGCGTACGCAGAAATGTTCGGCCCGACGACAGGCGACCGGGTGCGGCTTGCGGACACGGACCTGTGGATCGAGGTGGAGAAGGACTACACCATCTACGGCGAGGAAGTGAAGTTCGGCGGCGGCAAGGTGATCCGCGACGGCATGGGGCAGAGCCAATTGTTGTCGGCCAAGGTCGCCGATACGGTGATCACCAACGCGCTGATCGTGGACCACTGGGGCATCGTCAAGGCCGACATCGGCATCAAGGACGGCAGGATCTGGAAGATCGGCAAGGCGGGCAATCCGGACATCCAGCCCGGGGTCACGATCCCGATCGGCGCGGGCAGCGAGGTGATCGCCGGCGAGGGCTTGATCGTCACGCCCGGCGGCATCGACTCGCACATCCATTTCATCTGCCCGCAGCAGATCGAAGAGGCATTGATGTCGGGCGTCACCACCATGCTCGGCGGCGGCACCGGCCCGGCAACGGGCACCTTCGCCACCACCTGTACGCCGGGCCCCTGGCATATCCACCGCATGCTCGAAGCGGCGGAGGCCTTTCCGATGAACCTCGGCTTCCTCGGCAAAGGCAATGCTTCGTTGTCCCTGCCGTTAATGGAACAGATAAAAGCCGGGGCGATGGGACTCAAGCTGCATGAGGACTGGGGCACCACGCCGGCGGCGATCGACAACTGCCTCGCCGTCGCCGACAAGATGGACGTTCAGGTCTCGATCCATACCGACACGCTGAACGAATCGGGTTTCGTGGAAACATCGGTGGCGGCGATCAAGGGCCGTTCGATCTGCACCTTCCACACCGAAGGCGCGGGCGGCGGGCATGCGCCCGACATCATCAAGATCTGCGGCGAGCCGAACGTGCTGCCCTCGTCCACCAATCCGACCATGCCCTACACGGTCAACACCGTCGCCGAGCACCTCGACATGCTGATGGTGTGCCACCACCTGGATCCGGCGATCGCGGAGGACGTGGCATTCGCCGAGTCGCGCATCCGCAGGGAGACCATCGCCGCCGAGGACATCCTGCAGGACCTGGGCGCATTTTCGATGATGTCCTCGGATTCGCAGGCGATGGGCCGCGTCGGCGAGGTCATCATCAGGACCTGGCAGACCGCTCATAAAATGAAGCTGCAGCGGGGGGCCGCGAAGGGGGATTCTTCACGTTCTGATAATTTCAGGGTTAAAAGATATATAGCGAAATACACCATCAACCCCGCAATCGCGAACGGCATCTCGCACGAGGTGGGCTCGATAGAGGCGGGCAAGCTGGCGGATCTGGTGCTGTGGCAGCCGGCCTTCTTCGGCGCCAAGCCCTCGCTCGTCCTGAAGGGCGGCATGATCGCCGCCGCCGCGATGGGCGATCCGAACGCCTCCATCCCGACGCCGCAGCCGGTGCACTACCGCCCGATGTTCGGCGCCTTCGGCAAGGCGTTGCGGAGCACTTCAGTGACGTTTGTTTCGAAAGCTTTTCTGAAAGGAAAAGAAGTTCAGAAAATGAACCTGCGAACCCTGTCGCCTGCGAAAAACGTCAGGAAAGTCGGCAAAAAGGACATGATCCACAACAACTGGCTGCCGAAGGTCACGGTGGATCCGGAGACCTACGAGGTGCGCGCGGACGGCGAACTGCTGGTCTGTGAACCCGCGAAGCTGTTGCCCCTGGCCCAGAGATATTTCCTGTTCTAGGAAAATGCGCTGATGCTGGAAATCAAATCCAAGTTGAAGATCCCGCGCTCGGCCTACAAGGTCGAGGTGCGCGGCCAGTTGAAGCTGCCGTTCGAATCCCGCCAGAAAAGCCGCCTCAAGACCACGCTCGTTTCGGGCGAGGAGGTCGGCCTGATGCTGCCGCGCGGCGATATCCTGCGCGGCGGCGACCTGGTGACCGCTTCCGACGGTCGCGTGATCGAGATCGTCGCCGAACCGGAGAAAGTGCTGCACGTCGAGTGCCGGACGCCCGCCGATCTCGCCAGGGTTGCCTACCATCTCGGCAACCGCCACGTGCCGGTGCAGGTGGGCGACGGTTTCCTGCGCCTCGCGGCCGACCACGTGCTGGAGGAAATGCTGAAGAAGCTGGGCGCGAAGGTCTCCACTATCGAAGCGCCCTTCGAGCCCGAGGCGGGCGCCTATGCCGGCGGGCATCACCAGCACGATGAGATGGGGCACGGCGGAAAGATCCATGACCATCACCACGACCATGACCCCGATCACGTCCACGACGAGCATTGCGGACACGATCATCATCACAAATGAACCTGGCAAAACTCCTCCAACTCGCGAGCCCGACCCTGCCGGTCGGTGCCTACAGCTATTCCGGCGGCCTTGAGGCGGCCGTTGAAGCGGGTGTGGTGCACGACGCCGCAAGCGCCGAACGCTGGATCGGCGACGTGCTGGAATTCTCGATCGCGAGGATGGAAGCGCCGATTCTCTTTCGAATGATGAAGAGCCAGGAATGGAATGAAGTTTTCCTGGCCAGCCGGGAATCCGCCGAATTGCGCGCCGAGACGGTGCAAATGGGCTATTCTCTGAATCGATTGTTCAAGGACCTCGGGTTGGGTGAAGTGCCGGTCGTTGAGCCGTCCTTTCCGGCTGCGTTCGCCTACGCGGCGGCGCAATGGAAGATCGAGCCTGAAGCCGCGTTGCAGGCCTATCTTTGGACATGGCTGGAGAACCAGGTCATGGCGGCGGTGAAGGCGGTGCCGCTGGGCCAGACGGACGGACAGAGAATACTTCTTTCGCTTGGAAATCTTTTGCCTTCCTTCGCAGGAAAGGCCATGCAGATGAAAGACGAAGATCTCTGCAACTTCACTCCTGGCCTCGCGATGCTTTCTGCGACTCACGAGACCCAATATTCGAGGTTGTTCAGGTCATGACGCTCAGGGTAGGGATCGGTGGACCGGTGGGATCCGGCAAGACGGCGCTGACTCTTGCGCTGTGCAAGCGGCTGCGCGACCGGTACAGTATCGCGGTGGTCACCAACGACATCTATACCGAGGAGGATGCGCAGTTCTTGGTGCGCAACGAGGCGCTCGCGCCCGAGCGCATCATCGGCGTGGAAACCGGCGGCTGCCCGCATACCGCGATCCGCGAGGACGCCTCGATCAACCTGGAGGCGGTGGCGCGGCTCAACCGGCGCTTCCCGGGCCTCGACCTGATCATGATCGAGTCGGGCGGCGACAACCTGGCCGCGACCTTCAGCCCGGAACTCTCCGACCTGACGCTCTACGTCATCGACGTCGCCGCGGGCGACAAGATTCCGCGCAAAGGCGGGCCGGGCATCACCAAGTCCGACCTGCTCATCATCAACAAGATCGACCTCGCGCCGATGGTCGGCGCTTCGCTGGAAGTGATGGCGCACGACGCGAAGAAGATGCGCGGCCGGCGACCGTTTGTCTTTTCCAACCTGAAGACCGGCACGGGGCTCGACGAAATCGTCAAATTCATCGAAACGGAAGGAATGCTATGCGAAGCGCAGCCGCGGCACTGATCGTATTCTCGGGCAACCTGCACGCGCATCCGGGCCACGGCGCGGCGGAGGGGCACTTTCACGGCTGGGGCCTCGAGCATGCGTTGCTCTTCGCTGTGATCTTCGCCGTCATGGCGTTCGCGATCAGGAAGAAGTAAACGAAATACGGTAAGGCGCTGTCTGTCTGTGCCGCGGCCGTGCTGGCCGCTCTGGCCATTTCCCTTTCCTGGAAGCCGGCCTCCTACGTCGAGCAGCTGATCCGCATCCAGGCCGAGCAGGAGTTGGGGCGCATCGACGCCGCCGTCCTGGACGAACCGTTGCTGGTGCAGGCGACGTTGCTGGACTATGCCGGCGACAGGGAGCTCGTCCTTAAGGCATGGATCGGCCTGTCCAAGTACCGGGAGACGGCCCGCCAGATCCTGCTGCTCTACGGCTCCGAGCCGGAATTCAGGGAGATCCTCAAGACCTACGGCGATGCCGTGTTCCCCGTCATCCAGTATTTCCGCGAGAACGACGTCTGGACCATCAGGGCGACCGACGTTATCGGGAAGGCGATCGTCTCGGTCACGGAGGCCGTAAGGGCATTCCTGCGCCGGCTGAGCGGAAGCGAGCAGGACATTCCGGCGCCGGTTGCGCCGCCGAAACCGGTCGTGCTCGGTCCGGCGGAACGCGGATGGTATGCGGTCAATTTCATCAGGCATGAAGGCCACGATTTCCTCGGGCAGTTCGCGGTGAACAAGGACAAGAAGGCGGTCTGGAACCAGACCGACCGCATCATCAAGGCATCCACGTCGTTTTTCACCAGCGGCGTGCGCAATCTCGAAACTAGGCACGACCTCGGGGAAGACATCACCGCGTCCGACGTTTTCTGGGCCGGCCTCGACGTCGCCCTGATCGCGGTGCCCGCGAAGCTGCTGTTGTCCGGCAAGGCGGTCGCGCGCTCGGGCAAGCCGCTGAACCTCGCCACCCGCACGCGGCTCGTCGCGCCGCGGCTGCTGCTGGCAGAGGGGCAGATGTTCAGGAAGTTCGGCGCCTACGGCGCCGCGGTGGCGACCATCTATGTCATCGCCAGGCACCCCAGCCTGCTGAACAGCGTGTTCGCGGAGCTTGCGGAGCTGGTCGGCGTGAGCCCCTGGATCGTGCAGGCGGCGGGCTGGTCGGTCATCCTTGCGTTCCTGTTCTATGTCTTTTCGTGGCTGCTGATCCCCGCCGCCAAATTCGCGCTCTTCCTTCTGAAGCGATTCGAGCGTTCGACGAAGCCGGTTTAGCGTGCGCAGGGTTCGGATCGGGCCGCTACTGACCAAGAAAGTGCACGACGATCTGCGTGCCGGTACGCAGACGGTCGAGTGCTCGCTGGATCTCGACCGTACCATCACCACCGTGGAGGTCGATCCTGCAGGATGGATCTGGCGGGACCAGCGCTATCCCTACCTGGAATCCTGCAAGGACAGGACCATTTACCGCTGGGCTGGCGACGCGTTCCAGCCGGTAGCGCGCTTCACAACCTCGTTGATCAAGCTGGTGCCGACGCGCTGGGGGCCGCCGACCTTCGAAATCGACGGCATCAAGATGCTTCCCACGGCGCGAGTTTCGCCCTATGCGGATGCCGAACGCAAAGTCGGCTTGATCGAGCCGCGGGGCAAGTCGATTCTCGACACCTGCGGCGGCCTTGGCTATTTCGCCGCTTGGTGCCTTCAGGGCGGGGCGCGGCAGGTGCTTTCTTTCGAGAAGAATCCTGACGTGATCTGGCTGCGCAGCCTGAATCCATGGTCTCCCGCGGCCGGTGACCGATTGACACTGCGCCAGGGCGACATCGTGGAGCAGATCGCCTCTCTGCCGGGCGCTGCGATGGACGCGGTGTTGCACGATCCACCGCGTTTCGGCACTGCCGGAGAACTCTACTCGCAGGTGTTCTATGACCAGCTCGCGCGAGTGCTCAGGCGCAAGGGCCGGCTGTTTCACTACACCGGCGCGCCGAACAAGTTGACCAGCGGCCGCGACGTGCCTGGCGAAGTGGCGAAGCGCCTGCGGCGCGCCGGATTTGCCGCGGAACGGAACGGCGACGGCGTCCTGGCGGTGAAGCGTTGAGCGTGCTTGATGGAATTGCGCTCAGCCTTTGAAGCGCGGGTACACCTTCCTCACGTTGCCTTCGAAGATCTTCTGCTTGTCCGCCGCGGACACCCAGTCCACGGCGTCGATGTAGCGCTTGGTGTCGTCGTAGTACTGGCCGGTCTCCGGGTCGATGCCGCGCACCGCGCCGACGACTTCCGCGGCGAACAGGATATTGTCGGCCGGAATCACCTTGAGCAGCAGCTCGATTCCCGGCAGGTGATAGACGCAGGTGTCGAAGAACACATTCTTCAACAGCAGTTCCTTCAGCGGCGGCAGTTTCATGTCCTGCGCGAGGCCGCGGTAGCGTCCCCAGTGATAGGGCACCGCGCCGCCGCCGTGCGGGATGATGAATTTGAGCGTCGGGAAGCGCTTGAACAGGTCGGAGGTCAGGAACTGCATGAACGCGGTGGTATCGGCGTTGAGGTAGTGCGCGCCGGTGGCATGGAAGGCCGGATTGCACGAGGAGCTCACGTGCACCATCGCCGGCACGTCCAGCTCGACCATCTTCTCGTAGAGCGGATACCACCACTTGTCGGTGAGCGGCGGCTCCTTCCACCAGCCGCCCGAGGGATCCGGATTCAGGTTGCAGCCGACGAACCCCAGCTCCTTCACGCAGCGTTCCAGTTCCGCGACGCAGTTCGCCGGCGGCACGCCGGGCGATTGCGGCAGCTGGCACACGGCGACGAAATTTTTCGGATAGAGCGAGCAGCAGCGGTGAATCAGGTCGTTGCACTCGCGCGACCAGGCGAGGCTCACCGCGGCATCGCCGACGTGATGCTCCATGGCGCTCGCGCGCGGCGAGAAGAAGGTGACGTCGGTGCCCCGCTCGCGCTGGATCTTCAGTTGCGCGCCTTCGAGGCTGTCGCGGATCTCGGCGTCGGAAATCTTCAGGCTGCCGGGCGGCTTGCCGGCGACCTGGAGCTTCCGCCAGTCTCCCAGCGCGCCGGGAGCGGTGGTGTAGTGCCCGTGGCAATCGATGATCATCGGATTTCAGTTGTTGAATTCACGCAGAACCTTGCCCGGCAGTCTATCAAATGGCCGCAAGCCTTTTTCGTCCGCGATGCGCGTGCCGTTCACCCAGACGCCGTGCACGCCGATCGACGGCGTCGTCAGGCGCGCGCCGCCGCCGGGCAGGTCCTGTACGCGCTTCTTCGGCCCGCGGCCCACGGTCTTCGGGTCGAAGAGCAGCAGGTCCGCGTGGTTGCCGGTTTTCAGGACTCCTCTATTGGATATGCCGAACACCGACGCCGGGTGAGAGGTCAATTTCCTCGCCGCATCCTGCAGCGTCAGGACCCCGGTTTCGCGTACCCAATGTCCCAGCAGGTGCAGGCCGTAGCCCGCATCGTTGAAAAACGTCAGATGCGCACCAGCATCCGACAGGGATACGAGGCTGGCGGGGTGGCGAAGCATTTTTGCCAGCGCGAGTTCGTCCGAGTTTAGCGTCAGGGCGATGAATACAGTGGCGAGGTCTTCGTCGAGCGCGAGGTCGAACCAGATGTCGATCGGGTCCCTGCCGGTCTCGCGCGCCAGTTCGCCCAGGCTGTGCTGCTCGAAGTGCGCATTCTCGCGCTTGACGGTCTCCACCACCTGCACCTTGTCCCATTCGCCGTTGAACAGGCGGAACACCGCCGGCCGGGAGAGTTCGTCGCGAATGCCCTGGCGGAATGATGGATCGGCGAGCACGGCTTTCAGCGCCGCGCCCTTTTTGCCGAGCGCGGGCTTCCACGATTCCAGGCTCTCGATCGGGTAGGGCGACTGCATCGTGAAATCGAAGCTGAGCGGGCAGCAGGAGATGGCGCCGGCCATGCGCCGGCCGCGGCCGTTGGCCGCCGCGATGGCGTCCAGGTCGTCGAACACCACGCCGGGGCTGGTGTTGTTGTGCAGGAGCGCCGCGACCACCACCGGGCGGCCCGAGTCGGCGGCCAGTTCCTCGAGGAAGGCCATCTTCGTCTGGCCGCCCTTGGTGAGCATGAACAGACCCCGGCCAGCTTCCCTCAGGCAGCCGACCAAGGCGCGCAGTTCGCGGTCCTCGGCGAGGCGCGAGGGCATCGGCACGCCGCCTTCACCATTGTGCGCGGGCGAAGTGCTGGTGGCGAAGCCGATGGCACCGGCCAGCACGCCTTCCAGCACAAGGCGGCGCATTGCTTCGATTTCGGCGTCGGTGGCGGCACGCCGCGACGCTTCCTCGCCCATCACATAGGAACGGATCGAGGAGTGGCCGGCGAAGCAGGCGATGTTGAGGCCCACGCCGCGACGCTCCAGCATCGCGAGGTATTCCGGTATGGACTCGAATTCCCAGATGATGCCCTGGCGCAGTACCTCGATGGACATCCCCTCGACCTGGGTCAGGTTGCGCATGATCAGGTCGCGCCCGGCCGGCTTGCAGGGCGCAATGGTGAAGCCGCAGTTGCCGATGATCGCGGTGGTGACCCCGAGCGCCGGCGAGGGCGAGGCGAGCGGGTCCCAGGTGAGTTGCGCGTCGTAATGCGTGTGGTTGTCGATGATGCCGGGCATCAGCGCCAGGCCGTCGGCATTGATGCTTTTCCTGTAAGAGTTTTTCGCCTTTCCTGTTTCGACAATCTTTCCATTCGAAACACCCAAATCCCCATGAAAGGGAGTCGAGCCCAAGCCGTCCAGGACGAGGGCATTTCGGATCACGAGGTCGTGCATCCGCATATACTAGCGAGAACAATGCGGACAACATGGAAATCTTCGAGCTGAAAGGCAAAACAGCGGTCGTCACCGGCGCCGCCCGCGGCATCGGCAAAGCGACCGCGGCATTGCTCGAACAAGCGGGCGCCACGGTCGCGCGGATTGACATAGAGGCCGTCCCGGGAATTATTTCCGCCGATGTCGCGGATGAGCGAGCGGTGGAAAAGGCGTTCGAGAAGATCGGCGCCGTTGACATCCTGGTCAACAACGCCGGCATCGTGGTGCGCAAGAACTCGCTCGACATTACGCGCGAGGAGTGGGACCGGGTGATCGCGGTAAATCTCACGGGTCTCTTCCTCTGCTCGCGAACCGCCGCGCGCTCGATGAAACTGATTGGCAAGGACGGCTTGCCGCGTGGCGGCGCCATCGTCAACCTTGCCTCGATCATGGGATTCTCGGGCGGGATATTCCCCAACCCGGCCTACCAGGCCTCCAAGGGCGCGGTCGTGAACCTGACCCGCGCACTGGCGCTGGAATTCGCCGAATTCAGGATCCGCGTCAATGCCGTGGCGCCGACCTTCGTGCGTACGCCGCTTACCGCTGCGGTGTTCTCCAATCCCGAGATCCTGAAAAAAGTGATGGACCACACGCCGCTCGGCGTGCTGCCGGAAGTGGAGGACATCGCGGCGGCGGTTCTTTTCCTGGCGGGTCCCGCGGCGCGCTGCATCACCGGCGTGACTCTGCCTGTCGATTCCGGGTATCTCGCCAGGTAATTGCACGAACGCGATATCCGGCAAGGGCGCTTGATTCCTTACTAATATCCATAATCCTTACTTTATGGTAGGATTACGCCAATATCAAGGAGCGAGCCATGACCACCGCCGTCGTCACCAGCAAGGGCCAGATCACCATTCCGAAGCCGGTGCGGGACGGGCTCGGTGTCGAATCGGGCGACCGGGTCGAATTTGTCGAGCTAGAAAGAGGCGTCTACAGCGTAGTCGCGGCAACCCGCGATATCCGAGACTTGAAGGGCGTGATCCCGAAGCCCGCGAAGCCGGTCAGCATTGAGGACATGAACAGAGCGGTGCGGCGGCACGCGGGGCGGTAGTGGTCGGGATCGACACCAATGTCCTTGTTCGCTATCTCGCCCAGGACGACCCGAAGCAGTCGGCGGTCGCGACCCGGTTCATCGAGGGCAGGCTGTCGGCCGACAATCCAGGATTCGTTTCGACGGTCACGCTGTGCGAAATTGTCTGGGTGCTGGCCGAGAGCTACGGCGCCGACCGCAAGCGAATCCGCGACACCGTCGAAGGCCTCCTGGCGACGAAGCAGCTCGCTATCGAGCGCTCGGAACTGGTCTGGAAGGCGTTACGCGCCTGGGAGGGTGTGCCGGCCGATTTCAGTGACGCATTGATCGGCCAGATCGCAATTGCCCATGCCTGCGAAAAGACCGTGACCTTCGACCGGGTGGCCGGCAAGCTGCCCGGATTCGAAATCCTGGCCTGAAGCGCCGCCGCAGATTGCTGCCCTGATCGGAAACTCGATTCTCGAAACTTGGCGAAGCGGGGTGTAGACTCGCCGGATGGAGCGACGGGACTTCATTGCCTTGGCCGGGGGCGCGGCGCTCGCGGCCTGGACGTTGCTGGCGCGCACGCAGGACGGCAAACGCGTCCCGCTCGTCGGCGTACTGATCTCGGGAAATCCGGACGTAATCCTGAGAATTTTTCGTGACGGCTTGCGCGAGCTCGGGTACGTCGAAGGTAGAACGATCCGGCTCGAAGTGCGCCATGCCGACGGCAATTCTGAAAGTCTCGCGCCGCTGGCGCGCGAGCTGGTCGGCCTCAAGGTGGACCTCCTCGTCGCCATCCAGACGCCTGCCGCGCAAGCGGCCAAGCAGGCGACCACGCAGATCCCGATCGTCATCATCGCGGGCGATCCGGTCGGCACCGGGCTCATTGCCAGCCTCGCGCGGCCCGGCGGCAACATCACCGGCCGTACGGGGTCGGCGGCCGAACTGGGTGGCAAGCTGCTGCAGTTGATCCGAGAGCTGCTGCCAGGCGCAAAGCGCGTCGCCGTGCTGGCGAATGCTGCGGATCCGTTTACCAAAACGTTCCTGGACCAGCTGCAGTCGCCGGCCCGCGCTATCAAGGTCGAGTTGCTCACCTACATGATGCGCAATGTGGGGGAGTATGCAGCTGCGTTTGCGGCGATGGACAAGGGGCGTGCCGAGGTGGTGATCGTGCAACCCAGCCTGGCGCGCAAGGTCGCAGTGGAGTTGGCGCAGCAATATCGCTTGCCGTCGGTGTCGCCGACCGGGCAGTTCACCGAAGAAGGCGGCCTGATGTCCTATTCGGCGAACTTCGACGAACTCTATTCCGGTCTCGCGGTCTACGTGGACAAGGTCCTGAAGGGCGCGAAGCCCGCGGATCTTCCGGTGCAGCAGCCCACCAGGTTTGATTTTCGGCTCAACCTGAAGACCGCGCGTGCGCTCGGCATCACGATTCCGCAGGCGTTGCTCGCGCGTGCCGACAAAGTTATCGAGTGAACCATCGCCGAAGGCTGTTGTTGGCGCTGGCAACGCTGCCGATTTGGTCGCGCTCACAGGCGCAGGCACCGGCGTCGAGGCGGCGTATCGCTGTGATCGCTGCGATACCGCTCGTTCGTCAGCCGCTCGCGTCCCTGGTTGAAGGCCTGCGGGACCTGGGCTATGTGGAAGGGCGGAATATCGAGTTCGACGCGCCGATGCAGAATGAGGACTTCGCCGCGTTCGCGCAGATGGCGGCGCGCGCGGTAGAGCGCAAGGCGGACGTCATTGTGTCTTACGGCACTACTGCGACCGTCGCGGCGCGCAAGGCGACCATGTCGATCCCCATCGTGATGCTGATCGGATCGGACCCCGTGCAACTGGGCTTCGTGAAAAACCTGGGGCGGCCCGACGGCAATCTGACCGGCATTGCCCAGGAAACGCAGGCCCTGGTGGGCAAGCGCATCGAGCTGATTAAGGAAATCGTCCCCGCGATGCGCCGGCTGGCGGTGCTCTGGAACCCGGCGAGTGCGGCGCAAGCCATGAATATGCGGCTGGTAGAACAGGAGGCCAAGCGCGCGGGCGTCAGCGTGCGGCGTGGAAGTCCGCAACAGCGCTGATTTCGAGGCGGTTGCCGTGACATTGTCCAAATTGAAGGCCGGCGCAATGCTGATTGTTCCGAGCTCGATTTTTATTGACCTCCAGGATCGGCTGGTGAAACTCGCGGCCGCCCAGAAACTCCCCACGGTGCATTTAGGACCATCCGCCGTGCGGGCCGGGGGCCTGATTTCGTATACCTCGGATCTCAAGGAAAATTTCCGCCGCGCAGCCGTCTACGTGGACAAAATCCTGAAAGGCGCGAAACCGGGTGACCTCCCGATAGAGCAGCCGACCAAGTTCGAACTGACCGTCAACCTGAAGACCGCCAAGGCGCTCGGTCTCAAGATTCCGCAGTCCATCCTGGTTCGCGCAAATGAGGTGATCGAGTAGGCATGCCGCCTGCCGCGCCGGTGATAACATCGTGATAGCAGAGTTCTGGAGTTCGCAATGGCCACCGCGATCAAGCTTCCCGAAGATCTGAAAAAACGCCGCGGATTTCTTGTCGACGCCTACGCCGCGCGCGCGGAGTTCCAGCGCAGCGGCACGGGATATGCGCTGGCGGAAATCAAGGCGTACTATCGCGCGAAGCTGCACGGCAAGAGATCGCGCAAGCCAGAGCTTCTCTCGTGGCAGAGGTAATCATGCATCCCAAGACGCGTTTTCTGTTCACCGCCAGCATGGACGTGGAGCCCGACAAGGAGTCGCTGTTCAACGAGGTCTACGATACGGAGCACATCCCGGCTCTGCTGAAGGTACCGGGCCTGCTCGCGGTGACCCGCTTCACGCTGGCGCCGCTGACGATGAGCATCGGTGGCGAACTGAAGACGATTGTCGCCGAGGGTGAGCCTAAATACAGCGCCACTTACGAGCTTGAGAATGCCGGAGTGCTGAGCAGTCCGGCGTGGGCGAAGGCGGTCGAGGAGGGGCGCTGGCCGGCGCAGGTGCGCCCCTATACGCGCAACCGCCGCCACACGCTGCGCAAGCTGATGGACGTTTAGGCGGGGCTGTCAGTAGCCGGCGGCGAAATCGACCGTATTGAGAGCGGGTTCGCCGCGCCGCACGCGCTCGATGTTCTCGGCGATCTTGCCGACCGAGGTGCGCGGCTCGCTCAGGGCCGCGATGTGCGGCGTGACGGTGATGCCGGGATGCAACCAGAGCGGGCTGTCGGCGGGCAGCGGTTCGATTTCAAACACGTCGAGATACGCGTGCGCCAGGTGCCGCGAATCCAGCGCTGCGAGCAGGTCCGGCATGACGAGATGCCCGCCGCGCGCAACGTTGATGATGCAGCCGTCCTTGGGCATGAGAGAGAGAATTCGTGAATTTATTATTCCTCTGGTTTTTCCCGTCAAAGGCAAAAGGCATACCAGAGCATCGCTGCGCCGAACCACTTCATCCAGGTCCGTCGAACAGTACACCCCGTCCAGCTGCTTCGGCCTGCGGCTCCAGCCGGCGACGTTGAAGTCCATCGCCCGCAGTTTCGCGGCAATCGTGCCGCCGAGCTCGCCCAGGCCGAGCACGCCGACGGTCCGGTCCGAGGCCAGATACTGGCGCCGGCGCTTCCAGACCTTTTGCTGCTGGAATTGCCGGTAGCACCAGAAGTGCCGGTGCCAGTCAAGGACATAGGCGATCACCGTCTCGCCCATCGCGGCGACCATGCCAGGGTCGATCAGGCGCGCGACCGGCACGCCGAGGGGCAGGTCGGTGTCGGTGACGATGTTCTCGACGCCCATCCAGAGGGACTGGATGAGCTTCAGCTTCGGCAGATTGGCGAATGTGCCCTTCGGGTGCGTCGCCACCACGGCAACGTCGATGTCGCCGCCGTTGGTGTCCGGCCAGGCGTAGAACCGGTCGGCGGGCAGCGCCTTCTGGAGCAGCGGGAACCAGAATTCCGGCTTCTCCTTGGTGGAGGCAAAAAGGATTTTCAAGCTATCGGCTTTTGGCAGCGGCGATGGTAGCATCGCGCAAACAGGGAGGATCATGCCATGGCTATCCGCAATTTCAACGAGGAAACGCTCACCGCCGAAGTGCTGCGCCGGATCGAGGACACGCCGGACCCGCGCCTGAAAGAGGTGATGACGGGCCTCATCAAGCACCTGCACTCGTTCGTGCGCGAGGTGCGCCCGACGCCGGACGAGTGGATGACCGGCATCAAGTTCCTTACCGACACTGGCCACTGGAGCGATGACAAGCGGCAGGAATTCATCCTCATGTCGGACACGCTCGGGGTGTCGATGCTGGTCGATTTCCTCAATTACCAGGCGCGCGCCGGCATGACCGAGTCGACGGTGCAGGGGCCGTTCCACCGCCTGGGTGCGCCGGAGTATCCGCTGGGCGCGATGGTGGCGAAGGATCCGCCCGACGGCGAGCCTTGCGTGGTGCGCGGCACCATCAAGAATGCCGAGGGCAAGCCGGTCGCCGGTGCGGCGCTCGACATCTGGGAGACGGGCGAACACGGCTACGACGTGCAGAAGGGCGACGCGATGGACCTGCGCGGCATCTTCCGCACCGACGCGGAGGGGAAATTCTGGTTCCGCTGCGTCAAGCCGGTGAGTTACCCGGTGCCCGCCGACGGGCCGGTCGGCAAGATGCTGACGGCGACCGGCCGGCACCCGATGCGGCCGGCGCATTTGCATTTCATGATCACCGCGCCCGGCTACGATCGCCTGGTCACGCATATTTTCGTCAAGGGCGACAAGTACCTCGATTCAGATGCGGTCTTCGGCGTCAAGGAATCGCTGATCGTCGACTTCAGGAAGAACGCCGCGGGCGAATGGGAGGTGAGCTACGACTTCGTCCTCAAGCCTTCCAGGCAGGCGAAGCTGGCCGCCTGACGCGCGCGGGGACGCGTGGGGACTATTGCGATCCCGCGAGCCCCAGGCTCCTGACCAGCGATCCCCACTTCTCGCGCTCGGCGCGCATGTACTGCTGCACGCCTTCGATCGAGGGCGTCGGCAGCGCCAGCAGGCCGAGGTTCGCGATGCGCTGCTGCATGTCGGGCGCGGCGAGGATGCGCTTCATCTCCTCGTGCAGGCGCTCCACGATGTCGCGCGGCGTTGCCGCCGGCGCGAGCAGGGCGTGCCAGGAGACCGCCTCGAAGTCGGGCGAGTTGGCGGCTTCGGCGAACGGCGGCACCTCCGGCAGCGTCGGCAGGCGGGTGCTCGAGGACACCGCCAGGGCGCGCAGCTTGCCGTCGCGAATCAAGGGCAGGGACAGCCCGGCTTCGGCGAAGGCCATGCTGACGTGCCCGGCCACGATGTCCGACACGGACTGCGGGCTGCTCTTGTAGGGCACGTGCGTGATGTTGACGCCGAACTTCTGCTTCATGAATTCGACCGACAGGTGCTGCGCCGTGCCGGCGCCGGGCGTGCTGTAGCTGAGCGGCGCGGCGCTCTCCTTGGCCAGCTTGATCAGTTCCGGCACGCTGCGCACCGGCAGCGCGGCGCCGACTACCAGGATGAACGGCGATTTCACGTACAGAGAAATCGGCACAAAATCCTTCTCCGGATCGTAGGCAATCTGCTTGTACAGGGTCGGATTGATCGCCATGGCGGAACTGGTGGACACGCCCAGCGTGTAGCCGTCGGGGGCGGACTTGGCCAGGGCACTCGCGCCCAGCATCAGCGCGGCGCCGGGACGGTTTTCCACGATCACCGGCTTGCCCAGACTCTGCGACAGCCGCTCCGCATACAGGCGCACGAGCGTGTCCATCCCGGTGCCGGGGGCAAGCGGCACGATGATCGTGATGTTCCTCGCCGGCCAGGTCTGGGCGGCAACCGGGTTCGCCTGCATCGCCAGGAACGCCGCGCAGGCGAGCGCGGCGCTTCGCAAAGTCATTCCAGCCATGATTCCTCACTCCTTGTCATCGGTGTTCGCGGCACGCCCCCTCCGGCGGTGCGCCCGTAGTATAGACCCGCCTCAGCGCCTCGCCCGCTTGCGGCCGGTCGTCGTTGAGCCGGTGGTCAGACCTCGCAAGTATTCGGGCATCTCCTGGCGCAGGATTTGGCGCAACGCCCTTTCGGTAACCGGCTGGTCGGTCTCCGACAAATACTTCCGTAGGGCATCGTTCATCATAGTCTGATACCCGGTACCCGCCTTCTCGGCGCGCGCCCGAAACCCATCGAGTACCGCGTTATCGATGAATGATGCCGCGCTGCTGCATACGCGAGCGGGCGTGCGAGGTAATAGGTGAGGTAAGCATAGCGGCCTCCAAAGCAGGTTGGGAGGTCAGTGTGCAAGGGGTGGTGGCTCAGGGGGTGAGCCTGTGCCCCCGGTCAGGCGGGGATCTGCGCCCGGGCGAATCAGGCGCCGGCGCTCATTTTCCCAACTGCCGATCCAGCTTTTTCAGCAGCGCCAGTCCGCGCGCCGGGTTTCCGGCCCGGGCAGCGGCGCGAAACTGGTTCGTCATGTCGTGCTGTACCAATGCGACCGTGGCCAGCTCGTCGAGCAGGCGATTGACGCTCGTATTGCGGCTGGCCGCCATTTGCTTGAGCCGGGCGTGTTTGGCTGCGTTGATGCGCAGGGTTACGACGGACATGGTCAGGTCTCCTTCAGCAGGTCGGCGGGAGTCAGTATCCGAAGCTGCGGAAACCGCAGTTCGGCATGCAGAAAGTCTTTGGGGTTGTGAGTCACGATCGCTTCGGCATTGGCCGCAACGGCAAGTTCAAGGACATGATTGTCGCCTTCATCGGGCAGGTTCGGGCGCCACAGGTAAAACACCTCCGTCAGGCCGGAGATCGCCATCAGCGCGTGAAACAACTCGTCGCGCTCGCCGGCCGTCAACGGGCATTTGGCGAACAATGCGTCGCGGCCAAGCAGGTCCCGGTATTCGGCAAACAGCGCCAGGGACATGCTCGTGCGATAGCTTCGCTGCAGGCTGCGCCGGATCACTTCCCTCGAAGCGCCATCGGCGCTCAACAATGCCGAGACAAAAACATTCGTGTCGATCACGATATTCATGGCGTAAATGCTATCACCGGCGCTATCACCAGGCAAGAGCAGCACCAATCGTGCCCGACACGCCCTTGACCTCGGCCTGGCCGCCGAGTTTGCCTTCCGTCCCGACCTCGCGCGCCACGCGGGTGACTTCGGAGGAGAAGGTACCGAGCTGCGTGACCATGGTGTTCACGATCTGCGCCGACTTGAGGAACTGGCCCTGCAGCTTGAGCCCGTCGATCTCCATCGGCACGTTCTGGGACAGATCACCCTTGGCTACCGCGCCGACGACACGGATCATCTCGTTCAGCGGGCTGACCAGATCGTTGGGCATGCGTGCGCTGAAGTCGCCCTTGCGGTAGGCATCGAGCACGGTGAGCAGCTGTTTCAGATTGAGTTCGCCTGACGGCGTTTGCTGGGGTGTGGCCATGATTTCTCCTACGTGAAGGTTGGGGTTATGGTGAGTTATAACCGAATCTGATTCGGTCGCATTAAGGGCGTGGTTCAAAACCGTGTAACACTTTTCGTGTGGCCATCGATTTAGCCATGGGCAAAGCGTTCAAAAGTCACATTGTCAGTGTTACCCAAAAACGGCACTTTTTGAACCACGCCCGGTAACCGGGCTCAAGGCTTGAGCCAGCCGTTGACCTGATCGATCACTTCTGTTTTTGGCCCGCCCGCCAGCGCTTGCAGCCGCACGCGTGAAATCAGGTAAACAAAACGCGCCTGCGCCAGATCGCGCTGGGCCGAGACTTTTTGCTGCTCGGCGTTCAGCGTATCCATCAGGGTCCGGCTGCCCGCCTCGAACGAACGGAGATTGGACAAGGCCACCTGCTCCATCGAACGTACGGCCTGTTCAAGAGCCCTGACCTTCAAGACGCCTTCCGTCACCCCGCGGAATTCGCGGTACACACGCACCCCGAGGTCCCGGCGTAACGCCTCCAGCGCCTGCTCGGCGCGCTCCTGCTCGGCCAGCGCCTGTCGCACCTGGGAATTGACATAGCCACCCGCAAAGATCGGGATATTGAGTTGCAGACCGATCGACTTGTTGGTGAAGCGGTTGTTCACGCTGGTGACCGTATCGCTGTCATTGCGCGACCACTGTGCGACCGCATCCAGCGTTGGGAAATGGCCGGCCTGGGCCTTGTCCACTTCATAGCGGGCCGCTTCAAGCTGCGCCTTCAGCGACTGAATCTCGGGACTACTGGCTTCGGCGCGCGCTATCCAGTCTTCCACCCGATTTGGCGCAGGCTGAACCAGTTGCATCTTCTGCGCATCCAGCGCGGCCAGGTGATCGATCGGGCGATTGATCAGGGTCTGGAGTTGCCTGCGGGTAAAGTCCACATTCTGGCGTGCCTCCAGTTCCTGCGCCAGGTTGAGATCCAGGGCGGCTTGCGCCTCGTCGATATCGGTCCGGGTTCCTGCGCCGGCCGCCAAACGTTTGCGTGCGGCATCGAGCTGGGTGGTGTAGGCGGTTTTTTGCGCCAGTACCAGTGCCAGCTGTTCTGCGGTCAACAAGGCCTCAAAGTAGGCGCCGCTGACACGCACCGCGACGTTTTGCAGCTCCCGTTCCAAAATGGCGTTGGCATCGTCCACCTGCGCTTGTGCTTGACGGTAATCAGCCATCTGGTACTTGCGAAAGATGGGTTGCCGCAGAGTCAGCGCCTCGCTGCTGCTGCCGTAACGGGTGTTGGTGGTGACCGGGTTGTCCTGAAAGCCGGGCGTGGTTCTTTCAAGCGAGTTGCGGTTGCGCGAAGCGCTGGCTGACAGGTTCGGTAGGAGTTGCGCGCGGGCCTGGGGCAGGCGCTCGCGCCGGGCGTCAGTCGCCGCCCGCGTGGCACGTATCGACGCATCCTCTTCCATGGCCGCCTGGTAGGCCTGCAGCAAGTCAAGCGACCAGGCGGGTGCGCAGGCGGCGCTACAGGTCAGCGCGACGACAAAAGCGAGGGCCCTGCCTGCTGGCTGCCGGCGTGCTGCTGTACGGGATTTTTCTTCCATCAGTTCACTCCTCGTTCATGGACGCGGCAATGCGCTTGGTCAGCGGATGCAGCAGGTAGGTCAGCAGTGAGCGTTCGCCGGTTCGCAGCACCACCTCGACCGGCATGCCGGGCTGCATCTGACGCTTGCCCAGTTTCTTCAGTCCCTCGGGCGTCACGGCAACCCGCGCCAGATAGTAGGTCATGCCGTTTTGCGGGTCGGTCAGCAAATCGGCTGACACCGACACCAGCTTGCCCTGCACCACCAGTTGCGGAGAATGCGCAAAAGACGAAAAGCGCACATCCACCGGCATGCCGGCATGCACGCTGTCAATCAAATGCGGCAGCACCCGCGTTTCCAGCAGCAGCGATTCATTGGCCGGCACCACATCCAGCAATTTTTGGCCCGGGGCAATCACGCCGCCCACGGTCTGTGTGGCCAGCGCCACCACCTGGCCCGACGCCGGCGAGCGGATCTCGGTACGTATCAGTTCATCCTGCAGCGCGAGAAACTTTCCCGAATCGCTGAGCGCCTCCCGCGTCACGTCGGCCAACTGCGACTCCACCTCCTTGCGGTATTCCTGCTGCCGGGCGATGGAGCGCTGGCGCAATTCGGCCATGGCGTGTTTGGCCCGGATCGTATTGCCCTGGAGTTCCGCAATCGCGGCGCTGGATTCGAACACCTGGCGCTCCAGCTCCAGTTGGCGATTGCGCGGTGCGTAACCGTCCTTGACCAGGCCACGGGTATGGCTGAGCTCTTCGTTGAGCAGTGCCAGCTGGTTGCGCCGATTGCCCTGCATGCCTTCATACGACTGCGAAAGACCTTGCTGGCCCTGGATGCTTTCCTCGATGCCTTGCAGGTCGGCGCGCAAAGCGGCTTTGCGCGACTGGAACAGTTGCTCCTGGTTCAGCGTCTGTTGCCGGATCAGGGGATCACTGGCGGCCGCCACCAAGTCCGGGTGGAAAGTAATGACGTTTTGCCCCGCCTGCTCGGCCAGCAGGCGGCCCTGCATGGCGCGCAGCCCCAGGTAGCGTTGCCGCACGGATTCAAAGTTGGCTTTGGCGGCGGCATCGTCGAGCCGGATCAACAACTGGCCTTCCTTGACCTGGTCGCCCTCACCCACCAACACTTCCTTGATGATGCCCCCGCTCAGATGCTGGACCGTCTTGCGTTTGGTGTCTATCGCGACGTGCCCCTGGCTGGGGACGCCCTCATCCAGCGGGGCCAAGGCCGCCCACAGCAGAAAGCCGCCAAAGCCGATGCCCAGCGCCCACAGGCCGATGCGCCCGGCCCGGCCCAGGTCGGATCTGGGTGCATCGCCCCTGGTCGGTTCTCCCAGGGTGGGCACGGCAGCGGGGCGGGTCAGGCGTTTCATGAAATCTGGTTTGGCCATGGCGGACTCTGGTGAAAAGTAATGAAAAAGGGAGTTGTGCCCGGTTCAGGCGAGCTGGGGTGACATCGGCGGCACCGGCGGCACCGGTGGCACAGGAGAGGGCGCGGCAGCGGGGGGGCGCAAGGCGGCCAGCACGGCATCCTTCGGCCCATCGGCAAAGATCTCGCCATCGCGAAGAACCATGAGCCGGTCGGCCACGGCAATGGCGCCGGGTCGATGGGTGATCAGAAAGACGGTTTTCCCTTTGGCTTTCAGCTCGCGCACCGTGCGCAGCAAGGCGGCTTCGCCCGCATCGTCCAGATTCGCATTCGGCTCGTCCAGCACGATCAGCGAAGGCTCACCGTAGATCGCACGCGCCAGGCCAATGCGTTGCCGTTGCCCGCCGGACAGCAGGTTGCCGGCCTCGCCGATGGAGGTGTCATAACCTTTGGGAAAGCGCAGGATCATCTCGTGCATCCCGGCGCAGCGCGCCGCCGCTATCACCTTCTCGGAATCGACTTCGCCAAGACGCGCAATATTCTCCGCAATCGAGCCCTCGAACAGCTCCACATCCTGTGGCAGATAGCCCAGATGGGGGCCCAGCTCGATGCGATTCCAGGACTGGATCGGCAAACCGTCGAGCAGCGTTTCGCCGATCACGTCCGGCCAGATCCCGACCATGACCCTGGCCAGCGTGGATTTGCCGGAACCTGAAGGCCCGAGCACGGCAACCACGGTCCCTGCGGGAACCGCAAACGACACGTTTTTCAGAATGGGTGCCGTGCGCCCCGCGGCACTGGCAAAAACATTGCGCAGGGTGATCTCGCCTGTGGGTCCAACGCGCGTCAGCGCGGGGTCGCGCTCCGGGTAGTCGGCCAGCAGCGTCTCCAGCCGGGCAAAGGCATTTTTGCACGTCACAAAACTTTGCCACGTGCTCACCAACTGGTCGATAGGCGCGAGCGCACGCACCATCAGCACGTTCGCGGCAATCATGGCGCCCGGTGACAATTGGCCGTCAATCACCAGCAAGGCGCCAGCCCCCAGCGCCAGGGACTGCTGACTGTAACGAATGAACTTGCTCCAGGCGGTCACGCGATGGGTCAGACCCTGTGCGGAGGAGCTCTTGTCCATCCAGGCCGCGTGCTTGTCATTCCAGCGTTTTTGGAGATTGGCTATCATGCCCATAGACTCCAGCACTTCTGCGTTGCGCAATTTGCTCTGCAGATAGCTGGTGGTTTCACTGCCGGCTTTGCTCGCTTCTTCGGAAGGGGCGACGCTGTGCCGATGCCCGAACCAGGCCAGCGCAGCCTGGATCACGGCGAACACCAGCGATAAAATGCCCAGCCAGGGGTGCAGGAAAAAGGTGACCGCAATATAAATCGGCGCCCACGGCGCATCAAACAGCGCGAAGATGCCGCTGCCCGTCATGAACTGGCGAATCTGGATCAGGTCCCCGAAAGCCCGCGACGGATTCGTCGATGACTGGCGCAGGTAGGCCTCAAAACTCGCGTTGAAGACCCGGGTGCTGAGCTGCTCGTCAAAGCGCATGCCGGCCCTGACCAGCACCCGCGAGCGCAGCCATTCGGAACACGCCATCACGCCGAGCAGGAACAGCGTGATCAGCGACACCGCCAGCAGCGTGAGTCCGCTCTGGCTGATCAGAACCCGGTCAAATATCTGCAGCATGTAGAGGGTCGGCGCCAGCATCAGCAGGTTCGCCAGGAAGCTCAGTAGCCCGACGATCAGGAATTCCCTGCGGAAAGCCCACAGCGTGGCAGTCAATTCACTGCGATTGAAGAATTCGGATTTTTTCATGGGTTTGTGACGTTGTAGCGTTTCCGATTTCAGGCCGCGGTAGCCAGAGCGCTGCCAGGGGCCTGGCCAGCTTGCGCAGCCGCCGCTTGCTCGTTGGCTTTCTTCAAGGCTGCCAACACATCGTCGCGTGGTCCGAAGGCCTGCATCACGCCGTCGCGCAACACCAGCATTTTGTCCGCCACTGCCAGCACACTGGTGCGGTGCGTCATGACGACAAACGTCGTGCCGCGCGCCTTGAGCGCCAGGATGGCGGCGGCCAGCGCCGCGTCGCCAGCCTCGTCCAGGCTGGAATTGGGTTCATCCAGCACCACCAGCACCGGGTCACCATAAATGGCACGCGCCAGAGCCACCCGCTGCCGCTGACCGCCGGACAACATGGCGCCCTCCCGGCCGACCGGACTGTCATAACCCTCTGGCAGGCTCATGATGAAATCGTGCAGGCCGACGGCCTGCGCGGCGGCCTTGATTTTGGCGTTCTCGAGCTCGCCGAAGCGGGCGATATTCTCGGCCAGCGTGCCTTCGAGAAGCTCCACCCCCTGTGGCAGATAGCCGATATGCGGGCCCAGCTCGCTTTTGTCCCAGCTAAAGATATCTGCGCCGTCCAGCCGTACCTTGCCGCCCGCTGCCGGCCAAAGACCCACCAGCAGCCGCGCCAATGTCGTTTTGCCCGAAGCGGAGGGCCCCACCACTGCCAGCACTTCACCAGGGGCCAGGCTGAACGCCACATTCTTGATGATGGCCGGCCCGCCGCTGGGCGCACCCGCCACCAGGCTTTCCACTTGCAGCAAGCCCCGCGGCGGCGGCAGTGCCATCGTGTCCGGCCTGGGCGGGACGGCCGCCAGCAGACCCTCCAGACGTTGCCACGCATCGCGCACGTTGACCACCGTGCGCCACTGGGTCACGACCTGGACCAGCGGTGCCAGCACCCGGCCGCCCAGGATCGAGCCGATGATCATCATGCCGGCGCCGCTATTAAGCTGGTTCTGCAGCAGCAGCCAGGCGCCCAGCCCCAGCAACAGCGAGCCCATGGTGACTTGCAAGAACTTGGTGGCCGCCTGGTAAACGCCCGCATGGTCAGAGGCGATGGCTTGCAGGCCCAGAAACTCCCGCTGCTTGCCCATCCAGCGCCGGTGAATGTCGCGCAGCATGCCCATGGACTCAATCACCTGCGCATTGCGCAGCGAACCGTCGGCATATTGCTGCGCTGCAATCGCGCTGCGGTTCGCGGCCACCAAAGGCGGCTGCGTGCTTCTTTCATTGAGCCAGCCCACAAAAACCTGCACCAGCGAGCCCACCACGGCGGCCCAGCCCAGCACGGGGTTGATGGCAAACATCAAACCCAGAATGACCAGCGAGACGGGGGCCTCCATCAGCGCCAGCAGCGGGGGCGAATGCAGAAACTCCCGGACGGTGCGAAAGTCGTTCAGCGGTTGCACGCTGCCGCCGGGCATGCGTTTCAGATTGGCCTCGAAGATCGCGCCAAAGACCCGGTTGCGCATCTGCTTGTCCAGTTGCAGGCCAGCCCCGTGCAATATCTCCGCCCGTGCCCATTCCAGAATTTCCATCAGCACATACGCGCCCAGCACCAGCACGGTCAGCATCGCCAGCGTCATGTGGCTGCGGCTGTTGACGACCCGGTCATAGACCTCCAGCATGTAGCCGCTTGGGGCAAGGATCAGCAGGCCGGAACAGACGCTGAACCAGGCGGACCGCACAAAATAAGGCCGCAGCGACATCACCGCCTGGCGTAGTTCGGAAGGTGTTTTCAGGGTACTCATGGGGCCTCGTCAATCATCACGTATTCGGGGATTTCGCCCGAGTCTTGCTCTTTGTCAGCCGGGGGTTCATTGCCCTGTGGAGGCATTAAAAGCAGGAATGACAGCTCAAAGCTGCCCGTCGCCGTTTGCGACAGGACAATCTCCCGCAATTTATTTTCATGGAAGCTGGCTTCGTCTTCCGGCCGCAAGGCCAGGTGGAAGCGGATGCGCCCGTCCAAGGTGTATTGAACGCCAAATCGGGCTGTAGATCAATAAAAACGGGCGTAGGCAGCCATGCTATTTGTAGCGAATGTGACTAATTGGAGTCTGACCCTAATTCTTCCCCTTTTATTCCGGGACAAGCGATTTGTGTAAAAAAACGGGGACGACTTGCATCGCCCCCGCCATTCGACCTGACCCGCAGATGCAGGTTGATGTCTATGCCAATGATGTGACTATGGGACTATGCCAGTGATGGCTATGAGGGGAGTACTGTCGCTGGTTACGTCGATTTGGGCTAACGTCAAATCGGTGTAATCGACGAGGTAACCCGTATCGGTAGTTCCGCTATGGACATGGTCATGTCCATCATGGTTAGCGTGAATATGATGGGCATGTCCATCTCCATCTACGATCACAAACTTCGTGTCGGGGACCGCCAGATTGCCCAGCCCATAAAGCCCTTCAAAGATGGTCAAGGTCTCATAATTGCCATAGCCGGTGAACGTCAGCGTGTCGTTATTGGTGAAGCCTTCGGCCGTATTGTCGTCACCGGAACCCGGGAATTTGCCACCTGCGCCACCACTGTTGAACCGGAAATCCTCTATCGGGTCCACGGGCGGCGGGGGCGCGTCGCTGGTGCCGGTCAGCGTGATGGTCAGGGTGCTGGTGCTGGTTGCGCCAAACTCGTCAGTCACCGTGTATTCGGCCACCACGTCGGTCGTGTCGTCCTTGGCCAGGGACTGGTAGGCCGCGTTGCTGGCATCAAAGCTGTAGCTGCCGTCGCTGTTGAGCGTCAGGCCGGCCACTTCGGCGTTGAGGCTGTAGCTCAGGACTGCGCCGGTGTCGACATCGCTGTCGTTGCTGGTCACCGTGCCGGTGATGGTGGTGTCCTCGTTACCGGCATTGGTGTCGGCCACCGCGATCGGCGCGTCGTTGGTGCCGGTCAGCGTGATGGTCAGGGTGCTGGTGCTGCTCGCACCGTGCTCGTCGGTCACCGTGTAGTCGGCCACCACGTCCATCGTGGCGCCCTGCGCCAGGCTTTGGTACGCCGCGTTGCCGGCATCAAAGCTGTAGCTGCCGTCGGTGTTGAGCGTCAGGCCGTCCACCGAAGCGTTCAGGCCGTAGCTCAGGACTGCGCCGTTATCCACGTCGGAGTCGTTGCTGGCCACCGTGCCGGTGATGGTGCTGTCTTCGTTTCCGGCATTGGTGTCGGCCACTACGATCGGGACGTCATTGGTGCCGGTGATGGTGAGAGTCACGTTCTGGGTCGCGGTAGCGCCCTTGTCGTCGGTCACTGTGACCTTGAAAGTTTCGCTCTTGGTTTCCCCCTCGGCCAGGTTCTGGTGCGCGGCGTTGGCCAGCGTGTAGGTCCACACGCCGGTGTTGGCGGCAACCGCGAAGCTGCCGTAGCTGCCAGTGGCGTTGCCGCTGTAAGTGGCGGTGGCGCCGTTATCGACATCGCTGGAGGTGACCGTGCCGGTGGCCGTCAGCGTGCCGTCTTCCTTGACCGAGCCACTCTGCGTCATGCTGGTGATGACCGGCACGTCGTTGGTGCCCTTAATTTGCACCGTCACCGTTGCCGAGCTCAGGGTGCCATTGCCCAGCCGGATGGCGTAGGTAAAGGTGTCCAATCCAATCTCGCCTTCGGCAAGAGACTGGAACTTCGCCACGCTGGCGGCGGTCATCGAATAGCTGACCTTGCCGTCTGCTGTGATCTCGATCAAGGCGCCAGCCTTGCTGGTATTGTCAAAGCCCACCACGTCCCGGGTGAGTAGGTCGGCCGAGGTAGCCGAACCCTCGTTTTCGAACCCGTCGTCCAGCGAATACAGCGACTTGGCCTTGCCGCCGAGGTCGTTTGCCATCACATTCAGAGTGCTGGTGCCGCCATCCTCGCTAATAATCCCACCAAGCATGGTGACGGTGTACAGGTCATCTTTGGCCTGCGGTGTATTGTTGAGAGTGATAGTAGTCATGAATTTCTCCTAAAAAATTACTAGCTCAGTACCAAAGGTGTTCGGTGTTGTGAACTTGGAATCAATTAGAAGTCCATCGACTGCTGAAAGTGTGTCGAAAGTGTGCCAACTTTGCAGTCGGTCAGTAATTTAGCCAGTGCCCCTGATTGTCTTTAATGTTTGCTTCAGCTCTGCCATGTCTTTGAGCCAATGAGCTTCATCATCGTGATGGGATGCTTGCATGACGCTGCGGGCCAGTTGGCTCAAGTCTTCAAAGCCAAAGGCACCCGCCGCGCCCGCCAAACGGTGTAGGGCGGCATTCAGGTTGGCGCGAGTGGGGGCATGCTCAATTTCAGATTCACGTTTGGCCAAGCCCAGGATAAAAGTCTGCCTGATTTGAGAAAATTGTTCTGCGAACGCCGGGTCCAAGCCCTCAGGGGGGTGTATGCCACGTCCATGCTCCCAATAAATACGGATATCCTTGGGCAGCGTTACCGGGTCGAACGGTTTGACAATGCTGCCTGTCGCACCATGTTGCAGCAGTCCTTCCGATTCGTCTTGCATGGCCTTGGCAGTCAGATAAACGATCGGCACGCCCCGCATGAAGTCCAGTTCCCGCAGAAAGACACCTTCAAGTGTTAGCTGAATGTGAACTCAGCGCTACACTGCTAATCCTCGCAAGCACTCGGTGAAATCTCATGCACGTTGGAATTTTGGAAGATGACGAAATCTACCAAGCGCTGATCCAACGGTGGCTGACTGGCGCGCAGCACACCTTCACCTTGTTTGGTAGCGTTGCCACGATGATTAGCGGGCTCAAGGGGGAGCACTTTGATGGCCTGCTGCTGGATTGGATGTTGCCCGATGGCAGCGGCGCTGAAGTGCTCCAGTGGGTTCGTCAGAACATGGGGTGGCATATGGCGGTGGTCGTGTTGACGGCCCGCGACGATGAGGCAACGGTGGTGCAGGCCTTGCAGGCCGGGGCCGATGATTTTGTCGTCAAGCCGCCCAAACAGCTTGAGCTGATCGCCAGGTTGGCAGCGGCCGCGCGGCGGGCCAGCCCCGGCGGGTTGCCTGTTTTGCGATTGGGGCCCTTCGAGATCGACATCCCTCGCCAGATCCTGTCAATGGATGGCGCACCGGTCACCCTGACGCAAAAGGAATTCGACTTGGCGGTGTATCTGTTTCAAAGCCCGGCCAAGTTGTTGTCACGCGACCACCTGCTCAACAAGGTCTGGGGTATCAATGCCGATGTGGATACGCGCACCGTCGATACCCATGTCAGCCGTTTGCGCAAAAAGCTTTCCCTGGATGGAACTCGGGGCTGGAAAATGTCGCCGGTGTACGGTTACGGTTACCGACTGGATCGAGTAGACGCTATTGCCTGACCACCAGGAGGAAGGCCATTCACGTGCGGCACATCACGATCCACAAGCCCGCCCGCGACCATGACTCTTGGCCAGGTACAGATGGGCGTCGGCCCGCGCGAGCAAGGCCGCGCTGCTGCTGTCCGCCGTCCCGGCGCCG
The DNA here is from genome assembly GCA_038904015.1 of Burkholderiales bacterium. Classification (GTDB taxonomy): domain Bacteria; phylum Pseudomonadota; class Gammaproteobacteria; order Burkholderiales; family SG8-39; genus RBG-16-66-20. The sequence continues at coordinate 13,766 of JBCKKZ010000016.1, read as the reverse complement.
TCCCCCGTATTGGCGTCGGGCTCTGAGCGCGCTGCCACACCGAGGCTGACGGTCACGATCGGACTGACATCGGATTTTTCATGTGGAATCTGCAACGCCCGGACCTGTTGCTCCAGCAGGCGCGCCATGTGCATCGCGTTGTCAAAGCGGGTGTCGGGCAGGATGCAGACAAATTCTTCGCCACCGTAGCGCGCGACCAGATCAGCCGGGCGCTTGAGCGCCGACTGCAGCGCCATGGCAATGTGTCGGAGGCAGTCATCCCCGGCTTGATGACCATAGTGGTCGTTGTAGCGCTTGAAGAAATCGACATCGATCATAATCACACTCAAGGCCGATGCATTGCGTGCCGAGCGTGCCCACTCAACCACGATCTGCTGATCAAAGTGGCGCCGATTGAACACGCCCGTCAGGCCATCCAGAAACACCAGCTTGCGCATCATGTCCGACTGGAATTTCAGCGTGAGATGCGTCTTGACCCGTGCCCGCACCACGGCGGGGTTGACCGGTTTGGTAATGAAGTCAACCGCCCCCACGTCCAGGCCATGGGTTTCCTGCGCCGCGTCATTGTATGCCGTGACAAAAATGACAGGGATGTTCCGCGTCGAGTCATCGGCCTTGAGCTGGCGGCAAACCTCGAACCCGTCCATTCCCGGCATCACCACATCAAGCAGCACCAGGTCCGGCGGGTTGTCTTTGCAGATCGCCAGGGCCTGCGCCCCACCGGTGGCCATGAACACCTGGTAGTCAGCCGCAAAGATCTGGTGCATCACCTGGATGTTGATCGGCTCATCGTCCACCACCAGCAGCCTGGGCTTGCCCTGGGGCACGTCCAGCAGTTCGGCGATGGGGGTCTTGTTATAGAAAATGGTCAGGCCACAGGGTTGAATTTCCGGATCAAGGATTCGCATTGAACCATACCAAATCGAGTTCACACAACCGAGTGTTTTCGGCGTACCAAAAAATCATGCGCGCCGGGGGTGCCTCCGGCGGCCTGGCAGGGGCCTGGATCAATGAAAACCAGAAGACAAAACCCAACCCCCTTAAACTTCCACTTTTAACCCGATCAATCCGAACAGCAACGAGTCACCAACTCAAGCCAGCTTCAGGCCCATACCTGGATTGGAAAATACTGGTAGATTGATCGTACGACACACTACCAGCGGGTACATGAATCCGCCACGAAAATACGAGATTGAATGTCTAGTTACACATCTTTGTTTACCGGAGCGCAATCCAAAACGACCGGCTATCGCATGCTGCTGGTGGACGATGAGCCGATCATGCTCAAGGTATTGCAGAGCATCTTCCGCCAGGAGAACTACGTGATCGTGACCGCCACCAGCGGCACAGAAGCGCTCAAGCTGTTGCTCGAGGAACCGTACCACCTGATAATTTCCGATTACATGATGCCGGGCATGAATGGCGTAGAACTGTTGAAGCAGGCCATGGCGGTTAGGCCCGACATGATCCGCATCATGTTGACTGGACACGCCGATACCGGCGCGGTGATGGCCGCCATCAATGAAGGCGCGGTGTATAAATTTATCCTCAAGCCGTGGAATAACGACGACCTGCGCATAACCGTGGCGCTGGCACTGGCGCAGTATGACCTGATCCAGAAGAATAAGGTGCTGTTGAAGGACAACGCGCAAAAGACCCAGGAAATTAAATTACTGTCCAAGTTCATGGTCAGCAACCGCAGCCAGTTGACTGTCATGCTCAACAAGAAAAATTTGCTCAGCAACCTACAGGCGCAAGAACTGTATCGCCTGCAACAACAGCGCAGAGAACCCGTCATCAAGCTGCTGCTGGAGCATGACTGGGTATCTGAAAAAACGATCCATGACATCTTGTGCAAGGAGTTCATGATCGAGGCGGTGTCGCTGCCGGAATTTCAGATCGATGCGGCGGTGGCCGCGCTGATTCCGCGCAGCATGTGCCAGCAGCAACTGGTGGTGCCGTTGCGGCTGGAAGGGAAGCGGCTGTTGCTGGCATTGGCTGACCCCTTGGACATGGGCCTGCTGGATGACCTGCGCTTTGCGTCTGGACTGGAGATACAGCCGATGGTGGCCACGGTGGCGGCAATCGAGGCAAAATTGACCGAACTGCATGGCGCAGAGGTCAACTTCCACGATATGGATGCGCTGGTCTCCAGCCCAGATTCGGACGATGGCATAGAGATAGTCATCGCGGAAGAAGATGATCAATCGCTGGTGGAGTTGCTGCGCGGCACCAAGGTGCCAACGGCTATCCGCCTGGTGAATGCGATTATTATGGAGGCAATCCGGCTTGTCGCCAGCGACATCCATATTCAGCCACGCATCAAGAGCGTGATAGTGCGCTACCGCATCGATGGTGTACTGGTTGACAAGATCAATATTCCGCACCAGTTGCATAAATCGCTGGTGTCGCGGATTAAAGTGATGGCGGCAATGGATATCAGCGAACGGCGCCGTCCGCAAGATGGGCGCATCACAGTCAAGATGCCGATGCGCAACGTGGATTTGCGCATTTCCACGTTGCCGAGCATTAACGGCGAAAAAATTGTGCTGCGCATACTCGACCGCAATGCGGCGATTGTGGGTCTGGAAGGTCTGGGTTTTTCGCCGTCTGACCTGGCGCAAATCCTAAATATGGTGAAGAAGCCGCAGGGCCTGATACTGACCACGGGGCCCACCGGCAGCGGCAAAACGACCACGCTATATGGACTGTTGCAGCACACCGCGACGCCTATGAAAAATTATGTCACCATCGAAGACCCAGTGGAATATTACATGGATCAAGCCTTCCAGGTGACGATTAGAGAGAAAATTGGGCTGACTTTTCCAGTCGTGTTGCGCGCCATCCTACGCCAGGATCCGGATGTGATTCTGCTCGGGGAAATCCGCGACCTTGACACGGTGGAGGTGGCGTTCCAAGCCGCCATGACCGGCCATCTTGTATTTTCTACCTTACATACCAACTCGGCGGTGGCCAGCATCTCGCGCTTGTTCGATTTAGGCCTCAAACCTTACGTGGTTGCTGCGGCATTGGAAGGCATCGTGGCGCAACGTCTGGTCAGGAAAATATGCGAGCATTGCCGCGAGGCGGAAACACCACCGCCGATGTTGTTGGCCAGCCTGGGGCCGCTATTTACGCCATCCAACATGACGGCGAGCAAGGGTAAGGGATGCAGCCACTGCCACGGCAGCGGTTATAAGGGGCGGGTGGGGTTGTTTGAGGTGCTGGCCGTTAATGACCAGATTCGCCAGCTTATTGCCAATGGCGCCACCATTCTGGATATTGGCAATCTCGCACGGAAAAACGGCATGACGACATTGATCGAGGATGCCCGCGACAAGGTCAATCAGGGCAAAACTACGGTAGAAGAAATCTTGCGCGTATTAGGGCCGCAATAGCGACAACGGTGCGTAGCCTCCTAAAGTAATCTGGGAAGCCGCCGATAGCATAAGAGGGGACAGACCCTCATGGCACATCATCCAGCGCGGCAACAATCGCTCGGCCTGTTTTTATGCCGAGGAGGATTCCCAGCTCTACCTGCATTATCTTGAGGGCACCTCTAAAAATTAATATTTTGCGAGCATCCGCTTCGCAGATTGCCTGCTTACCCCACTTTGTCATTCCCGCGAAGGCGGGAATCCAGTCTAATCAAGCACACCCCGCCTTCGCGGGGACGATGAGCACGGTCATCAATCGTGATGGGGAAAGGGGCGTTTTTGGTCACGCACGCTGATGGTCGGCAGTTTTGACCCTCGCGGATGTTGATCAGAAAATGGTGGGCGTGGACTAAAGGCAATTGATGTCGGATCCTGGAGCTATAACCGAATCTTGTGTACGGAGGTGAGTTGATGAAGGCGGCGTGACCTGCTGGAATTCGATTGTCGAGATCGGTTTCAGCAACCAACAAGGAGTCACGCCACCATGCAACAGGATACGGTAGTTCGGTTTCGCAAGAAAGACGAAGTCATCGATCCGCTCGCGGAGCTGCTGCGCCACGGGGCGCGCGAGTTGATCGGGCAGGCGGTGTCGGAGGAGTTCGAGATTGCCTCGCCCCCAGTTGCGTGACCTGTGCGATCTTTGTCAGCGCCAAGATGGCAAGACCCTTGCGCTCGTGGGCTGGCATGTTGGCTGCTACGCACTGTGGGTTATTCATCGGGTACTCGCTTCACGGCAAAAGGCGCAAGTGTCCCCGATGGAGCCCGGTCCCATCAAACCGCACTACTGGTTGGAAGTTTGGGTTTCACTGAAAGTGTTACCCGGTTTTGAACCACGCCTAAAAATTGGACACGCCAGACAATCGCCTCACCACTGATAAAGCAGCAATGCTGCCTGCAGGTCAGCCATAGCCGCCTCCAGCTCTGCAGCCGCCTCCACCGCACCCGGCTTGAGCGACCCCAATGCCGCCAGCTCCTCCAGCCGGGCCGCCGCCTGCACGGTGCGTTCAGCGCTGAAGATGCCCGCCATCCCCTTGATGCTGTGCGCACCCCGGTGCACCGCTTCGCTCTCGCCCCGGGCCAGTGCCTCCAGAATTTGCTGCATCCGCACTGGCGCATCGCTCTGGAACAGCCTCACAATTTCCTCGAACAACTTACGGTCGTCGTCCATGGTCTGGCGTGCTGCCGCAAAATCGGCAACTTTTGCGCAGGGCGGCACAGCTGTGGCGGGTGCGACTTCGGGTTCGGCGACGCTGGCCGGCATCAGCCCATCAAGTTCGCGCCACAGCGCTTCGGTGTCGATCGGTTTGGCCAGGTACGCATCCATGCCGCGGCTTAAACACTCCTCGCGTGCGCCCCGCATGGCGTGGGCCGTCATGGCCACAATGGGGGTGTGGGCCGGAACAAGTCCATGGCTTGTTGTTTCAATGGCGCGGATGCGTTCGGTGGCCTCGTAGCCGTTCATTATTGGCATGTCCACGTCCATCAGGATGGCGTCGAACCCGCCTGCCTGCCAGTGTTCTACGGCCTCCAGACCGTTGTTGGCGACGGTCACGGTGTGTCCGAGTTTTTGCAGCAGGCGTACGGCCAGGGTTTGGTTGACGGCGTTGTCTTCGGCGAGCAGCAGCTTGAGTCTGCGCCGGTTCTCGCGCAGGGAGTGGCGGGTGATGAGTGGGGTGCTTGACTGGAGTGGCTCGCCCAGTGCGGTCATGATGGCGTCCAGTAGTTCGGATTGCGTGATGGGTTTCATGAGGTAGCTGGCGACGCCGAGTTCGCGGCAGCGGGTGGCCTGTCCGCGTTGGTCCTCGGAGGTCAGCATCATGACGGTGGCCCCTACGTATTTGGGTTGCGCAAGGATGCGCTGTGCAAGCTCGAATCCGTCCATGACGGGCATCTGGACGTCGAGTATCGCCAGGGCGTAGGGTGTGGCGCTGGCGCTGGCGCGTTCTAGTTCTTGCAGGGCTTGTTCGCCGCTTTCTACGGCGGTGGGCAGCATTTGCCAGTTGCGCAGCATTTGGACCAGCAGGCTGCGGTTGGTGGCGTTGTCGTCGGCGATCAGGACGGGCAGGCCGACGACGCGTCCGGTGCTTTGGTAGCTGGCATAGGCGTCGTTGGAGCCGGTGGCCAGGCTCAAGGTGAAGGTAAAGGTGCTGCCTTGGCCGAGTTCACTTTCGAGTTCGATGTGTCCGCCCATCAGGGAGACGAGTTGGGCCGAGATGCTCAAGCCCAGGCCGGTGCCACCGTATTGGCGGGTGGTGGAGGTGTCGGCTTGGGAGAAGGAGTCGAATACGGCCTTGAATTTCTCGCGGGCGATGCCGATGCCGGTGTCGCGTACGCTAAAGCGCAGTTCGGTCTGGGTTGGGGTGATGGCTTTGAGGCGGTGTACGGCTACTTCGATTTCGCCGGTCTGGGTGAATTTGATGGCGTTGCCGACCAGGTTGACGAGTACTTGGCGCAGGCGCCCGGGGTCGCCGATCAGGCGGTCGGGCACGTCGGGGGCGACGTGCAGTAGCAGTTCCAGGTCTTTTTGGTGTGCCCGCGCGGCCAGTGTTTTCATGGTGTCGTGCAGCATCTGCTCCAGCGAGAATTCGATGATTTCGATTTTCAGGAGTCCGGCTTCGATCTTGGAGAAGTCCAGGATGTCGTTGACGATGTGCAACAGTGCATCTGCCGAGACTTTCACCAGGCCCAGGTATTCGCGCTGTTCCGCGTTCAACTCGGTGTCGAGCGCCAGCTCCGTCATTCCTATGATGCCGTTCAACGGCGTGCGAATCTCGTGGCTCATGTTCGCTAAAAAATTACTCTTGACCTGATCCGCCTGCTCGGCCGCGTCCTTGGCCCGTAACAACTCGCTTTCGGCCTCCTTGTGTGCGCTGATGTCGGTGCGAATAGCGATGTATTGTTCTGGTCGTCCATCCTCGCCTAAAAGAGGAACGATGGTCGATTGGACCCAGTAGAGTGAGCCGGAGCGATTTCGGTTGCAAATTTCACCATGCCAGACGCGTCCAGCACCAATGGTCTGCCAGAGATCCTCAAAGTAGGCCTGCGAATGCGCATTGGAGTTGATCAATCGATGGTTTTTACCCATCAACTCCTCCCGAGGGTAGTCGCTGATTTTGGAAAAAAGATCGTTGGCATAGGTGATGTTTCCGAGCAGATCGGTGATGCTGACGATGGCGTGCTGGTCCAGCGCAAACTGGATGGCGGCCATCTCCCGGACGTTTTGCTGCAGCATCGCCGAAATACGTTTCTGTTCGGACTCGCTTTCATTCAGCTTGTCATGCTCCTGTCTCAGGTGCGCCAGCATACGGTTGATCGACTGCGCCAGGCTTTCGACCTCAAGGCTGTCGGCGGCTTCCGCGCGGCCCGTGCCAAAGCCCTTTTCAGCGACGTCTCGGGCAAAAAATTGCAAGCTCAGCAAATCCCTGGTCAGCCTTTTGCCGAAGTGCAGCCCCAGGATGATCACCGTCACCACCATGCCGACTGCCAGTATGAAAAATACCCCCAGCCGCTGCCAATCGACCGACCTGGCGGTGGGGTCAGGGCTGATGAGAACGGCGAAATCAAAATGTTTGTAAATCGGCGGTACATTCACCGCTGCAGCAATGGCCGTCGGAGAATGCGACAGCTGTTCAGATTCCTTGCTACGCACGAGCCGCACGCCCTTCTGCAGCGGAAGCTCGTCCAATTTGATTCTGTAGAGCAAGGCGCCTTCCGCCGAATTCAAGCGCGAATGGACAATGAACTCGACCGCAATCAGCTCTTCGCCCTTTTCGCCGAGCTGCACCCGTGCAGCGGGTTGGGCGGCGGGAAACTTTTCTCTCAGCCAGTTCAACTCTTGCTCGCTGAAGCTGTCGTTGCCGTTGTGGGCGATTTGACGCCCTTCGAAATCGGTAAACAGAATAGCCACCGATACGTCATGGATACGCTGGAGGCTGTTCAGGAACGGAACCAGAAACCTTTCCTTGTTAGCGTTGTCAACCAGGGCGTTTGCGATCAGGCTGCTATTGGCGAGTTCAGACATTCGGGCGGCAATAGCGTGCAGCTTGCTGCTGACGCTTGTCGCCTGCAGCTCGGCATCCTTTTTCAGCAGGCTGCGTAGAGAAGCCGCATGCTCCTGGTTGATCAGCCACCAGGATGCGCCAGCGATCGCCAGCATGGCGATGCCGGCCAACAACGCGGCCATAGTCGCAAAGCGCCGCGCGAGGCTGACGAAGGGGGGTTTCGTCATGCTAATTCGTCATATTTCGTCATGCTATTTCTGCGCCGGAACCAGCACACCTTCCCGGTTATAGCGTGCCATCAGCAACTCTGCCGGCCCGAGCGCCTCGTGGCGAGTCGGGGTGAACGGTGGCTTGTACAGCTTGATCAGGCCTCTATGCTCGCTCACCTTTTCCAGCGCGTCGTGGATGGCGCTACGCTCGGGCGAGCGCGCCAGGTTGATGGCCTTGGCCAGGATGTGCATCAAGTCGTAGGCATGCGCCACGCCGTTCGGTGCGCGCATGTCCTGAATGCGCTTGATGCCACCGGTCTGTTCCGCCGTCTTCATGAAGCGCGCCAGCATCTGCTTGTCGGCGGTGAAGAAACTGAAGGTCTGGATCACCGACACATCAACTTCCTGCAATGCTGCACCCGAATTCTTGATGAATTCGCCGCCGGTGATGCCCCAGTGGCTGAAGATAGGCACGCGCTGACTAGTCGGCAGGGCCGCCACTTCGCGCACCAGGAGCGCACCCTCTTCGTTGGCGACCAGCAGCACCGCCTTGGCGCCGGCATCCGTCAGCTTCTTGTATTGCGTGATGAGCGTGGTGTCTCTAGCGTTGAACCAGGCGATATCGACGATCTTCTGATTCTTGACCTCGCGCATGTATTTCTCTGCCGCAGCCAGGTTGCTGCTCCCCCAGGCGCCGTTGAGCAACAGCAGGCCGACCTTATCGAAGCCCCGCTGCTCGGCCGACTTCAGCAACTTCGGCATGGCCAGGCTGTCTCGCAGCGACAGGCGGAAGATGTAGTTCGGCCGCATGCCGTTGTCGATGATCGGATCGGCCGCCGCCCAGGCCACCAGGTACGGCAGTTTCGCCTCGTGCAGTGCCGGCAATTGCGCGATGACCAACGGACTGAAGCGTCCGCTGAACACGGCAACCAGGTTGGGCATGGCCGCGAATTCGGCGTTGTTGCGGATGCTGCGCGCCAGTACCCCGCGATGATCTTTGATCACCAGCTCAATCGGACGCCCGCCCAGCACGCCGCCGGCCGCATTGATTTGCGCGATCGCAGTGCGCAGGCCCAGCTCGATGGCCTGCGCGGAGAAGCTGTTCTCGAGGCCGATCTCGCCGTCCAGACCGACCAGCACCGGCACCTTCTCTGCCGCACTGGCCGTGACCACGCACAACAGCATGGTCATGCACAGCGCAAAGCTGCGGAACATTCTTGGGAACAAGGTCATCATGGGATTCTCCTATTAGTTTACGGGGACAACAATGGATGTCGGCCTGGATGCATTTCTCGCGGTCGCCCTTCATGGCTGGCTGCCGGCTATGTTCTGCACATCGGGTTAGAACAGGAAGATGCGCTGTCAGCCCAGCTTGGCCATGGCGTTGGCCAGGGACATTTTGTCAACCGGTTTTTCCAGCGTCGCGCCATCGAGTTGCTCCACACGGGTGATTGGAGAGTCCTTGCGCACCACCAGGATGCCCGTCAAGCGAGTCGCGCCATCTCGCAATATCGGCGTGTAGCCGGCCGCCTTTTTGGCCATGACCGCGTGATACGGGTTCATGTAGATGACATCCGGCTAGCCGTTCAAAAAAGCGGTCTCGAATGCGGGGATGGAAGCATAGTTCTTGAACTTGAGGTCGAGGCCGGTCAGCCTCGACACCTCGTTTAGCACCGGAGTCCAGTCGCGGAATATCTGCTCCGGCGGAAACTGGAGCACGACCGCAACGCTAAGGGTCTGCGCCGCGCTGGCACCCAGGCCCAAGCTGAAAAGCAGGGACCACAAAACAGTCTGCAGGAAGGTGCGAATAGTCATAGGAAATTTTTAGCAGGCTACCACGGTCAATCAGTTTCAGTTGCTTGTTACTGACCTCTTTCCTCACTAAATTGTGAGATGGAGGTGATGCAAGTCATTCTGGCACGGGGGGCTTTGTTGCTTGCGCTTTCCCTCAGTTGGCTATCGAGTTGATCAAAGGTTTGTTCCAGTAGAAAATCCACCACTTCAACCTCAAGCATGCCGGCTTCAATCTTTGAGAAATCCAGAATTTCATTGATGACGCTCATCAAATTCTGGGCAGAGCTTTGAATGTTGGTCAGATATCCACGCCTCTTGGAATCTGTCTCCGATTGCAATGCCAAATAGGACATGCCAATGACGCTGTTCATCGGCGTACGTATCTCGTGGCTCATGTTGGCCAGAAATTGACTCTTGGCCAAATTGGCAGCGTCGGCAGTTACACGAGCAAGTTGCAATTCTACGGTTTGTTCTGCAGCTCCTCGGTGCGCTGCTGCCCCCGCTCTTCGAGGCTGGCATTGAGGCGCAGGATTTCGTCTTGCGCCCGCTTGCGCTCGGTGATGTCGTGCACGATCGCGATAAACAGGCCGCTTCCGTCGCTCTGCGTTACCAGTTGCAAGAAAACATCGACCGAAAAATCGGTGCCATCTTTACGCCGGTGCACCGTTTCAAAGCGAAGCGATGACTGTTCACCGGAGAGCAGGGGCGCGATGAGTTGCCGAAATTCCGGCTCGGGCAGAAGGGGTTTGATCTGGCAGGGCGTCATCCCGAGCAGCTCTTCCCGGCTATAACCCATGCTCAGGACCACCCCCTGATTCAGGTAAACAAAGCGAAGGGACTCCGGCTCAAACATAAAAATCATGTCCAGCGTGTTGTCCAGGACATTCTTGAAACGGAGAAGCTCCGCCGCGGCGAGTTTGCGCTCGGCGATCTCCTCGGTCAGCGCAGCGGTGCGTTGTTCCACCAGACTTTCCAGGTGTTTGTTGTAGATCAGTACCTGGCGTTGAAGGTAAAAAAGGTCGACGAACACCTGCACCTTGGCGCGCAGAATCTCGGCAATGATCGGCGAGTAGATGAAATCCACCGCGCCCAGCGTGTAGCCTCTGATGTGCTTGGCCTCCGAGTGTGCCTCGGCGGTGACGAAGATGATCGGCGTGTGCTCCGAACGCGGGTGGCTGCGGATCAGCGTGGCGGTCTCGAAGCCGTCCATCATCGGCATGTTGACGTCGAGCAGGATCACGGCGAAATCCCGCTTGAGGAGCTGGCGCAGGGCCTGCTCGCCCGAGGTTGCCGTCACGATCTCCAGCGCCTTGCCCGAGACGATGGTGGCCAGCGCCACCAGCTTGGACGGCGTGTCGTCCACGATCAGCACGCCGGCGCGCTCGCCCGCCGGCACCATGATGCGCTGGGTCGTGCCGTCGGCGCGCAGCGTCGGAATCTCGATCATGGGTATATACATCATTCGTCTCCCTACCTGTACAGCCAAACCCGCAGGAGCGAAAGAAGCTGGTCGGTATTATCCACCGGCTTGCTGACGTAGTCGGAGGCGCCGGCCTCGATGCATTTCTCGCGGTCGCCCTTCATGGCCTTGGCGGTGAGCGCGATCATCGGCAGGGACTCGAACTGCTTCATCTGGCGAATCTGGCGCATGGTCTCAAAGCCGTCCATCTCCGGCATCATGATGTCCATCAACACGATGTCCACGTCCGGGTTCTTGCCGAGCTCTTCGAGGGCGGCGCGGCCGTTCTCGGCGGAGAGCACTACCATCTTGTGACGTGCCAGTACCGCGGTGAGGGCGAAGATGTTGCGCACGTCGTCGTCCACCACCAGCACCTTCTTGCCGGCCAGGCTGTCGGCGCTCAGGTAGAGCTTCTCCAGCATCTGGCGCCGCTCCTCGGGCAGTTTGGACACCACCCGGTGCAGGAACAGCGCCGTTTCGTCGAGCAGCCGCTCGGGTGTCCGCACCTCCTTGACGATGCCCTTGAGCGCCAGGGATTTCAGCCGCTCCTGCTCCTGCTGCGGCAGTTCGTCCATGCCGTAGACGATCACCGGCACGTCGCGCGTCAGATCAAGGTCCTGGATCGCCTCGAGCAGGTCGGCGACGCTGATGTCGGGCATGTGGAGATCCAGCACGATGCAGTCGTAGCGCTTCTTCTTGAGCGCCGCGAGGGCGTCCTTGCCGCTGGCCACCGCTTCGATGCGCACGTCGCCGTTGCCGATAAGGTCGAGTACGTTGTTGCGATGCTGCTCGTCGCCGTCGGCAACGAGCAAGTCCTTCACCTCGCGCTCGGTGAATTTGTTCACGTCGGCCAGCGCCTTCTGCAGCGACTCGGCGGTGACCGGTTTGACCAGGTACTCGAAGGCGCCGTAACGCAGGCCGCGTGGGCGGTTGTCCTCGGCAGAGATAATTTCCACCGGAATGTGCCGCGTGTCGGGGTTGCGCTTCAGGCGCTCGAGCACCACCCAGCCATCCATGTCGGGCAGCTGCAGATCGAGCGTGATGGCCGTGGGCTTGAACTCGCCGGCGAGTTTGAGCCCATCGTCGCCGCGCGCGGCGACGATGCCCTTGAAACCTTTGTTGCGCGCCGCCCGCAGCAGGAGGCCGGCGAAACCCGCGTCATCCTCAATGATGAGCAGCGTGCGCTCCCCCGGCTTGATTGCCGCCCGGTCGTCCGCGACAGCGCTTGGGCCGCTGTTTGTTTCTTGGGGCATTATTTTTTGGGGCATGCTTCCCTGCGGCGCCTCCTGGGCCGCGGATTCGGGCGCGCGCAGCGGGAGGTACAAGACGAAGGTGCTGCCCTGGCCCGGCGAGCTCATCGCCAGCCGCAACTCGCCACCGAGCAGCCGCGCGAGCTCGCGCGAGATGGACAGCCCCAGGCCCGTGCCACCGTACTTCCTGGCGGTGCCGGTGTCGGCCTGCTGGAACGCTTCGAAAATGATCTTCTGCTTATCGGCCGGCAAGCCGATGCCGGTATCGGTGACAAAGAAGCCGATCACCGTCTGAGCGCGGTTGAGCCCGGCATGATCCACGCTCCAGCCCGATTCCACCGCTGCTATGCGCACCGATACCCGGCCCTTCTCGGTGAACTTGAAGGCGTTGGAGAGCAGGTTCTTCATCGCCTGCCGCAAGCGCTGTGAGTCGGTGTAGAGGGATGGCGGCAGGCCTGGCGCGAGTTCCACGCCGAAGCCGAGGCCGCGGCTCTGCGCCACGTGGCGGAAGGTCCGTTCGACCTCTTCGCCGACGTTGGCGAACGACACGTCCTGAAGGTCCGGCGTCACGGTGCCGGACTCGATCTTCGACAGGTCGAGGATCTCGTTGATGAGCGCCAGCAGATCCTTGCCTGACCCCTGGATGATCTTGGCATATTCGATCTGCTGCTCGCTCATGTTATTCTCGACGTTCTCGGCGAGATGCTGTGAAAGGATGAGCAGGCTGTTGAGCGGTGTGCGCAACTCGTGCGACATGTTGGAGAGGAACTCCGACTTGTACTTGGAGGTGAGGGCCAACTGCTCGGCGCGCTCCTCCAGCGTCAGCTTGGAGGCCTCGATCTCGCGGTTCTTGTACTCGACCTCGACCTTCTGGTCTTCCAGCAGCTTCGCCTTTTCTTCCAGCTCCTCGTTACTCTGTTTCAGTTCTTCCTGCTGACTCTGCAGCTCCTCCGTGAGGGTCTGCGACTGCGTGAGCAGCTCCTCGGTGCGCACGCTGGCCTCGATCGTGTTGAGCACGATGCCGATGGATCCGCCGAGCTGGTCAAGGAAGGTCTGGTGGATAGGGCTGAACAGCGTGAACGAGGCGATTTCCATCACCGCCTTGACTTTGTCCTCGAACACGATCGGCAGGACGACGATGTTCTGCGGCTTCGATCCGCCCAGGCCCGAGGTGATCTCGATGTAGTCCGAGGGCACGTTGGTGAGCAGGATGCGCTGCTTCTCGTAGGCGCACTGCCCGACCAGCCCTTCGCCCACCCGCCATTCGTTGGCGAGGTTCTTGCGCTCCTTGTAGGCGTAGGCCGAGAGGAGTTTGAGGCGCGGGTTGTCCGCCACCGTCTCGTCCATCATGTAGAACACGCCGTGCTGGGCGTTGATGAGCGGAGCCAGCTCGGACAGCACCATCTTCGACACCGCCATGAGGTCGCGCTGGCCCTGCAACTGGCGCGTGATCTTGGCCAGGTTGGTCTTGAGCCAGTCCTGCTCCGAGTTCTGCCGCGTGGTCTCGCGCAGGCTGCCGATCATCTGGTTGACGTTGTCCTTGAGGTCCGCCACCTCGCCCTTGGCCTCGACCTGGACGCTGCGGGTGAAGTCGCCCTTGGTCACCGCCGTGGCCA